>PLEH01000251.1 GCA_003136395.1 Phenylobacterium sp.
CGGCGGCGAACAGGGCGGCTGCGGCGGCCGTGAGCATCAGGATAGTGCGCATCTTGGATTTCTCCGTCTTCTGACTCCGTCGACAGGGCGTGGGGCGCAGCAGAGCCGGCTCTAGCCGACCGTCACGTGCCCGCCGCCGGAAATGGACTTGGTCACCGAGCCTGAGACCGCCTTGACGCGGATGCCGCCGAACCCGGAGATCGAGGCGTCGAGGCTCTGGGCGTCGCCGCCGAAGTCCACCGAGCCCACGCCGGAGATCGAAGCCTGCACCCGCTCGGCGTGGCCCTGGTCGACCTTGATGTGGCCGACGCCCGAGACGTGGGCCATCATCGGGCCGGAGAGGGTGTCGATGTTCACCGAGCCCGCGCCGGAGAGCGTGGCGTCGAGGCCCCTGATCTGGGTGGCGTGCACATTGCCCGCGCCGGAGAGCCTGAGCTGCAGGCGTCCGGAGGCGCCCATCTTCACCGAGCCCGCGCCGGATTCGCGCAAGTTCGCCTCGCCGGCCACGTCGGCCACCGTCCAGGCGCTGCAGCCGGAGTTCTCCAGGTCCAGGCTCGCGCTCCGGCCGACGGCGCCATAGACCGCTCCGCTCGACTGGACGGCCACGGCCCTGGGCATGTGGATCACCACCTGGGGCATGTTCTCGTAGCGGACCTCGCCCACCCCGCGCACCCAGGCCGACGGATGGTCGCCGCGGGTGTGGCAGTCATAGATCCGGTGCGCCAGATTGCCGGTGATGATGGTCTCCGACCCCAGGGTCCGGACTTCCAGCGGCAGGGCCGCATTGTTGGTCAGCATCTCGACCTTGACGTCGGCGCGGTCCTCCGGGACCACCGTGACGCGGGCGACCGCATCCCTGATCTCGACGGACGGCCCGGCGCTGGCGGCGCTGGCCGCCGCGAGCGCTGTGGCCGCCACGCCGATGGCGATCGCAAGACGCATGGTGTTCTCCCCAATCCAAATCCTGGCCGGAAGCTAGTCCTGCGATGCAGTCGAAGCAGCTTAATTCGCGGTCATGACTCTCCCGTCATCCGCCCCTAGCCCGCGCGGGGAACGCTGGGCGGCCCCGGGGTGGCGCGAACGGCGATCCGCGCCTCGGCCGGCTTGAGGCCCGCCGACCGCGCCCGCAGAACCAGGGCCCCTGCCCCGCCCTCCTCGGTCTGAACGATCACCTGCGCCAGGCCGTTGTAGAGGCGCCGCGCGTCGCCCTTTTCCGGTTCGTGGCTGTTGGCGTCGCCGTTGCCGAGCCCGATGATCCGCCCGCCGGCGATCTCGAAGCTGACCGGCAGGTTCGCGGTCGGCACCGGCCGGCCCCTGGCGTCAAGCGCCTCCACCGTCACCGGCGCCGCGTCGCGCCCGTCGCCAGCCAGGACGGCGCGGGCGGGCGTGAGCCGAAGCGCCACCGGCGCGCCAGTGGTCTCGACGAGCGCATGGGCGACGACCTTGCCGCCGGTCTTGCCCACGGCCTCCAGCCGGCCGGGTGCATAGGGCACGCGCCACTCGTTCATCTCGTAGGGATCGACCTTCTGCTCGCCGATCAGCTTTCCGTTCAGCATCAGGGCCACCGTCTCGGTATTGACCATGGCCACGACCCGGATCGGCTGGCCCTCGCGGCCCGGCCAGTTCCAGTGCGGGATCAGGTGCAGCACCGGGCGGTCTTTCACCCACTGGGCCTGGTGGATGTAGAAAGCGGCCTTCTCGAAGCCGCAAAGGTCCATGATCCCGAAGGACGAGCTGACGGTGGGCCATTCGAAGGGCTGCGGCTCGCCGCGGTAGTCGAAGCCGGTCCAGACGAAGGCGCCGGCCAGGTAGGGCCGCGTGGCGATGGCCTTCCAGGCCGCCCGGTGCGTCGCGCCCCAGGGCCGGGCCACATCGTCATAGGAGGTCAGCAGATGGGCCTTCATGTCGGTGACATATTCGCCGCGCGTGCTGACCGCCGAAGTGTCCTCCGAGCTGGTCATCGGCTTTTTGGGATTGGCCGCGTGGAACGGGTCGTAGACGGCGATCTGGTAATTGAAGCCGACCACGTCCACCGCCTGGGAGACGTTCACCTTGGAGAACATGCCGCTGTTCATGGCCGCGGTGACCGGGCGGGTCGTGTCCAGCCGCTTCACCAGCGCGGCCATGCGCCGGACCATTTCATAGCCCTCGCGGCGGCCCTGCAGCGGCTCTTCGTTGAACACCGACCACAGGATCACGCTCGGGTGGTTGCGGTCGCGGCGCACCATCCATTCCAGGATGCGCATGTAGTCGGGGCTGGTGTTGAAGAGCCGGTTCTCGTCCATCACCAGGAAGCCCAGGCGGTCGGCGGCGTCGAGCAGTTCACGGGTGGGCGCGTTGTGCGACGAGCGGATGGCGTTACAGCCCAGCGCCTTCAACCGCCGCAGCCGGAAATCGATGATCGAGTCCGGCACGGCGATGCCGACGCCGGCATGGTCCTGGTGGATGCAGACGCCCTGGATCTTCACCGGCCTGTCGTTGAGGAAGAAGCCCTTGTCCGGGTCGAACCGCTGTGTGCGGAAGCCGCAGAGCGTCACCGCCTCGTCTGTCACCGCCCCGCCCTGTCGCACCGTCGTGCGAACCGAATAGAGCGTCGGCGTCTCGATGGACCACAGCCGAGGATCGGCCACGTCGAGCGATATGCGGGCCACAGCCCGTTCGAGCGGCGAGACGGGAACGCTCGCGCGGCCCTGGGCCACCGGACGCCCTTCCGGATCGAGCAGCATGGCCTCGACCTCGACGCCGGCCACGGCCTCGCCGATGTTGGCGATCGTGGCCTCGACCGGCAGCACCCAGCGGCCGCCGACCTCGCGGCGCGGATGGGCGTAGACGCCGTCGGTGGCCAGGTGGACGGGCGCGCGCTTGACCAGCCAGGCGTGCCGGTAGATCCCGCCGCCCTCGTACCACCAGCCCTCCAGCGGGTCGGCGTCAACGCGCACGGCGATGGTGTTCAGCTCGTCCCCGAACCGGGCGAAGGCGGTGACGTCGATGTAGACTGAAGAATAGCCGCTGAAGCTATGCGCCACGACATTGCCGTTGAACCAGACGGTGGCCTCGGTGGCGATGCCGTCGAACTGCAGCTCCAGATGCTTGCCCTGGTCGGCAGGGTCCAGCCTGAGGGTGCGGCGGTACCAGGCCACGCCCTTGGGGCGATAGCCCTGGGCGACGTTGGCGGTCTCCTCGAAGGGTCCCTCGACCACGAAGTCGTGCGGCAGGTCGAGTTCGCGCCAGGACGAGGCGTCGTACCTCAGGCCGGCCGCGCCGCCCGCCGCCCCGGCCTTGGTGCTGGCGTAGGTCTGGTCGCCGCTGTGGGGGACGGGCGCTGCGATGTCGCCGCGATGGAAGCGCCAGCCGAGGTCCAGCGACAGCCGCTCGCCCGGCCCCTTCGCCGCTGGCGCGACCGGGTCCTTCGCCGCCGGCTCAGCCGCCGCTCCGGGCCGGGCGAGCGCCGCGCCCGCCGCCGCCACACCCGCGACCTTCAGAAACCGCCGCCGTTCCATGCTCGCCACCCTCTGACCCGCCGGCTCATCGCGGCGGTTGACGGCAGGGTGACGGCGCCGCCTGTTCGGGGCAAGCAAAAGGCCGCCGGGTCGCCACGACAGCCATTCGTGATACTTTCCCTCCCCTACATGGGGAGGGTGGCGAGGCGAAGCCGAGGCGGGTGGGGAATAGTGGGCCGGAACACTGAGTCCCAGCTTGATCCTGCCTTCC
>PLEH01000024.1 GCA_003136395.1 Phenylobacterium sp.
CCGCGCTCGAGCGCGCGCTCGACGTCCTGGGCATCGCCGTCCCTGAGCAGATGTAGGCTGGCGCCTCAGCCCGTGGCGGCGGGGCGCGCGGCGCTGAACACCACCTCCGCGGAAGGCGCCGGCGCCGGGCGGTTCACCTGGAACGTCAGCCGGTAGCTCGCGACCTGCGGCAGGGCGACGTCCGCGCCATAGGCCGCCGGCCCGTCCGTGCTCCTTGCCAGGTTCACCAGCGTGCTGCCGCCGACGATCCCGGGGCCATAGAGGTCCACGGCCACGTTGGCGTCGTTGATCGCGGCCCCGGTCTTGGCGTCGGCCAGCGCCAGCGTCAGGTGATAGGTCCCCGGGACGCCGGCCGGGGCCAGGGCGTAGTTGAACTTCACCCCGTCAGCCACCGCCGTCCGCCCGGTGGCGGGCGGCGCCGCGCAGCCGACCGCGATGAGCGCGCTCAGCGCCGCCGCGGCCATGAACCCCGCTTTCGTCCGTATCCGAACCGTCATTTCAGGTCTCCCTGGGCGTCTTCGATGGCACACTGCCGCCCGGCGGCGGGGCGGCCTTGATCTCGATCAAGGAACCTCCACGCAGGCGGCTCGTTGGCGTGTCCATCATCCGCATTCCCAAGAGCGAACCGTCATGGACACCACCACCACCTTAGCCGTCACCGTCGTCGTCGCGATCGCCGTCGTGGTCATCGTGGCCATCGGCATCGTCGCCGCAGTCCGGCGCGCGCGCACCGCCAAGCTGCGCGGCAAGTTCGGCTCCGAGTACGACCGCACCGTCGACGAGGTCGGCCGGCCGCTGGCCGCGGCCGAGCTGCACGAGCGCGAAAAGCGGGTCGGCTCGCTTGAGCTGCGGCCCCTGCAGGCCGGCGAACGGGAGCGCTTCAGCCTGGCCTGGCGCGACATCCAGGCCGAGTTCGTCGACCAGCCCATCGCCGCGGCGATCCGCGCCGACGCCCTGCTGAGCGAGATCATGGCCCTGCGCGGCTATCCGGTCAGCGACTTCGACCAGCGCGCCGCCGACCTGTCGGTCGACCACGGCAAGCTGATCACCAACTATCGCTCGGCCCACGAGATCACGCTTCGGCATGGCCGCGGCGAGGCCGACACGGAAGACCTGCGCCAGGCGATGATCTACGACCGTGATCTGTTCGACGAACTGGTGGGTGAATCCGCCCCCGCGCTGCGCCGGGCTTCCTAGCGCCTCCGCCTCTCAGGGCTCAGGATCGTTCGGCCCGATCACCTTCAGCCCGCGGACCTTGAGCGTGTCCGCGAGCCCGTCCTTGGCGAGCAGCCGCCGCAGCGACACCGTCGCCACCGCATGGCCAGGTGTGGCCAGGGCCTTGTCGATCGCCTCGGCCAGGTCGTCGGTGCTCCTGCGCCAGAGTTCCGGCCCGCCGGCCATCAGCAAGAGGCAGCGGTCGAACTGCCGGGGCGCCTTCAGGGCCGCGGCCACGTCGCCCCGCGTCCAGCCCACGGCCGCGCGCCGATAGGCCGCCTCGCCGGCCTCCGCGTCGTCGAGGGCGGCGGAGAGGCACATCCCCTCCGAGGCCGCGCTCATCGAGCCCAAGGCTGTCCTGGCGAAGGGCACCAGGTCGTATTCCCCCGCGGCGCGCACGCTCACCCCGCGCCGGACGGCCTCGGCGCGCACCTGGCGGCCCACGTCGGCCACCGCCGGCGGCCGCGAGTCGCGCAGCAGGATCTGGCCGGCGATCATCGGGCGCCAGTGCGCATAGGGCTCGGGCCCCTTGCCGACCTTCTCCCGGTCGGCCACGAACCGCGCCCTCAAGCCCGGATCGAGGCTCTCCTCCAGGGGGTCCTTGGTCCGCATCATCCCGAAGATCTTGAAGAGCCCGAAGATGTCCTCCAGCCCGGCGTGCAGCCTGGGCGCGGTGATCAGGGCGCCGGCGCCCTCCAGCCGCTGGTCCAGCTCCGCGCGGCGCCAGGTCACGTCCTTCGGCAGCGGGACGTCCAGCACGCCCAGTATCCAGACCGTCGAGCCGCCGCGCTCCACCCGCCACCAGGCCGGCGCCGGATGACGCGAGACCACCACCAACTCCTCGACGATATTGGCTTCCGGATCGGCCAGAGCCCCCGGCTGCGCGGCCGGCCTGGGCTGCGCGCCCGCGCTCAGCGCGAGAGCCAGACCCAACACCGCGGCCGCTCCGGTTCTGATCCAACGTCTCATCTGGCAGCCCCTGGGGCCGCCACAGTCAAAGGCGCTTGCGGCGAAAGCTTGGCCGCCCGCCGGCCCTCTACTTTCCTGGTCGTCATTCCCGGGCTTGTCCCGGGAACTCATGAACTCCGTGGTGGTCCAGATGCCGCCGCGGCGTCCATAACGGGCCTGCGCCGCCTGCGATCTCGGATTCCCGGCACAGGACCGGGAATGACGAGGAAAATATTGGAATTACGGCGAGGTGATTAGGTTCTCAGCCTAGCCGCCCGGCGGCCGCCCCGAAACGTCGCTGGCCGCGTAGCTCAGGTAGCCGCGCTCCACCATCCGGCGCAGCGCGCCATAGGCCTCGCTCAGTTCCTCGTACGCCATCCGCAGCCGCTGGATCTCCTCGATCTGCTGGGCGCTCGGCGACCTGCCGCCCTCGGTGGCCGCCAGCGCCAGCGAGGCCCAGCGGCCGCGGGCCTGCGCTGCGGCCAGGCCCAGGTGCGCGAACTTCATGGCGTCGGCCCGCCCGATGGCGGCGGCCAGCACCTCCTTGTTGGCGGCATAGGCCGTGTAGTCGATCTGTTCGAGCTGCCCGCGCAGCTGCTTCTGGGCTTTCGGGTCGGTCAGGTCGTCCGGCTCGAAGTGATCGACCAGCGCCCGTCGTGAATTCGTCATCCGGCTCGACATGGCAGGGGCCTCCGTCGTCTTTCGGAAAGACCACCCTGCGCCCGCCATGCCTAAGACTTCCTTGCGAAGACCCATCATGCCGGCCCCGCTCCGCCCGGCAGGCGCACGGCCGCGCGCGGCGGGCTCGCCTTCCTTGACCTCGCGCAAGGCGGGGACCGGCGCGGCCGTGCTCACTGGGGACTGATTTGAGGCTCCCGGACCTTATGCCCCCTTCGACTGTTCCCGCCGCCCGCCCTCCGGCCGCGCTCGACATTGGGCGCCTGGCGCTCATGGCCATCGGAGCGCTGCTCGTCTGGGAGCTGCGCAGCATCCTGCTGCTCGGCTTCACCTCCGTCCTGATCGCCGTCACCCTGCGGGCGATTTCCGACCCGCTGGCGCGGCGCACCAGGGTCCCGGCGGGACTCGCCCTGGCGGTCGTCATCCTGCTCACGCTGATGTTTGTCGCCGGCGCCCTGGTCCTGTTCGGCTGGCGGATCGCCGACCAGTACGACGCGATCCTCGCGAAGGCGCTGACGGGTCTGGCCGACATCTCGGCGCTGGTGAACAGCCACGCACTCGGGCGCAACATCCTGCAGTGGATGCAGGGCGCGCGAATGGACGGGGCGACCGCGATGCTGACGCCGGCCCTTGGGTCCGTGCTCGGGTCCGTGGGCCAGGGGATCGCCTACACCGCGATCGTGATCGCCAGCGGGATCTTCCTGGCGATCGATCCCGGGCGGCATCTGCGCGGCGTCTTGCTCGTCGTGCCCGCCGCGAACAAGCCGATGGCCGAGGCCTTCCTGACGCGATCCGCCGTCATTCTGCGCAAGTGGCTGGTCAGCCGGCTGATCGTCATGATCACGATCGGCGTGCTCTCGAGCCTCGGGCTGTGGGCGCTCGGGATCGACGGCGCCTTCACCCTCGGGATCGTCGGCGGCCTCCTCACCTTCATTCCCCTGGTCGGCGCGCTCATGGCCGCTGTCCCGGCGATCCTCGTCGCCCTGGCCCAATCGCCGTTGCTCGCGGTCTATGTGGGCCTGATGTACTGGGCCGTGCACTTCATCGAAGGCACGTTCATCACGCCGTTTGTGCAGGACGCGGAGGTCGATCTCCCGCCGGTCCTGACCATGTATTCGACCGTGGTTTTCACGGTGCTGTTCGGCGCATCCGGCATCTTCCTGGCCAGCCCCCTGGCGCTGCTGGTCATCGTGGCGATCCAGGTGTTCTACCTGAAGACCGCGCCTCTCACGGCCGGCGGCGGCCGCGAGGTCGCGCCCGACGCGAGGACGGCGCGCCGATGACCTTCTCAAGTTCCCCACTGGAGTCACCCCGATGGCCCTGAACGACATCCTGCTCCACATCGACAGCTATCCCGAGGCTGCGCCGGCGGCGGCGATCGATGAGGCCGTGGGCTTCACGGCCGCGATCGGCGGAACGCTCTCGGCGCTGGCCGTGTGCGTCGACATCCCGCTCAACAGCAACCGCGTGGCCGATTACCTCATTCATCTGAGCGACATGGTCGCTGACGAGGAGGCCAAGAGCCTGGCCGCCTGTCGTGCGAGCCTGGAGCATTTCAAGGCCCGGGCGCAGGCCGCCGACGTCCTGGGGCAGACGCTGCTGGAAAAGGCCGACCTCTACCTCCTGTCCGATCACGTGGCCCTGCGGGCAAGGACCCGCGATCTGTGCATCGTCCCGCTCGCCGGCCCCTATGACGGCCAGATGGAGGTCGTGGAGGCCGCGCTGTTCAATTCCGGCCGCCCGGTCCTGGTCTTCCGGGCCGGCGAGGCCAGTCTGTCGCCACGCCCGCCCGGAACCGTTGTCGTCGCCTGGGACGCCAGCCGCTGCGCGGCCAGGGCCATGGCCGACGCCCTGCCGATCCTGCGGCTCGCCCAGGACGTCCGGATTCTGACGATCCTCGACGAGAAGCCCTCGGCCGCGGCCGGCGTCGGCGCGGACGCCGTGCGTCACCTCAAGGCCCATGGAATCGCCGCCAAGGTCGACGAGGTCCCCGCGGCCGGACGGCGGATCGGAGAGGTCCTCGACACATACCTGGCCGAGGTCCGGCCGAACCTGCTGGTGATGGGCGGTTACGGCCACACCCGACTGCGCGAGATCATCCTGGGCGGGGCGACCGAGCACGCGCTCTACCACCTGAAATCGCCGGTCTTCATCTCCCACTGAGGGGCGGCGCCCATGGACGCCGCACACCTGCGCGGACTGGACGAGGACGAGGCCGCCCGCCGGCTCCTCGCCGCCGGCCCGAACGAGTTGCCGCACACCCGGCGCCGCGGACTGCTGCGCATCGTCGCCGAGACCCTGCGCGAGCCGATGTTTCTGCTGCTGATCGGCGCGGCGGGGCTCTATCTCGTGCTCGGTGACCTCGGCGAGGGTCTGTTCCTCGTCGTCGGCGCCATGGCCTCCATCGGGCTGGTGGTCATGCAGGAGACCCGCAGCGAGCGCGCGCTCGACGCCCTGCGCGACCTCGCCCAGCCCCACGCGCGGGTGATCCGCGGCGGCGTCGAGCGCCGGATCCCGGCCCGCGAGCTGACGCCCGGCGACATCCTCCTGATCGGTGAGGGCGAGCGGGCGCCCAGCGACGCCAGGCTGGTCGGCGGCGAGGTGCTGAGTGTCGACGAATCCGCGCTCACCGGGGAATCCGCGCCGGTGTCCAAGTCTCCGGCCAAGCCGGGCGAGGCCCTCGACGACAATCCGGCCCCGGGCGCGGAGTCCTCGCCGCACCTGTTCGCAGGCGCCCTGGTGGTGCGCGGCCAGGGCGTGGCTGAGGTCACCCGCACGGGGCCGGCCTCGGCGCTCGGCCAGATCGGCGCCTCGCTGGCCGCCATCGGCGCCGAGCCGACGCCCCTGCAGCGCAAGGCCGGTCGGCTGGTCGCCATCCTGGGCGCCTTCGCTCTGGCGTTCTGCGCCCTGGTGGCGGTGGTCTACGGCCTCTTGCGCCACGACTGGCTGGGCGGGGCGCTCGCCGGGGTGACCGTGGCCATCGGCCTGATCCCCGAAGAGTTCCCCATGATCCTGGCCGTCTTCCTGGCGCTGGGGGCCTGGCGGCTGGCGACCCATCAGGTCCTGACCCGCCGCGCAGCGGTCATCGAGACCCTGGGCGGCGCCACCATCCTGTGCGTCGACAAGACCGGCACCCTCACCGAGAACCGCATGCGCGTGGCGCGCCTGTGGACGCCCTCCGGCGACACC
>PLEH01000041.1 GCA_003136395.1 Phenylobacterium sp.
GCCTCGACCCATAGCGGACATTGTGAAGGGTCGGTTGCCGGGCAACGGTTTCGAGCTAAGCTCGAAGCCGCCGATGCCGGACGCCAACGATGGTTTATTGGATTGCCCAGGCCGTATTCGCCGTCGCTTTCGCCGTGGCAGCTACGTCCGGCGGATTGTCACCGACGGTCCTGGTGGTCTCGGCGGCGGTTCAGCTAGGTCTAGTCGGCTGGCGGCTTTGGATTTCTCGGACCAAACCCTGGCTCGCCTTCGTTCCTCCAACCACGACTGTCGCGCTTTGGTATGGGCTCGGCCTTTGGGCCGCCAAGGAACAAGGCGGTGACGGCGCGGGTCTTCTCGCCGCGATGGTCTCATTCGGTTGGTGCGTTCTCGCATACGTAACGATTGGTCTTTGGGCCGGCTTTCGAGAGACGGTTCATACGACTCGCTGAACGTCCGCTTTCCCCCCAATAGCGGACATTCATAGCGTCCGCTTGCCGGCTACGCGCGGCGGCTGGTCTCGCGCACGCGGCGCCGCGATCCGTTCATGAGCAGACGACCTAGGCGCTCGCCGCCTGCGCGGTGTCCGCCGCCGCCTCCGCCGGACCAGCGCACTGCGCGATCACCGCGTAGAGGTCGGCGATCGCGATGGGCTTGGCGACGAAGGCGTCCATGCCGGCCGCCGTATAGTCATCCAGCTGATGGCTCATGACATTGGCGGTGAGGGCGACGATGGGGCAGCGCGCGCGGCCGGTCTCCGCTTCGCGAGCGCGGATGGCGCGCGCGGCCGTGGGGCCGTCCATCCGGGGCATCTGGACGTCCATCAGGATGAGATCGAAGTCAGCGTCCTCCCAGGCCCCGATCGCTTCGGCTCCGTCCTCGACGATCGTCGCCGCGACACCGATCTGCTCAAGCAGGGTGCGCAGCACCAGCTGATTGACGGCGTTGTCCTCGGCCGCCAGCACCCGCAGCGGCCTGTCGCCGGACCCCGGCAGCTGAGGCGCCGCGCGGATGGCCGCCGGCGCGGAGCCCGCCGAAGCGGCGCTACGGGTCAGCGGCAGGTCGACCGTGAAGATGGCGCCGCCCTGCGGCGCGCTCGACACCGTGATGGTTCCACCCATGGCCTCGCAGAGCTCGCGGCAGATCGCCAGGCCAAGGCCCGTGCCACCGAAGCGCCGCGTGGTGGAGGAATCGGCCTGGGTGAACTTCTCGAACAGGCGCTCGGCCAAGTCCGCCGGGACCCCGGGGCCGGTATCCCGCACGCTGAAGGCCAGCCCCCCGGCCTGCGCGGCGACGGCCACCGCCACCTCGCCCGTCTCGGTGAACTTCACGGCGTTGGAGATCAGATTGCACAACACCTGACGCAGGCGCGCGGAATCGCCGTCCCAGGACCCGCGCGCCGCCGGGTCGAAGTCCAGGCGCTAGGCCAGGCCCTTGGCGAGCGCGGTGGCGCTGAAGGCGCGTACGGCGCTCAGGGTCACCGCCTCGACCTCGAAGGGCGCGGTTTCCAGTTCGAGCTTGCCCGCTTCGATCTTCGCCAGGTCGAGGATGTCGTTGAGGATTTCCAGCAACGCCTCCCCCGACTGGCGGATCACGCTCACGCGACCGCGCTGAACCTGTGAAAGGGTTCCGTTTTCCATGGCCTGGGCCATGCCCAGCACGCCGTTCAGGGGCGTGCGGATCTCGTGGCTGGTCACCGCCAGGAAGGCGCTCTTGGACCGGCTGGCCGCCTCCGCCGCCTCAAGCGCGGAGCGCAGCGCCTGACTTTCCTTGAACAGCGCCCGGGCCAGGAGCGCGATGAACACCGCATAGGCCACCGCGCCGACGGTCAGAATCCCGGCGCCCGCGAGGCTCAAGGCGTGGCCGTTTCTCCAGGCGACGAGGGGAAGCGCCACCAGGCAGACCGACGACGGCCCGACGATGCTCAGGAAGAAGCGCCGTGAGCCGCGCGTCATCACCGCATTGTTGAGGTTCATGGCGCAGCCCACCAGCATCGCCGCGGCCAGGCCGACGCCGGACCGGTCGGTCAGGAAGACGAAACAGACCGAGGCGAACGCCCCGGCCGAGGCCACCCGGCTGAACGCCGTCAGGACGGCCAGACGCCAGTCGTCGAGCCGCGTGAGGTGGCGTCGCGACAGGTCCGCGTCGATCACGGCCGTGGCGATCGCGCCGGCCGACCATGCGAGGGGAAGCGACGTCCGGGCGTAGAGCCAGAAGAGGCCGCCGATCAGCAGGATCTGGCCCAGCCGCACAGGCAGGCCCTCGACGCGCCAACGCAGCGTTCTCAGGCTCGCCTCGTCCAGTCCCGCCATCCAGCCGTCCTCCCCCGGGCGCCGTCGTGGGCGTCCGAAGAAGGCACAGGAACGCTTTGCAATTCGAAAACATCCGGAATCATGTTCGGTGAAATTGCGGACAGATTGTCGCGTGTCCCGCCGCCGGGGTAGGCTGCGGCCATGGGCGATCAGACCCCCTTCGACGTAGAGCCCTGCCCGCCACCTTCGGGGCGACCATCAGCGGGCTCAAGCTTGCGGCGCTCTCGGAGGAAGACTTCGCCGCGCTCTACGCGACCTGGCTCGACTATTGCCTGCTGATTTTCCCGGGCCAGCACCTGAGCAAGACCGAACAGGTGGCCTTCGCGCGGCGGTTCGGGGCGCTAGAGTTCGAGCTGGCGCCGATCTCCAACGTGCGCCCCGACGGGACGCTGCGCCCCGACGACGGCTCCGACGACGCGGTCAAGGTGCTGAAGGGCAACATGGGCTGGCACTGTGACTCGACCTACATGCCGGTGCAGGCCAAGGGCGCGGTCTTCACCGCCCACGTGGTCCCGGCCACCGGCGGGGAGACCGGCTGGGCGGACATGCGCGCCGCCTACGACGCGCTGGCGCCAGACATGCGGGACCGGGTCGAGGGCCTGAGCGCCTACCATTCGCTGGCCTACAGCCAGGGCAAGCTCGGCCACGCCCACGCGCCGGGCAGCGCCTATTCCGGCTATGGCATGCAGGTCGCCGACCCGCCGCTGCGGCCCCTGGTCAAGACCCATCCGGAGACCGGGCGCAAATGCCTGATGGTCGGCCGGCACGCCTACCGGATCCCCGGCATGGCGTCAGACGCGTCCGAAGCCTTGCTGGAGGACCTGGTCACCCAGGCCTGCCAGCCGCCCCGGACATGGCAGCACCGCTGGACGCCCGGCGACGCGGTCATCTGGGACAATCGCTGCCTGATGCATCGCGCGCTGCCCTGGGACATGAGCGAGCCCCGGGTGATGTGGCACTCGAGGATCGCCGGTGATGCGAAGAGTGAAGGCGTCGCCGGGTAACCCTTTCCCGAACATGGCGCCTGCCACAGGCAATTCCGGCTGAATGGTAAATTTTCGCTAACCATCGGGCTCCACGGTGCCGGTCGCGTAGCGGTCTGACCGCCTTGGAACCCACCCCATGCGGGTCTTGTACGTCGAGGACAACGCGGTCAACCGACGGGTCTTCAAGGAGATGCTGCGCGCGGGCGGCATCGACATGGTCGAGGCCGAGGACGGGGCCATGGGCCTGGAAATGATCGACACCCAGTCCTTCGACCTGGTGCTGATGGACCTGCGCATGCCGGGTATGGATGGCCTGACCGCCATTCGACACATCCGCGCCCGCGGCGACGACAAGGCCGGCCTGCCGGTGATCGTGGTCACCGCCGATGACGGCCCGACGATCGACGCCGAGTGCCGCCGGGCCGGCGCGGACGATGTGATCCACAAGCCGGTCTCGATGGTCGGCCTCTTCGGCCCGATCGCGGCGCTGCTGGAGCGACGCGGCGACGACGCCGCGATGATGATCGCCTGACCTCCACGGCCTTAGCGACGAACAGCCGCCCCCGGCGCACTCCCTTCAGTTGCGCCGCGCATCCTCACCGACGAAGACTGGATGCCGAAGTCCGACCTGCTCCGCGCCTTCGAACTGGGCCAGAAGCTGGCGCAGAGCCGGGCGCTCACCAGCGGGCTCGCCGCGGTGTTCGACGAGTCGGCCCATGGCATTTTCCTGCTGGACGTCGACGGGCGAGTGCGCCAGCTGAACCGGGCGGCCGAAAGACCGGCGTCAACCGCCAGGCGGTGCTGATCAAGCTGATGATGCGCGCGGTGGGACTGGACCTGGACAGCCGCGCGAACGGCTGAGGCGCCGCAGCCCTAGTTGCCGGAGCCTGGCCGCAGCGCCGTCCAGCGGCGGACTTCCATCTGATCTTCCTGGGTCCGTTGCCGGCGCTCGCGGCGGGTGGCGCAGGTTTTCACCGGAAACCGGCTGCCGACGGGCAGTTCGCTGGTGCAGACGACCACCGTCGGGTCGGCGTCGCGCCGCTTGCTGATGGCGGGCGCCGGCGTGACGGTCACCGGGCTGACGGTCCTGTCCGCAGGCGGCGGCGCGGCGGCAGTTGGCGCCGAGGCCGAGGGGGCGGCTTGAACCAGGAGTACGGCCGCGGTGAGCAGGACGCAGATCGTGCGAGCCTCCCGAAATCCGCAGTCTAGGGCCAAGCCGTCCGGTGTCGCAACGCACGCGTCGGGAGGGCGTCATGGGCAGGGCGTCGTGGGCAGGGCGTCGTGGGCAGTGCGTCGTGGGCAGTGCGTCGTGGGGAGGGCGGGAATGCCCCGGCCGAGGTGTGACGTCTCAAGCCGGGGCGATGTCTCGCGCCAGGGACTGGAATCCCGGCGGTAGGCGCAGCCCGGGGCGGCTACGTCCGACGGCTACACTCTAGCATCGCTGTGGGGACGCGCCAATGCCGCGCGCAAACGGGCCCTGGGGGGGCGATCGACGCGGCCCTGAACGCTTGTCGCGTCAGGGCCGCGCTCGGCCGACACAGCGCGCATTGGGCTATGACACGCGGCGTTGCCTTTGACCGACATGCTTCAGGGGAGCGTGAAGGTCGCGGCTGAGACGTTACCGCCAAGGCGCATCCCTAGGTCGTCCCGCAAATAAACTAGAGCGTCGCGAAAAGAGTGAAGCCGAGAGTCCGCGGCCGCTGGGGCGTGACCTGCTGGGTCTGGCTGGGATTGAAGGGGTTGCCGAAGGCGAAGGTGTCGCTGAAGGCGTTGGTGGGATTGGTCAGATAGACCTGCACGCCCATGGCCCGGCGCCGCAGCTCGACCAGGAGCTTGGTGCGGACATAGCCGCCCATCTCCGGGAAGGTGGTGTTGAAATTGACCCGCGAGCGGCCGACGTAGGTGCTCTCGCCGACCAGCTTCAGCAGCCAGTCGCCGCTGAGCGGGCGCTCATAGCTCACCACGGCGCCGCCCGATGCGGTCGGCGCGTCCGGCAGGCCCCGGACGATTGTCGAGGCGAAGATCGGATTGAGGTGGCTGATCCGGGTGCGGTCGACGCGTCCGTTGAGGCTGGCCGAAAGGCCGTCGGCAAGCCTGAACGCCACCTCCGCCTCAAAGCCCAGAATCCCGGCGTCGCCGGCGTTGGTGGTGAACGGGATGCCCGACGAGCGGAACTGATCAGTCTGGATGTCCTTCCACACGTCGTAGAACACCGCCGAGTTCAGGGCCAACCGGTTGTCGAAGAGCTGCAGCTTGAGGCCGACCTCATAGTTGGTCAGCCGGTCAGGCGCGTAGGTCTCGCGATCCGACGGCAGGGGCTGGGCGCCTCCGGAATTGGTGCCTCCGCTGCGGGAGCCCGCCGACATCACCGCATAGATCATGTCGCCGGCCGAGAGCTCGCGCTGCAGAGAGAGCTTGGGGGCAAAGCCGGTGAAATTGACGCCGCGGTCCAGGTTCCGCGGCGCGAAGAGTTCCGAATTGACCCGTGACTTGGTCCGGGTGTGGATGGTGAAGGCGCGCCCGCCCACCGCCACCGTCCATTGCGGCGAGAATTCCAGCGAGGCCTCGCCATAGGCGGCGAGTTCGTCGACCCGGTCGTGCCGGTCATCGCCGTAGACGGAGACCGGGAATTTCGGGGCGAACGACTTGGAGGCCAGGAAGTTGGTCGGCGAATGCTCCGAGGTCGACGAGGCATAGAGGCCCGCGAGCCACTGGAAACGGCCGGCGCCGCGGGAGGTCAGAAACAGGTCCTCGACGATCATGCTCGCCCGGGTCTTCTCCGAGTAGGCCGAGGTGTCGGCGAGCTTGGTGTAGAGGCTCTGCACATCGGTGGCGTCGTAGAAGCTGCCGTAGTCGTGGCGCACCAGGCCGGTGGACGAGGTGAGCTCACCCCAGCCCCAGGACTTGTTCACCCGTGCGGTCACCAGGCCGATGTCGTTGACGTGCGGCTCGGCGATCCGGTTGACCCGGGCCAGGCCGAGGCCTGGGGTGGTGTACTGGGTGTCGCTGGAGCGCAGGTGCTGGGCCGCGGCGGTAACTTCGATGGTCCAGTCGTTGCGCGGCTGGGCCAGGAAGGTCATCCGCCCGCCCCACCGCGTGGTGCGATTGGCGTTGTCCTTGTGCAGGCGCGCGTCGTCGAGGTAGCCGCCCTCCTCCTCCTCGTAGGCCGAGAGCCGAAGGCCCGCCAGATCGTACCAGACCGGGGCGTTGAAATAGCCCTCAATCGCGCCCGAGGGGCTGCCGTGCTCAGTGATGGCGCCGGAGGCGCGCATCTCGCCGGAGAAGGCGCCCAGGTCGGGCTTGCGCAACACAATGCGGTAGAGGCCGCTCAGGAACCCCGCGCCGTAAAGCGTGCTCTGCGGGCCCCGGGCGATCTCTACCCGCTCCACGTCCACGAGCCGTAGGTCCGGGTCCGGCGCGTTGTAGTTGATCGGAATGTCGTCGAGGTAGGTGGCGACCGTCGAGCGCGCGCGGCCGGTATAGGCGCCGTCCGAGAGACCCCGGAGCAGGAGCTTGTCGCGCCCGGGCCCCAGGTTGGTCGACAGCATGTCGAGCTGGGCCGCGCCGTCGGCCGCGTCGCTGGCGCCGGTGGCCTGCAGGTCCTTGCCGCTGACGGCGGTCATGGAGACCGCCAGCTGTCGGGGATCGCGCACCCGCTTGGTGGCGGTGACCAGCAGCTCGGAGACCGACGTGATAGGCGCAGGCTTGGCGGACGCGCTCCTGGGCAGAGCCGCGATCTCGACCGCATCGGGCGCGATCATCTTCCAGGCGCACGGGGCCCCGATCAGGAGCTGGTCGAGCGCCTGCTCCACCGTCAGGGCCGCGACAATGCGAACCTGGGAATAGCCGTCGCAGGCGGCCGCCCCGATCAGGGTGACATTGGCCTGCTGGGCCAGGTCCAGCAGAGCCTCGGAAGTGCGCTTGGGCTCGATGTGGAAGCGGACATGCGGCGAGGCGGCCTGCGCCGCGCCGGACACGGCGAGGATCGCCATGCCGGCCGCAAATGCCCGACGCCCAACCCTAGACAGCTCCGCCCCCGAATCTGACCCTTACTTCCTCAGGAGCGTCAGCCCCCTGTCGGAGGGTACCGCCTTGATCGGAAGCATCAAGGAAAGCCGTGTCATGACGGCGCGCGGGTTGTCGAGCACAATGACCCCGGTGATCGGCAGCTTTCCGAGCTCCGGGTCGGCGATAACCGTCTGTTCGACGAACTGACGGTTCAGGTCCGCAACCACATCGGCCAGGGGCTGGGCGCGGTAGACCAGCCGCCCTGCCCGCCAGCTGAAGGTCTCGGCAGGGTCGACGACGCTGAGCTGGCTGACGCTGGCGCGGTCAACCTGCAGTCGCTGGCCGGGACCGAGCAGCACGGGCTGGCCGGAGCCGTCGGATCCCACCTCGACGCGGCCGCGCGCTACCGTGACGGTCAACTCTCCGGCGCGCTGCCGGACATCGAACTGGGTGCCAACGTCGCGCACAGTGCGCCCGCCGGCCTGAACCAGGAACGGGCGGCGCGCGTCATGGACCACGTCGAAGATCGCCTGGCCTTCAGCCAGAGCCACGCGGCGTTCCGATCCGGCGATCGTCACCCGAAGCCGCGTCTCGGCGTCGAGGTCGATAACGCTGCCGTCGCCCAGCGCCACGCGCTGGTGCTGGCCCCTCCCGGTAGCGTAGGTCGTGCTGGTGGCGGGCTTGAGGACCGTAGGCGGCAGAACCGCCAGCGCCAGTCCGGCGGCGAGCGCAAACCCGCCGATCGGGGTCAGCCAGCGCAGCGCCGAACGGCGGCGGCCTGCGGGAGGGACGAGGCGGGACGCCGAGCGGCGGGCTGCGGGGGGACGCGCCGACGCCTGAGCGCCAACGGCGGTCAGTTCAGCCAACACGTCCCCGGCGCGGGCGTCGAACTCACACCAGAGCACGAGCGCCCGGCGGTAGGCGGCGCGATTCCCCGGCGCCGCCTGAAGCCAGGCGTCGAACTCGACGCCATCTTCGCCGGTGGCGTCCCCACCCAGACGCACGACCCAGGCGGCGGCTTGCGCCCTCGCCAGGCCGTCTTGCGTCACAGGGCTCTCCATTGGGTCCGTCATCGGCTCACTTGCCCGATCTGCGCAAAGGGCGCGGAACATTCTCCAAGACGGCGCCGAGGGCTCGCATCCCTAGGTGGGGGCTGAAATTGTCCGCGCGGCTCACGTCCGCAACCTCTCGGCCAGGCGGCGGACGGCGGCTGAGATGTGCTGCTCGATCATCTTGCGCGAGACCCCCATGGCTTCGGCGGTTTCCGCCTGGCTCCTGCCCTCCAGCTTGTGGAGGCGGAAGGCCCGGCCCATCTGCGGCGGCAGCTCGGCGACGGCCTCGGCCAGCAGGCGGACGCGTTGGCGGGCGACCAGGGCGTCGTCGGCGGCCGGCTCGGAGACCACGTCCAGCGACCCCAGGGTCACTCTGGTCTCAAGCCGCCACTGGGCGTCGCGCCGCGAGGCCCGCTGGGCGCTGCGCACATGGTCGACCATCAGGTTGGCGGCCATGCGGTAGAGGAGCGCGGCCGGCGCGCGCACATCGGCGCCCGGCTCCATGGCGGCGACCTTCAGATAGAGATCCTGGATCAGGTCCTCGGCCGTGGCCATGGAGCGCAGCCGCGCGGCCAGGAACAGCACGAGGTTCTCCCGCTTCTCGAGAAAGGTCGCGAGAAGCAGGTTGTCTCCCCCGCCCCGTTCGGACGGCCCAGACGCGGCCAACGCCATTCCCCCTTGGATCCCCCGTGGCTTCGCGAGCAGGCGGAGTGTGCGACAAGGCGGCGGCGCGGGGAATAGCGAAGGTTGTCGCGGCATCCTCCGGGCCGCCCGGGCGGCGGAGGGCCGCTAGGCCCGAAGAGCGAGCGCGCGGGAAAACTCGACCAGGGGCGCGCGGATCGCCGGCGGCAGGGCCTCGAAGGCCTCCAGAAGCTCAAGGGCGCCGGGAAGCCCCATGCGGATGCGCAAGGCGAGGTCCTGGGGGCCGTCATCGGCGCCTGCGAGCACGTCGATCAGGTCGTTGACGCGGCAATGCAGGGCCGTCGCGATCTGCACCAGCCGAGAGAACGAGATGCGGTTGGATCCGTTCTCGTACTTCTGGATCTGCTGGAAGCTGACACCGCACTTCTCGGCCAGGATCTCCTGGGAAATCCCCAGCGTCCGCCGGCGCAGCCGAATCGCAGCGCCCAAGGCGACATCCACTTCGGCGGGCGCCTTGCGATCTACAACAACAGGCATGGTTTGCTCGTTCCTAAGTGTCTCACCGTGAGCCACACAGGCGAGGGACGGGCAAAACCCGAGCCAGAACAGGCACATGTGGCGGAGTGACGCGGGCGCGCCGACATGCGCGCCCGCCGCCGGACCGGGACCGGCCTCAGTGGAGCGCCGGACCCTGGCCCAGGATCACCTCGGCGACGATGCGGCCGGGGACCCCAAAGCCAACACTACGCAGGATAGTGGACAAGTCAGCATTCCATGGCATTGCTCACAGGGGCGCGAGGTTTCCACCCTCGACCCTGGGTTGCTCTCTGGAGCCGGCGGTGGCGTCACGCCGGCCGCCGGTGCCGCAACCTCGGCTGGGGTGGGCCCTTCAGGAATGTGCGTAGCCGTTTCACGCACGGGAGACGGAGAGATGGAGTCAGCCGCAGGATTGTCGCAGCGGCTCGTCCAGGCGGCGGGGATGGCGGGGGCGATCGCCCTGGGCGTCTCGGCGCTGCTGTTGTTTCCCCGGCCGCATCCGGCCCCGCCGCCCGTTCAGGTCGTCGCGGCCGCGCCGCCGCCACTGCGCCCCCGGATCGCGCCGGACCTGCCGAAGCCCCGTGCGGCGGCCCCGGTCCGCGAGGAGCAGCCGCGTGCGCCGGCGCGCCTGCCG
>PLEH01000217.1 GCA_003136395.1 Phenylobacterium sp.
TGGACCGCGAACTTCGCGCCCTGCATGCGGCGCGCGACGCCTTCGCCGCGGCGCTGGCGCCCTATGGGCCGCGCACCCTGGCGCTCTACGACGGGCCCGGCGGCGCCCAGCGCTCGGAGCCCGCGGAATTCCTCAGCCTGATCCTGAACGGCGAACTGCGTCCGGTGCTCGCGCCGACCGGCGACCTTGGCGAGGCGATCGCGACCCGGCGCCTCAGCTTTGGCCTCGACGCCATGGAGTTCGGCGCTGGCCCCGGTCCGGCGACCTTCGGGGCGATGATCTCGCTCAAGGACTATCCGGCCCGAACAGCGCCTGGGCTGCTGGACGGCGTCCTGCGGTTGCCCATGGAGCTGGTGCTGACCGAGAGCTTCGCCTTCGTGGAGCGGCAACAGTCGCTGGACCGCATGAGCCTGGCGCTGCGCCGCCTGCGCGCGGCCGACGACGACGCCTACAGCCTGCGCTCCGAACTGGCCGAGGCCCGCGACGACGTGGGCGCCGGGCGCGCGGCCTATGGCGAACACCACCTGACCCTCCTGGCCAAGGCCGATACCCTTGGCGACCTCGACGGCGCCGTGGCCGACGTTCAGTCGGCGCTAGCCGAGGCCGGCGCCATCGCCGTGCGCGAGGACACCAACCTGGAGCCGGCCTTCTGGGCCCAGTTCCCGGGCAATTTCAAATTCATCTCCAGGAAGGCCCTGGTGTCCGCGGCCAACTTCGCGAGCCTCGCCAGCTTCCACAACCATCCCACCGGCCAGGCCACGGACAACCACTGGGGCCCGGCCATCGCGGTCCTGGAGACCACCTCCTTCGGCCCCTACCACTTCAATTTCCACAACGCCGATCTGGGCAACTTCACGGTCATCGGCCCGTCCGGATCGGGCAAGACCGTGCTGCTCACCTTCCTGCTGGCCCAGGCCGAGCGGCTGAAGCCCCGCATCGCCTATTTCGACAAGGACCGCGGCGCCGAGCCCTTCATCCGCGCCATCGGCGGCCGCTATGACGTGATCTCGCCGGGCGAACCCACCGGGTTCAATCCCCTGGCGCTGGCCGACAATCCCGCCAACCGCGCCTTCCTGGCCGACTGGGTGGGCCAGCTTCTCACGGCTGAGGGCGGGACGCTGGACGCCGAGGACCGGGCGATGATCGCCGAGGCGGTCGACGCCAACTACGCCCAGGCGCCCGGCCACCGGCGTCTGCGCTACCTGCGCGAGCTCTTCCGCGGCGCGCGGCGTCCGCACGCCGGCGACCTGGCCGCGCGGCTCGGCGCCTGGTGCGAGGGCGGCGAGCACGCCTGGCTGTTCGACAACGTCGAGGACCGCCTCGATGTCGACACCCGCATCGTGGGTTTCGACATGACCAAGATCCTGGACGCACCGACCATCCGGACGCCGGCGATGATGTACCTTTTCCACCGCCTGGAGCAGCGCCTGGACGGCTCGCCGGCGATCATCGTTGTCGACGAGGGCTGGAAGGCGCTGGACGATCCGGTGTTCGTGCGCCGCATCAAGGACTGGGAAAAGACCATCCGCAAGCGCAACGGCCTCGTCGGCTTCTGCACCCAGAGCGCCTCGGACGCGCTGGAAAGCCGCATCGCCTCGGCGATCATCGAACAGGCCGCCACCCAGATCTTCTTCCCCAACAGCCGCGCGCGCGCCGCCGACTATGTGGACGGCTTTGGCCTCACTGAGCACGAGTTCGAACTGGTGCGCAGCCTGCCCGACACCTCGCGCTGCTTCCTGATCAAGCGCGGCGACCACAGCGTGGTGGCCAGGTTGGACCTCACGGGGCTCTCCGGCGAACTCGCCGTGCTGGCAGGCACCGAGCGGGCCGTCCGTCGCCTGGAAGGCCTCAGGGGCGAACTGGGCGACGAGCCCGACGCCTGGCTCCGCCCCTTCATGGAAGGGCGCAGCGCAGCATGACCGCCGCCTGTTCCAGCCTGGTGAATGCCGGCGTCATCCGCGGCGTCCTGGGCGCCGTCGACTGCCAGACCCGGGCCTTCGCCGAGGCCGGCTACTCCTCCCTGACCGGAGCCTCGTCCGGCTTCCAGCTGGCGCTGACCGCGCTCCTCACCATCTACGTCGCCCTGGTCGGCTATCGGATGCTGTTCGCCTCTGGCGGCGCGCGGCTCTCCGACGCCCCCGGCATCGCCCTGAAGATCGGGGCGATCCTGGCCCTGGTCACCAGCTGGGCCACCTTCCAGACCCTGGTGTTCGACGTGGCCGCCAAGGCCCCGGGCGAGATCGCCGCGGCCGTCGCCGCCCCGCTGCAGGCCAACTCCGGCTCGCTGGCGTCCGATCCGGTGAACGGTCTTCAGGAGGCCTACGATCAGCTGACCCGCTCGGCCGTGGCCTTCGGCGCCGCCGCAGGCCCCAACGCCAAGGCCTATTCCAGCCCGGCGGCCTCGGCGGCCGAGGCGCTGTCGGCCGCCTCGGGCGCGCTCTTCATGACCACCGGCGGCGTCATCGCCGCGGCCACCCTGGCGATCGGGGTGTTGACGGCGGTGGGGCCGGTGTTCATCGCCATGTTCCTGATCCCCGCGACGCGGGGCCTGTTCTCGGGCTGGGTGCGCGCGCTGGGCGCGGCCTCACTGGTCCTGTTGTTGGGATGGCTGGGCATCGTGCTTCTGCTCTCGGTGCTCGAGCCCTGGCTCGTCGCCCTGGCCCGCGAACAGCAGTCCGGACAGCTGCAGTCCCAGACGGCGACCAGCGCCGCGGCCCTCGTCGCGGTGTTCAGCGTCGGCCAGATGGGCCTGCTGATCGCCGCCTGCGTCATGGCCTTCGGTTTCCGCATCCGCGAGGCCGTTGGCGGCGTCGGCCGCCGTCTCGCCCCGTCCGCCGCGCCGGAACCCACGCCGGTCCAGGCCGAACCGTCACGCGCCCAGCGCCTGGCCTTCGACCTGCAACGCGAGCAGGGCGG
>PLEH01000105.1 GCA_003136395.1 Phenylobacterium sp.
GCGGTGGGCGGCGGAGAGGGTGGGATTCGAACCCACGGTACCCTTCCAGGTACGCCGCATTTCGAGTGCGGTGCTTTCGACCACTCAGCCACCTCTCCAGAGCCGGCGCCGGACCCGAAATGGGGGTCCGCTGAGCGAGGCGCGGAACCTACTCATCCGACCCCGGTGGCGCAAGCGCGGCGTGGCGCGGCGCTGAACCTCCTCTCCCCAGACGCGTAGCGCGAGGGGAGAGGGCAGGGTGAGGGGCGGTGCGTGCAGGGGTGATCCGCCGATGTTTCAGCTATGACCCCGGAGCGGCGACGCTGCGGGTCCTCGCCTGACCAACGGGAGAGACGGACAGGTCCAGCCGCCCCTCTCCCTGCCCTCTCCCCTCGGACTTCGTCTCGGGGGCGAGGAGGAGCGCCGCTGAACCTCGATTCAGCCTAAGCTCGCCTTCGATGAGCCGCGCGGTCCGCCTTCTGAACCTGTTGCAGGCGCTGCGGCGGCGGCGGCGGCCGGTGACCGCGGGAGAGCTTTCCGAGGAGCTCGGGGTCTCGGTCCGCACGGTCTATCGCGATATCGCCACCCTGATCGGCGAGGGCGCGGCGATCCAGGGCGAGGCGGGGATCGGCTATGTGATGCAGCCGGGCCTCTTCCTGCCGCCGCTGGGCTTCGACCGCGACGAGGTGGATGCGCTGGTGCTGGGCCTGGCCTGGGTGCAGGGGCGCGCCGACCCGGTGCTGGGCCGCGCCGCCGACAATGCGCTCGCCAAGATCCACGCCATGCTGCCGCCGGAGGGCCGCGAGGAGGTCGAGGGCGGGGGCGTGCTGATCGGGCCGAGCCCCGAGCCCCCGCCGGCCGCCGTGCCCATCGAGCGGCTGCGCGACGCCATCCGCCGGCAGCGCAAGCTGGCGATCGTCTACCGCGACGGGACGGGCGCGCAGTCGGCCCGGGTGGTCTGGCCCATCGCGCTCGCCTACCCGGAGGGCGTGCGCCTGATGGTCGCCT
Organism: Phenylobacterium sp.; assembly: GCA_003136395.1. GTDB lineage: Bacteria > Pseudomonadota > Alphaproteobacteria > Caulobacterales > Caulobacteraceae > Phenylobacterium. The sequence goes on from PLEH01000105.1 coordinate 988, forward strand.
GGTGCGAGACTCGGGCCGGGTTCCGCACCTTCCGGGTGGACCGGATCGTCGAGGGCGCGGTGGCCGAGGACCGCTATCCGTGCAGCCGCCGCGCGCTGCTCAAGGACTGGCGCGCGCAGATGGAGGCGGCGGAGGCGGCGGAAAGGGCTTCGTCGGGCTCCTGACAGAAACTGTCACCGGATCGGGTGAGGCTGGGGTCATCGACAAGCCTTAGGAGACACCCCACGCACCGCGTCCTGTTGATCGCCGGCCTCAGCCTGGCCGCCGCCCTCGGACCCCAGGCCCACGCAGCAACGGCCCACGCCGCCACGGCCAAGGCGGCCCCCCAGCCGACGCCGGCCTATGTCGAATTCAATGTCGCCGATCCGGTCCGCGCCAAGGCCTTCTACGGCGCGGTGTTCGGCTGGAGCTTCACCGACTACGGGCCGGACTACGCGAGCTTCGCCACCGTCGGGGCCAACGGCGGGTTCATGCGCGCCAAGCCGGGCGGCGCCGGTGGGCCGCTGATGGTCTTCCCGGTCGCCGACCTGGACGCGGCGCAGGACCGGGTGAAGGCCGCCGGCGGGACGGTGACCAAGCCGATCTTCAGCTTCCCTGGCGGGCGACGGTTTCACTTCCGCGATCTCGACGGCTATGACGTGGCCGCCTGGTCGGAGCATTGAGATGGCCCACGATCCGAAAGCGCTGCAGATCCTGCTGAACGCCGCCGCGCCGCCGGACCTGGAGCTGATGTTCAAGCCGATGTTCGGCGGGATCCTGGCCTACGCCTACGGCAAGCCGCTGGCGTCGCTGTCGGATGTGGGGCTGGCGCTGAAGGCGTCGGGCGCGCTGAACGCGGAGTTCATGGCGGCGCCGGGAGCCGTGGCGCTGCGCTACGAACCGGATGCGCCGCCCAGCAAGACCTATGTGGTGGTCCCCCCGGCCGTGCTGGCCGACCGCGAGGATCTGCGGGGCTGGATCGTCAAGGCCGCGGCCGGGGTGGCGACGACGGGGAAGAAGAGGCGGTAGGGCCCACCCATTCCGCTCGTCCCGGCGAAGGCCGGGATCCAGATCGCCAAGCGCCGAGGCGGGTTGGATGATCGCTGAGCTAATTGAGCCCACATCTGATCCATTCCATCTGGATCCCGGCCTTCGCCGGGATGAGCGGATCTTGGAGTCAGCGCGGCCAGAGCACCATCTGGGTGCAGCGGAACAGCACCATGGTCTTGCCGGTGGTCTGGTTGATGGCCTCGGCGTCCCAGACCTGGGTCATGCGTCCGCCGTGGACCAGGCTGGCGGTGCAGGCGACGGTCTCTCCCTCGCTGGCCGTGCCCAGGTAGTTGGCCTTGATCTCGATGGTGGTGAAGCCGGTCGCGCCGTCCGGCAGGCTCGCCACGCAGGCGTAGCCGCAGGCCGAGTCGACCAGCGCGATCACCGAGGCGGCGTGCAGGAAGCCATTGGCCGCCATGTGGCCGCGGCGCACGGTCATGCGGCCGGAGGCCTTGCCGGTCGCCACCTCGTCCCATTCGATGCCGAGGTCGCCGGGAAGCGTGCCCTTCTGCCGTTCGGCGAAATAGTCCGCCTGATTGCCGTCCATCATAATCGTGGTCTCCTTATCCCCGGGAGCTAGGAAGCCGACGTTGCGGAAACCAAGAGGCCTTGCGGACGCCACTTCAGATGGGGATTGTGCCCACCCGCCGATCATAGCGGCGGATCCGACGATTTCAGACGAGCGGGGCCAGAGACCCCGCGGGCATTTTGGGAAGCGACAATGGACGAGATGATCTCGCTGGGCGCGAAGCTTAGGCAGCACGCCCGGTTCCAGCCGAACGCGCCGGCGGTGTCGAGCGGGGCGGAGACGGTGAGCTACGCCGAGCTGCACCGGCGGACCAACCGCATCGCCCGGGGCCTAGCGGCGCTGGGGGTCAAGCATGGGGACCTGGTGACCCTGGGCCTGTCCAATTCCATCGGCTTCGTGGAGGCCTGCTACGCCATCTGGAAGCTGGGGGCGACGCCGCAGCCGGTGAGCTTCCGCCTGCCCAAGGGCGAGCTGGAACAGATCATGGAGCTGGCCAAGACGCCCATCGTCATCGCCGACTTCAAGCACGAGATCGACCGGCCGCTGGTGGGGGTGGCCGAGATCGCGGCGATGTCCGACGACGATTCTGACCTGCCCGACGCCACCGCGCCGATCTCCAAGGCGCCGACCTCGGGCGGCTCGACGGGGCGACCGAAGCTGATCCTGGCGGGACAGCCCGGCGTGACGTTCAAGGAAACGCCGGAGATCGGCGGCTGGCGGATGACGCCCAACGATATCGCCGTCCTGCCGGCGCCGCTCTACCACAATGCGGGCTTCGGCATGATGATGGCGGCCATGAGCCAGGGCTGCCACCTGGTGGTGATGCCGAGGTTCGACCCCGAGGCGACGCTCGCAGAGATCGAGAAGCGCCGCGCCACCTGGGTCTATGTGGTGCCGACCATGATGAACCGCATCTGGCGCCTGCCGGACGCCACGCGGGAGAAGTACGACCTCTCCTCGCTGGAGACGCTCTGGCACCTGGCCGCGCCCTGCCCGGCCTTCCTCAAGGAGGCCTTCATCCGCTGGATCGGGCCGGAGAAGGTGATGGAGCTCTATGCCGGCACCGAGGCCCAGGCCGTGACCATCATCACCGGCGCCGAGTGGCTGGAGCATCGGGGTTCCGTGGGCAGGGTGACCCTGGGCGAGATGAAGGCTGTCGGCGAGGACGGCCGCGACCTCGGCCCCCGCGAGGTGGGCGAGATCTATATGCGCCGGCCCGAGGGCGCGCCGCCGACCTACCAGTACCGCGGCGCGACCGCCAAGGTGATGGAGGGCGGCTGGGAGAGCCTGGGCGACATCGGCTGGTTCGACGAGGACGGCTATCTCTACCTCGCCGACCGTCGAACCGACATGATCCTGGTGGGCGGCTCCAATGTCTATCCGGCGGAGATCGAGGCGGCGCTGGAGGAGCATCCGGCCGTGCAGTCGGTGGCGGTGATCGGCCTGCCGGACGAGGACCTCGGCAATCGTATCCACGCCATCGTCCAGGCGAGGGGAACGGTCACGCCGGAGGACCTGAAGGCCCACCTGGCCGACCGGCTGGTGAGCTACAAGCAGCCGCGGTCCTACGAGTTCGTGGACGAGCCCCTGCGCGACGACGCGGGCAAGGTGCGGCGGAGCGCGCTCCGCGATGCGCGGCTCAAGGACACTGGGACCAAGACGGGGGCGGCGGCGTGAGTATCAAGGGCAAGGCCTATCTCATGGGCGCGTTCGAGCATCCGCTCCGCGACGCGCCGACGACCTCCACCCCGCAGCTGCATGCCGAGTGTGCGCGAGGCGCTCTGATCGACGCGGGCCTGACCAAGGACGACGTCGACGGCTACTTCTGCGCCGGGGACGCGCCGGGGTTCGGCGGGCTCTCGATGATCGACTACATGGGGCTGAAGAACGTCCGGCATCTCGACTCCACGGAGACCGGCGGAAGCTCCTACATCGTCCATGTGGGCCATGCGGCCCAGGCGATCGCGGCGGGCAAGTGCTCGGTGGCGCTGATCACCCTGGCCGGCCGGCCCCGGCATGGCGGGCGCAGGCCCGGCGCAGGCATGGCGGCGGCCGGCGGCGGGGGCGCCTTGAGCGACGGGCCGCCGGAAGCCGGCTTCGAGAACATCTATGGCGGTTCGACCCACAACACCTACGGCATGTGCGCCATGCGCCACATGTACGAATATGGCACCACGTCCGAGCAGCTGGCCTGGATCAAGGTGGCGGCCAGCCACCATGCGCAATGGAACGAACACGCCTTCCTGAGGGACGTGGTCACCGTAGAGGAGGTGGTCAGTTCACGGATGATCGCCGACCCGCTGCACCTCTTGGACTGCTGCGTGGTGACCGATGGCGGGGGCGCGCTGATCGTCACCTCGCCGGAGGTGGCCCGGTCGCTGAACCGGCCGAAGGTGCGGGTGCTGGGCGCCGGCGAGGCGCCGAAGGGCCCGCGCGGCGGGCTGGATCTGGACCTGACCCACTCCGGCGCCGTCTGGTCCGGACCCAGGGCCTTCGAGGAGGCCGGGGTTACGCCCGCGGACATCAAGTACGCCTCGATCTACGACAGTTTCACCATCACCGTCCTGATGCAGATCGAGGACCTGGGGTTCTGCAAGAAGGGCGAGGGCGGGAAGTTCGTGTCCGACGGCGGCCTGATCTCCGGGGTCGGCAAGCTGCCGTTCAACACCGACGGGGGAGGCCTGTGCAACAACCACCCCACCAACCGCGGCGGCATCACCAAGGTGATCGAGGCAGTGCGCCAGCTGCGCGGCGAGGCGCACCCGAAGGTGCAGGTGAGGAACTGCGACCTGGCCATCGCGCACGGCACCGGAGGGTCGCTCGGCACCCGGCACTGCGCCGCCACCGTCATCATGGAAAGGGAGGGCTGAGCATGTCGGAAGCCTCAGCACACATGACCCGCCCGATCCCGGCGCCGGCCGTCAGTATCGAGACCAAACCCTTCTGGGACGCCGCCGCGGAGGGCCGCTTTCTGATCAAGCGCTGCACCGAGTGCCAGAAGGCCTTCTGGTACCCCAGGGCCATGTGCCCGTTCTGCATGTCGGCCGAGACGGTCTGGGAGGAGAGCCCCGGCGAAGGGGTGATCTACACCTATTCGGTCATGCACCGCTCGCCGACCGGGCCCTACGCCATCGGCTATGTGACGCTGAACGAGGGCCCCGCGGTGCTGACCAACTTCGTCGATGTGGCGCCCGACGGGCTTGCCATCGGCATGAAGGTGAGGGTCAAGTTCCAGCCGACCGAAGGCGGACCGCCGGCGCCGGTGTTCGCACCGGCTTAGGGCGCGCGCCGGTTCGGCCAAGGGGGACACCGCATGGCCGCAACCGACACCGCCGAGCTTCCGCCACCCCCGGCGGTCTCGGCCCATCACGGCTCAGTGGGGCTGTTCGGCGCGACCGCGCTGGTGGCCGGCAGCATGGTGGGCTCGGGCATCTATCTCCTGCCGGTCACCCTGGGGGCCATCGGATCCATCTCGATCCTGGGCTGGATTGCCGCGACGACCGCGGCGCTGGCCATCGCCGGCGTGTTCGCCTGGCTGGCGGGCGTCGCGCCCCAGGCCAAGGGGCTTCCCGGTTATGTGGAGGCCGGGATCGGCCCGTTCTTCGGCGTCCAGACGGCGGTGGCCTACTGGACGACGTGCTGGGTCGGCACGATCGCCATCGCCCTCGCGGTGGCGGGCGCGGCCGGCTATCTGGTCCCGGCGCTGGCGGGCGCGGGGCCGCGGCTCGCCATCACCCTCGCCTCGATCTGGCTGGGGGTGGCGGCCGCCTGGATCGGCCCCAGGAGCGTGGCGCGGGTGGAGGGCCTGACGCTGGCGCTCGGCCTCTTGCCAGTGATCATCGCCGCGACCCTGGGCTGGTTCGCCTTCCACCCGACGATCTTCCTCGCCTCCTGGAACCCGCAGGGCCTGAGCCTGCGGGCGGCGGTCGGACCCTCGGCGCTGAACGCCTTCTGGGCCTTCCTGGGCGTGGAATGCGCGGCGGCGACGGCGGGCGTGGTGCGCAACCCGACCCGCAACGTGCCGCGCGCCAGCCTGATCGGGGTCGCGGCTGTGGCGGCCCTCTACATCGGCGCCTGCAGCGTGCTGATGGGCATTTTGCCGGCCACGGCGCTGGCGAAATCGACCGCGCCGTTTGCTGAGGCCGGGCAGGCGACCCTGGGCCTGGGCCTGGCCAGCGTCATCGCGGTCTGCGCCCTCTTGCGAGCCCAGGGTTGCCTCACCGGCTGGACCTTGGTGATCAGCGAGACCAGCCGCAGCGGCGCGGACGCCGGCGTGTTCCCGCCGGTCTTCCGCACCCGCCCCGGCGAGCGGGCCTCGCCGGTCAACCTGTTGACCGCCGGGGGACTGATGAGCCTGGTGGCGGTCGGGACGGCCACCCCGACGCTCGGCCAGCAGTTCGGCGTGCTGGCCAACATCTCGGTGATCTTGAGCCTCTACGCCTACAGCCTGGCCGGCGGCTCCTTGATCCGCCTTTCGGGCGCGCTCATCGGAGGCCGCCGGCTGGCCGCGCGGATGACCGCGCTCTTCGCCATCGGCTGCAGCCTCGCCCTCATCGCCTCGGCCAGGCCGCTCGAACTGGCGTTCTGCCTGATCCCGCTCACCGCCGCGGCGCTCCTGTATCTCTGGCTCCGGCGGCGCTAGTGTGCTGGATCTGAAGTTCGCCTTCTTCAAGGCCAAGCTCTGAGCGAACTTCAGATCCAAAGAAGCACACTAGAAGCCTGCATTTCCTAGTGTCCTGAACGATTCCGAAGTTCGTCCAGCGCCGGCCGCAAGCACTTGCGAACTTCGGAATCGGGACACTAGGCTGGCGGCTCAATCCAAGCCCCCGGAGGCCTGATGCTGCGTGTGGATCTCTATTGCCGCGAGGACGCCTTTGCGACTGACCGCACCCGGGTGCTCAGGCGCTCCTGGCAGTTCGTCGGCCATGAGGCCATGGCGCCCAATCCCGGCGATTATCTGGCCGAGGAGATCGGCGGCGCGCCGGTGGTGGTGGTGCGGGACGCCGAGGGCCGGCTCGCCGGGTTCCACAACGTCTGCCGGCATCGCGCCGGCGCCCTGGTCGCTGACGGCCAGGGAAGCTGCGGCGAGGCCTTCGTCTGCCGCTACCATGGCTGGCGCTATGCGCTGGACGGACGGCTGCGCAGCGCCACCGACTTCGGCTCCGCGCCGGGCTTCGATCCCCGACAGTACGGGCTCTATCCGATCAAGGTGGAGAGCTGGCGCGGGCTGGTGTTCGTCAACCTCGACCTCGACGCCGGGCCGCTCGCCGAGGCGCTGGCGCCCCTGGCCGGGGCCGCCCCGCTGCCGGCCTTCCCCCTGGTCGAACGGCGCAGCCACCTGCTGGCCTGCAACTGGAAGACCTATGTGGAGAACTACCTGGAGGGCTACCACCTGCCGATGGTGCATCCGGAGTTCGACGAGGACGTGGTGGTCTCCGACTACCGGGTGGAAATCGAGGGCCAGGTCATCTTCCATTCCGCCCCGCCCCGCGACGCGAGTGTCTATGCCGGGACGTGGGCGTGGCTGTGGCCCAACCTCGCCATCAACACCTACCGCCACGGCTATATGATCGAGCGGATGACCGCGACGGGACCGCAGGAGACCCGGCTCGACTATTTCTACTTCTTCGATCCGGCGCGCCGCGACGAGCTTGCGGCCATGTTCGCGGTCTCCGACCGGGTGACCGCCCAGGACAAGCAGGTCTGCGAGGAGGTTCAGCGCAACCTGCGGACCGGGATCTATCGCGGCGGGGTGCTGTCGCCCAAGCACGAGCACGGCGTCGCCTGGTTCCAGGCGCGCATCGCCGAGGCCCATGGCGAGCCCGGGCCGGTGAAGCTGGTGGCGGCCTCCTGAGCCCTACTCGCCGCCGCCCTTGGACGCCGAGCCGGCCGCGGCCTGTTTTTCCTCGGCCCGGGCGCCGGCCAGCATGCCGGTCAGCGCATAGTTGCCCTCGTGGCAGGCGTATTCGTAGACCTGACCCTTGGTCGTGCGCATCTGCACCTCGCCGGAGAAGGGTTGGGCGTAGGTGTCCGGATCGATGACCGTGAACTGGTAGGAGAGCGACGTCGGGCTGATCCTGCGGAAACGCTCGATGACCTTCTGGTTCGGCGAGCCGCCGCGGAAGCCCTGCTCGGGCCGCATGTTGGTGGTCTCGACCACCAGGGTGTCGCCCTCCCAGTGGCCGACGCTGTCGCCCATCCAGACTTTCATGCTGGCCGGGAGATGGCCGCCCGCCAGGCGAATGTGGCGCACGTCGTGGACCATCTCCACGTCGATGGCGATCTCGTCCTTAGACTGCACGATCTGGTAGGTGTTGTTGTACATCAGCGGCAGCATCGGCGGGCCGGCCGACGAGCCGAACGACAGGATGCAGCGCTCGCCGAGGCTGAAGCCTTCCGGATTGTCGGTGCGAGCCCCTCGGCCGCGGGGACCGGGCACGCCGGGACGCGGAGCAGGCGCGGCGCCGGCGACACGGGCCGGGAACTGGCCATTGGCCGGCGAGGTGATGATCGAGGCCCGCTTCTCGCCGTTGATCTCGATGAGCTTGGTGCCGGGATCCTTCCAGCCCTGGTTGTAGCCGCAGTTGAAGCCGGAGATGCCGTCCGGCCCGCAGTCGGCGTTCTTTAGGTCCTTGACCGTCGCTTCCGGCGGGGTCGGCGCGTCGGCCCGCGCGATCTGCTGGCGCGTGGCGTCCTCGAGCGCGTCGGCCTCCTGCTTGGTGAGCGCGTTGCGCGCGCCGTACTTCGCGTCGCGGGTCAGCGGCGTGATGGTGGCGGTGGTGTAGGTGCCCTGCAGGTCCGGCTGGCCCCAACCGTTCTTGGGCGCGTGGTAGGTCGAAGCCGACTGGGCCAGCGCGGCGGGCGCGGCCAGGCACAGGACCAGCGAAATGGCGGTCAGCGAGCGGATCGGGAAATGGGCGGTCATGGCAATGAATCCTCCGGCCGACTCTTCACGGTCGGCGCTGCCTCCAGGATAGACCGGCGTGGTCAGATGGGAAGAGCCTCGCGCGTCAGACGCTCCAGCAGGGCGTCCGCGTCGCGGTTGCTGCGGATGCGGCAAAGGCTGAGGTGCGCCAGGGCGGGATCGGCGAAGGCGGCCTCGTAGCGGGCGCGGCGGGCGTGGAAAGTGTCCCACGCCCAGCGGATAGGGTGCTCCTTGTCGAGCCAGCGCGCGAACTGCTCGCGGTTGCCGGCGCCGGGCCAGAGTTCGTCGCCGGTCACCGCCCGGATGAACGAGCGCCGAATCACGCGCGCCATGACCACCGGCCGGCTGACGTCGAGCCAGACCAGGTGGGTGGCGCGCGCCAGCAGCAGGGGCCGCACGGTGGCGTAGTTGCCATCGCTGACCCAGGCCTCGCCCTCGATGGCGACCTGCACCCGGCGGACGAACTCGGGCCGGTCGGTCTGGTCGAGCGCCACCCAGCCCGGGCGCCAGTTGATGGCGTCAAGCTCGATGCGCGGCAGGCCGAGGGCCGCGGCCAGCCGCTTGGCGAGCGTGGTCTTGCCCGAGCCCGAGGTTCCCATCACCACGATCCGCATGGCGCGCCTCAGGCCTTTTCGGCCTCCCCGATCCCCAGGCCGAGCTCGGCCAGGATCTCCTCGGAGTGCTCGCCGAGGCCCGGCGGGTGGCGGCGAATGTTGGACGGCGTCTTCGAGAACTTCACCGGCGGCTTCATCTGCCGGTAGCCGCCCATCGTCGGGTGTTCATAGGTCTGGAAGAAGTCGACCGCCTTCAGGTGCGGGTCCTCGGGCAGGTCCTCCAGCCGGTTGGTCTTCACCACCGGGATGGAGAGCGGCTTCAGCACGTCCAGCCATTCCTGGGTGGTCTTGGTGAGCGCCGCCTCGCCCACCAGGCCGTAGAGCTCGTTGATGTGCTTCATGCGGGTGAAATAGTCGGAGAAGCGCGGGTCCTTGGCGATGGTCTCGCCGAAGCCCGCCACCTCGAAGAACTGGTCCCACTGCTTGTCGGTGTAGGGGAGCAGGCCGATGTAGCCGTCCTTGGTCTTGAACGGGCGGCGGTTCGGATTGACCACACGCACATAGCCCCACTGGCCGGTCGGCGGCTGGTAGGTCTGGTCGTAGAGGTGCTCGACCAGGAGGAAGCTGGTCACGCACTCCAGCATCGGCACCTCGACAAACTGGCCCTCGCCGGTGCGCGCCTTGTGCAGCAGGGCCGCGGTCACCGCCTGGGCCATGAAGAGGCCCGAGACCTTGTCGGCCACGAGCGTCGGCAGGATGCGCGGCGTGGGGTTGCCGTCGGTGCGCGGCAGGACGTCGGCGAGGCCCGAGGCCGACTGGATCAGGTCGTCGTAGGCGGGCTCTCCCGCATAGGGGCCGTCGGAGCCGTAGCCGGCGGCATGGACGTAGACGATGTCGGGCTTCATCGCGGCCACGTCCTCATAGGCCAGGCCCAGGCGCTTCAGGCCCGCGTAGCGCACCGAGGCGGCGAAGACGTCGCAGGACCGGATCAGCGTCTCCAGCGTCGCGCGCGCCTTGGGGTCGGTCAGGTCCAGCAGCACCGAGCGCTTGTTGCGGTTGATGGTCAGGAAGATCGGGCCCATGCCGCGCGGCGCGCCCTCCGGCGCATGGCCGGCCCAGCGCATGATGTCGCCGCCGTCGCCACGGTCCGAGCCTGGGTCTTCCAGCTTGATCACGTCGGCGCCCTGGTCGGCGAGGATCTGGGTGCCATAGGCGCCGTTGACCACGCTGGTGAGGTCCAGCACGCGGATTCCGCTCAGCGGTCCGGTGGCCTTCTCCGCCAGCTTTCTCGATTTCCCCAACGTCGCACTCCCCTCGCCGGCTCCGGTCGTTATGATCATTCTACACAAGATCGCAAACACGACGGAACGCGACGGGAGGGCCCATGGATTTCGAACTCGCCGAAGAGCACCGGATGCTCAAGGATCTGGTGGCGAGGTTCGTCCGCGACGAGCTGATGCCTCTGGAGGCCGGCGTGCTGGCCCGCGACGCCGAGGGCCAGGGGCTGGGCATCGGCCCGGTGGAGCACGCCCGGCTCGACAAGGTGGCCCATGAACTTGGCCTCTTTGGCCTGGACGCCCCGGAGGACGTCGGAGGCTCGGACCTGCCGATGACCGCCATGGTGGGCGTCGAGGAGGAGATCGGCCGCTGCATCACCCCCTACACGCTTCCGCCCGACAGCCCGAACCTTCGGATGCTGATGCAGACGGTGGATGAGCGGCAGCGCGCCGCCTATCTGGCGCCCTATGTCGCCGGCAAGACCATCTCGGCGATCGGCATCTCCGAGCCCGGCGCCGGATCCGACCCGGCCGGCATGACCACCCGGGCCGTAAGAGACGGAGATGATTGGGTAATTAACGGCCGGAAGATCTGGATTTCGCGCGCGGCCGACGCCGACTTCACCATCCTGATGGCGCTGACCGACACCGAGAAGCGGGCGCGCGGCGGCATCTCGGCCTTCCTGGTGGACAAGGGCACGCCCGGGTTCAACGTGCTCAGGCGCATCCCGATGATCGGCGGGGCCTACACCTACGAGATCGCGCTGGAGGACTGCAGGGTCGAGGGCTGGAAGCTGCTCGGCCAGGAGGGCGCGGGGTTCGCGCCGATGCAGACCCGGCTCGGCACCCGGCGCATCCAGATGGCGGCCTGGTCGGTGGGCATGGCGCAGCGGGCGCTGGACATGATCGTGGAGTACGCCCCGCAGCGGAAGACCTTCGGCATGCCGCTCTCCGAACGCCAGGCGATCCAGTTCTGGGTGGCGGAGGCGGCGACCAAGATCCACGCCACGCGGCTGATGACCTACGACTGCGCCTGGAAGCTCGACCAGGGCCGAGATGTGCGAAACGAGATCAGCATGATCAAGTGGTACTCAACCGAAATGGCCTATGAGACCGTCGACCGGGCCATGCAGGCCTTCGGCGCCATGGGCATGACCAAGGAGCTGCCGCTGGCCCAGATGCAGGCGAAGCTCCGCACCATGCGCATCTACGACGGGCCCACCGAGGTCCACAAATGGGTGGTGGCCCGCAATCTGTTGGGGACGAGAAAATGAAGACCGCTTTCGGAGACCACGTGACGGTTGCCGCCGACGGCCACGTCGCGGTCGTGACCATCGACAAGCCGCCGCACAACCACGTGTCGGTGGACCTGATGCGCGACCTGGCCGACGCCTTCGACGCCGTCGATGCGGAGGTGGATCTGCGCTGTTCGGTGCTGCAGACCGCGGGCAAGAACTTCTGCGCCGGCGCCGACCTGGTGCGGCGCGAGGACGCCGGCGGCCTGGGGGCGGTCAACCCGCTCTACGACCAGGCGGTCAGGCTGTTCTCGGCCAAGAAGCCCATCGTGGCGGCCGTCCAGGGCGCGGCGGTCGGGGCGGGCCTGGGCCTGGCGGTGATGGCCGACTTCCGGATCGCCTCGCCCGACGCGCGCTTCGCGGCCAATTTCGTGAAGCTGGGCTTCCACCCGGGCTTTGGCCTAACCCACACGCTTCCCCGGCTGATCGGGCCCGCCAAGGCCGAGCTCATGTGCCTGACCGGCCGGCGCGTGAAGGCCGAGGACGGCCTGCCCTGGGGCCTGGTGGACGAGGTCGTGCCGCTGGAGGAGCTTCGGAACGCGGCCCTCGCGTTGGCCAAGGAGATCGCCGAGAACGCGCCGCTCGCCATCGTTTCGACCCGCAAGACCCTTCGCGGCGACCTAGCCGCCGCCGTCCGTGCCCAGACCGACGTGGAGGCCGCCGAACAGGGCTGGCTGCGCGACACGGCGGACTACAAGGAAGGCGTGCTCTCCGTCTCCGAGCGCCGGGTGGGGAACTTCACCGGACGCTAAACGCGCAGCGCCGCGGCCTCGCGCGCCAGCTCAGTGATCCTGCCCCAGTCGCCGGCGCGGACGGCGTCGGGCGGGGCGACCCAGCTTCCACCGACGCAGACGACGTTGGGCAGGGCCAGGTAGTCGGCGGCGTTCTTGGCGTTCACCCCGCCGGTGGGGCAGAATTTTGCCTGGGCGAAGGGGCTGGCGAAGGCCTTCAGCGCCTCGACGCCGCCGGCGACATTGGCCGGGAACAGCTTGAAGCGGGTGAAGCCCATGTCCAGGCCCGCCATCAGTTCGGTGGCCGTGGCGACGCCGGGCAGCAGCGGGATCGGGCCATCGGCGGACTCGCCGCCGATCAGGCCGGGGCTGACGCAGAACTGGCCACCGACGTGGGCGACGGCGAGCCGCGTGGCGCTCGAGAGCACGGTGCCCGCGCCCACCACCGCGTCCTCGATCTCGCCGGCCATCCGCTCGATGCAGTCCATGGCGACGGGAGTCCTGAGCGTGACCTCCAGCACCGTGAGGCCCCCGGCCACCAGCGCGCGGCCGAGCGGCACCGCGTGGGCCATGTCCTCGATGATCAGGACCGGGACGACCGGGGCGCGGCCAAGGATATCGTCGATGGTCATAGGCGCTCCATCATCTCCAGCTCGCGTGCGGCGCCGATCAGCGCCGGATAGGGGTGCAGGACCAGCGAGGTGGGGATTTCCTTGAGGTAGGGTTTGAGCCGGCCCTTGTCCTCGAACCGGGCGCGGAACTGGCCGTTGGCCAGGCGGTCGGCCATCCTGGGCGCGATGCCGCCGGAGACGAAGACCCCGCCGCGGGCCCCGAATGTCAGCGCCAGATCGCCGGCCACCGAGCCGAGGATGCCGCAGAACCGGTCCAGGGTCTCATTGGCCAGAGCGTCGCCTCCGGCCGCGGCGTCGTAGACCGCTTTTTCGTCGGCGAGCGTGGCCTCCGCCTGCCGCATGCCGGCGAGCACGCCGTAGATCTCGAAAAGGCCACGGCCGGAGAGCAGACGCTCGATGGAGACCCGGCCGTGGCGGGCGCGCAGCTGGCTCCAGACCTCGACCTCGACGTCGTCGGAGGGCGCGAAGGCCGCGTGGCCGCCCTCGGTGGCCACCGCCATGTCGCCGCGCTCGCTGCGCGCCAGGCCCGCGACGCCGAAGCCGGTGCCGGCCCCCAGCACGACCATCGGCTCATCCGCCCCGCCGCGCAGCTTCGGTCCGAGCGGACGCAGTGAGTCCGCGCCCAAGAGGGGGCAGGCCAGCGCCTGGGCGGCGAAATCGTTCATCAGCTTGACAGCCTCGAACTCGAACTGCGCCAGGAGTTCGCCCTCGGAGACCTGCCAGTCGAGGTTGGTGAATTCGATCTCCCCGTCGAGCACGGGGCCGGCGACTGCGATCACCGCCCGCGGCGGCCGCTTGCGGCCCATGGTCCGCTCCAGGTAGTCGGCGATGATCTCGCTGAGCGAGGCGTAGTTCGCCGCCGGGTAGATGTGGAGGTGGCGCACCCGGCCCTCGGGATCAATCACGGCGAAGCGCGCGTTCGTGCCGCCGACGTCGCCGACGAGGCCGGTGTACTGGGGCTTCATGGTCAGGCGGCCTCGAACAGGGTGCAGGCGCCGGCGTCGGCAGGCCCCGCGGCGCGACGCATCAGGCCGAAGAGCTCTCGGCCATAGCCGCCCTGCGTGGGGCCGGCCACTGCGCGGTCGCGGGCCATCAGTTCGTGGGTCGCCAGCTTGATCTCCAAGGTTCCCTTGAGCGCGTCGACCCGGATCAGGTCGCCGTCGCGGACATAGGCGAGCGGCCCGCCATCGGCGGCTTCCGGCGTCACATGAATCGCCGCCGGCACCTTGCCAGACGCGCCCGACATGCGCCCGTCGGTGACCAGCGCCACCTTGAAACCCTTGTCCAGCAGGACGCCGAGCGGCGGGGTGAGGCTATGCAACTCCGGCATGCCGTTGGCCCTGGGGCCCTGGAAGCGGACGACCGCCACGAAATCCCGGTTGAGCTCGCCGCGATGATAGGCGGCCAGCAGGTCATCCTGGTCGTCGAACACCAGCGCCGGAGCCTCGATCACCAGGTGCTCGTTCTTCACCGCCGAGGTCTTCATCACCGCGCGGCCGAGTGGCCCGCTCAGCAGGCGAAGCCCGCCGTTGCCCTGGAAGGGATCGTCAACCGGCCGCAGGATGTCGGGGTTGAGGGACTTGGCGGTCCCTTCGCGCCAGACCAGCTTGCCGCTCTCCAGGAAGGGTTCGGTCTGGAAGCGGCGCAGGCCGGGGCCCGCCACGGTCATGACGTCGTCGTGGGCGAGGCCGGCGTCGAGCAGCTGGCGCACCACGAAAGCCATGCCGCCCGCCGCGTGGAAGGCGTTCACGTCCTCCGAACCGTTGGGATAGACCTTGGCGATCAGCGGGGTCACGCGGCTGAGGTCGTCGAAATCCTCCCATCTGATTTGTATGCCGGCGGCGCGGCCCATGGCGATCAGGTGCAGGGTGTGGTTGGTCGACCCGCCGGTGGCCAGGAGGCCCGCGAGCGCGTTCACCAGGGCCTTTTCGTCCACCACCTGGGACATGGGCGTGTAGGCGTTGGAGCCGTCGCGGATCTCGATGGCGCGCTTCGGCGCGGCGGCCACCAGGGCGTCGCGCAANNTAGAAGGTGCAGGTGCCGGGGCCGTGGTAGGAGGCCATCTCCGAATCCAGCAGCTCCTCGCGCGTGGCCTGGCCCTGGGCGTAGAGGGCGCGCACCGCGGCTTTCTGGTGATTGGAGATTCCCGAGGTCATGGGGCCGCCGGGGACGAAGATCACCGGCAGATGGCCGAAGCTGAGCGCCCCCATGGTCAGCCCCGGCACGATCTTGTCGCAAATGCCCAGCATCAGAGCCGCGTCGAAGGCGTCGTGGGTGAGCGCCACCGCTGTCGCCATGGCGATCACGTCGCGGGAGAAAAGCGAGAGCTCCATGCCCGGGCGGCCTTGCGTGACCCCATCGCACATGGCGGGCACGCCACCGGCGTACTGCGCGGTCGCGCCCACCTCGCGGGCCGCGGCCTTGATGATCGCCGGGAACCGTTCCAGCGGCTGATGGGCCGAGAGCATGTCGTTGTAGGCCGAGACGATGGCGACGTTCGGCGCGGTCGGGTTGCGCATGGTCTTCTTGTCTTCGTCGCTTTCGGCGGCGAAGGCGTGGGCCCAGTTTGCGCAGGAAAGCTTGGCCCGCCCCGTCCCCGCCGAACGAGCGGCCTCCATCCGCGCCAGGTAGTCGGCGCGGGTCTCGCGGCTGCGCTCGACGATCCGTTCGGTGACTTCCGCCGTGACCGGATGCATGGCTCGTCTTTCCTTGTCAGTTCGGCGCCCAGAATATCCTGACCGGGACGTGGTCCTGGTTAAGGATCGCGCCCACCGGCAGGTCCTCGCCAGCTTGAGCCCGCGAAATCACCTGCCGCTTAGCCTCGCCGGCGATCAAGAGGAAGATGGCCCGGCTTTGTAACAACGCGGACAGGGTGAGCGTGATCCGCGGCAGGGGCGGCGATCCGAAGCCCTGGGGCGATTCGGCGGTCAGCGCCGCGCCGGCCGGATCCATGGCGTGGGCCATGACAGGGCTGCCCGGGATCAGGGAGGCGATGTGGCCGTCCTCGCCCATCCCGAGCATCACCGCATCGAACGGCAAGAGCCGCCGGAGCACGGCCTCGGCGTAGTCAGTGAGCGGCAGGTATTGCGCCTGGGCGGCGGGCCCAACGAACAGGCGCTCGCGCAGCAGGCGCGCGTTGGCGTTGGGGGAGTCCGTGTCGACATGGCGCTCGTCGGACAGCGTGACCGCGACATGGGCCCAGTCGAGGTCGGCATGCGCCAGCCGATCGTAGACGGGCCCGGGCGAGCGGCCGCCGGTGGCGACCAGTGACGCCCGGCCGCGCGCATCCAGCGCGCCCTGCAGCGCCGCCTCGATGGCGTCGGCCGCGGCGTCGGCGAGGGCGTCAGGGCTTTCGAAGACTTCGAGCATGGGTGCTGCTCATAACCCAGTCCGCCGACGGCGCCAGAAATAGCGGTGTGATCGCGGAACCATCACGGCGCTCGCACATAGAGTCCCAGGGTGCGGGGCGTCGGCGCCGCGCACGCTCGATTCCGCGCCACGCATGCGTCGCTGTTGATTGAGTCCGCCCATGAAAATCGCCCAGGTCGCCCCGCTCTATGAAGCCGTCCCGCCGCGGTTTTATGGCGGCACCGAGCGGGTGGTGGCCCACCTTACCGACGCGCTCGTGGAGCTGGGTCACGAGGTGACCCTGTTCGCCAGCGCCGAGGCGGTGACCAAGGCCAGGCTGGTGCCGGTGCGCGATCAGGCGATCCGGCTGGATCCGGCGCCGCTGAAGTCGGACCTGGCCGCCCATCTGTCGCAGCTCGCCGAGGTGCGCCGCCGGGCCGACCAGTTCGACGTGATCCACTTCCACACCGACATCATGCACTTCCCGTTCTTCGACAGCCGCCCGCGCAGCACGGTCACCACGCTGCACGGGCGGCTGGACCTGAAGGACCTGGCCGGCGTCTACCAGCGCTGGCCGCAGTTCCCGCTGGTATCGATCAGTGACGACCAGCGCCGCCCGCTCCCCTTCGCCAACTGGGCCGCCACCGTGCAGCATGGCGTGGCCGCCGGGCTCTATGGGTTCAGCTCCGAGAGCCGGGGCTACCTCGCCTTCCTCGGGCGCATCTCGCCGGAAAAACGCCCCGACCGGGCCATCGCCATCGCCAAGGCCACCGGCAAGCGCCTGAAGATCGCCGCCAAGGTCGACGCCGCGGACCGCACCTATTTCGAGGAGGAGATCGAGCCCCTGCTGGGTCATCCGCTGATCGAGTTCATCGGCGAGATCGGCGACGAGGCGAAGTCAGCCTTCCTGGGCGGCGCCGAGGCGCTCCTGTTCCCCATCGACTGGCCCGAGCCCTTCGGCCTGGTGATGATCGAGGCCATGGCCTGTGGCACGCCGGTGATCGCCTACGCCTGCGGCTCCGTGCCCGAGGTGGTCGAGGAGGGCCTGACCGGGTTCATCGTGCGCGATCACGCCGAGGCCGTCGCCGCGGTGGGCCGCCTGCCGAGCCTCGATCGCCAGGCGGTCCGGCGGCGCTTTCAGGAACGCTTCTCGGCCACGGCCATGGCGGCGCGCTATGTCGAACTCTACGAACGCCTGGCCGTCCCCCGCGAGGCGAAGCTGGGCCTCGCGGCCGAATGAGGTAGCCGGATGGACGACCTCGCACCCCCGCCCAATTCCTTGGGGCCGGAGGCCCTGAAGCCGTCGCCAGACGCGCCTGGTTCCCTCGGCGAGACCGGCGAACCCCGCGCGCCCCACCGGCTCTACGCGCTCAAGGACCGCGACACCTTCCTGGTGGCGGACGCGCTTGGCGACGTTGCCGGGGTGGGCGACGGCCTGTTCCACAACGACACCCGCATCCTGTCGCGGTTCCAGCTGCTGCTGGGCTCCCACGCGCCGTCGCTGCTGTCGGCGGCGATCGCCCAGGACAATGTGTTCTTCACCTCGCACACGGCCAATCAGAAGCTGCCCTTCCCCGGCGGATCGGTGGCGCCTCCGGGTGTGCTGCACATCGCGCGCAAACGGTTCCTGTGGGACGACCGGCTGTTCGAGCGCGTCCTCATAGTCAACTACAGCCGCGACGAGGTGATCATTCCGCTGGTCATCGAGTTCGACGCCGACTTCGCCGACATGTTCGAGGTCCGCGGCCTGACCCGGCAGAAGCGCGGCGTCAAGCATCCCGCGCAGACCGACGGCCGGTCGATCTCCGTGCGCTACACCGGGGTCGACGAGCTGGACCGTCATAGCATCATCACCTTCTCCGACCCGCCGTTCCGGCTCAGCGAACACCGCGCGGAGTTCATGTATCCCATGGGGCCGGAGAGCCGTCTGGAGCTCTACATCGAAGTCGGCATGTGCCCGGGGCCGACGCCCACCCGCGAGCGGTTCCGCAGCCACGCGGCGCGGGCCCGCTTCTCGATGCGCGCGCGGCGCAGGCACGGGGCCAAGCTGCACAGCTCCGGGCGGCTCTTCGACGAGTGGGTGGAGAAGTCGAGGGCGGACCTGGCGCTGCTGACGACCGAAATGGGGACGGGCCCCTATCCCTATGCGGGCATCCCGTGGTTTTCGACCACCTTCGGGCGCGACGCGATCATCACCGCCTGGCAGGTGCTGTGGATCGACCCGTCGCTGGCCAAGGGGGTGCTGTCGTTCCTGGCCGAGCACCAGGCGAGCGAAGTGTCGGCGTTCCGCGACTCTGCCCCTGGCAAGATCATGCACGAGGCCCGCAAGGGGGAGATGGCCGCGCTGGAGGAGGTCCCCTTCGGCCGCTACTACGGCGGGGTCGACACCACGCCCCTGTTCGTTGCGCTCGCCGGCGCCTATGCCGAGCGGACCGGCGACATGGAGCTGATCGAAATGCTGTGGCCGCACCTCGAGGCCGCCATGGGCTGGATCGAGTCCTATGGCGACACCGACGGCGACGGACTGATCGACTATGCGCGCGGCGCCAAGAGCGGCCTGGCCAACCAGGGCTGGAAGGACAGCCAGGACTCGGTCTTCCATGCCGACGGCCGGTTCGCCACCGGGCCGATCGCGCTCGTCGAGGTGCAGGGCTACGCCTTCGCGGCCTATCAGGCGATGGCCGCGCTCACCTGCCGGCGCGGCGAAGAGGACCAGGGCGCGATCTGGACCGCCAAGGCCGAGCAGATTCGCCAGGCGGTGGAGACGAGGTTCTGGATGGAGGAGGACGGCTTCTACGCCATCGCCATCGACGGGAGCGGCGAGCCTTGCCGGGTGCTGGCGTCGAACCCCGGCCACCTGTTGTTCGCCAGGCTCGTGGTCCCGCAGCGGGCGCGCAGGGTGGCGGAGCGCCTGCTCACGCCGGCGTTCGCCTCGGGCTGGGGCGTGCGGACCCTGGCGCTCGGCGAGGCGCGGTTCAATCCGATGAGCTATCACAACGGCTCGGTCTGGCCGCACGACACCGCGCTCTGCGTCATGGGCATGTCGCACTATGGCGAGCGCGACGGGGTGGTGAAGCTCACCGCGGCCCTCTTCGAGACCGCCCTCAACTACGAAATGCGCCTGCCGGAACTGTTCTGCGGCTTCCCGCGCCAGCCCGGCGAGCCGCCGGTGGCCTATCCGGTCGCCTGCCTGCCGCAGGCCTGGGCGGCGGGCTCGGTGTTCATGATGCTGCAGGCGTGCCTGGGCATCACCATCGACGGCGAGGCGGGGACCGTGACCATCGTCGATCCGCGCCTGCCGATCGGCATCGACCGGCTGAGGGTGGACCGCCTGCAGGTCGGCGCCGACGTCATCAACGTGGCTTTCGCGCGCCACGGCGAGCGGATCACCGTCACCACCGACGCGCGGCCGGGCGCGGTGAGGGTGCTGGGTCCCGACCGCTAGCGCCCCAGCCTTACCGCAGCGGCGCGTGCGCGATGCGCAGGATGTTGGCGGCGCCGGGAGAGCCCATGGGCAGGCCCGCCAGGATCAGGATGCGCTGGCCGGGGTCGGCAAGGCCCGTCAGCACCGCCTGTTCGACGGCGACGCGGGTCAGCTCCTCCGGATCGACGGTCTCGGCGACCACGCGGGCCTCGACGCCCCAGATGAGCGCCATGCGCCGCGCGGTGTCCAGGCTGGTGGTGAGGGCCAGCGTCGGCTGCAGAGGCCGCTCGCGGGCGAGGCGCAGCGCCGTCTGGCCGGTGGTGGTGAAGGTCGCGAGGCACGCGGTGGAGGCCGCGTCGGCGGCCTTGCGCGCGGCCGCCACCAGCGCGTCGGCGTCGGCGTCCTCCACGGGGTATTCCGCACGCATCAGCTCCGGCCAGCGGGGGTCGCTCTCCACGCGGGCGATGATGCGGTCCATCATCGAGACCGCCTCCAGCGGATAGTCACCGGCCGCGCTTTCGGCGGAGAGCATGAGTGCGTCAGCGCCCTCATAGACCGCGCCGGCTACGTCGGAAGCCTCGGCCCGGGTTGGGGTCGGCGAGTGGATCATCGATTCCAGCATCTGGGTCGCCACCACCACCGGGATGCCGCGCAGGCGCGCGGCGCGGACCAGCTGCTTCTGGACCACCGGCACCTCCTCCGGCGCGAGCTCGACGCCGAGGTCGCCGCGGGCGACCATGATCGCCTGGGAGAGGTCGAGGATCTCGTCCAGCGCCTCCAGCGCCGAGGGCTTCTCGATCTTGGCCAGCACGCCGGCGCGGCCCTGCACCAGGCTCCGGAGCTCGGCCATGTCGGAGGCCCGCTGCACGAAGGAGAGCGCCACCCAGTCGACACCCTCCTCGAGCGCGAAGGCCAGGTCCTTTCGGTCCTTGTCGGTGAGCGCGGGGATCGGGATCGCCAGGCCCGGCAGGTTCAGGCCCTTGTGGTCGGAGAGCTGTTCGCCCGCCTCGACGACGGTGTCGGCGAAGTCCGGGCCATGGCCGGTGACCCGCAGGCGCACCTTGCCGTCGTCGAGCAGGACCAGCCCCCCGGTGCGGAGCGCAGCGAACACCTCCGGGTGCGGCACGCCGATGCGCGAGGCGTCGCCGGGCTTGGACTTGAGGTCGAGGCGAAGGGCGTGGCCGGCCTTCAGCTTCACATGGCCGTCGGCGAACTTGCCGAGCCTGAGCTTGGGGCCCTGCAGGTCAGCCAGCACCGCCAGCGGCCGGCCGACGGCGGCCTCGGCCTCGCGCACCGAGGCGATGGCGCGGGCGTGATCGGCATGGGTCCCGTGGCTGAAGTTGACCCGGAACACGTCCGCGCCGGCCACCGCCAGGTCGCGGACTTTGTCGACGCCGCGACTGGCGGGACCGAGGGTGGCGACGATGCGGGCTCTGCGGGCTCGGAACATGGAATGTGGCTTAGGCTTCCGCAGCCAATCTTATCAAGGCGCGTTAGGTCTTCAGCGGCGCCGGAAACGCTGAGCGTCGTTGTTTGCCCACACGAACCCCTCAGGACACCTTCAGGATCCCCGCTTGAGCCAGAGCCTCGAACTCTTCCCGATCGGCAACTGCGCCGCGAGCGCGCTGATCGACGAGGCCGGCAGCTATGTCTGGGCCTGTGCACCCCGGGTGGACGGCGACCCGTTCTTCTCGGCCCTGCTGGGCGGCGCGGAACCGGGCGCCGAGGACACCGAGGGCCTCTGGTCGGTGGAGGTGGAAGACCGCGCCCAGACAACCCAGTCCTACCTGCGCAACACCCCGATCCTCAGGACCGAGGTCTCCGACGACAACGGCGGCCGGCTGGAGATCCTCGACTTCTGTCCGCGCTACCGGCAGTTCGGCCGGACCTACCGGCCGCTGGCCTTCGTGCGGCTGATCAAGCCGCTGGAGGGCACGCCGCGGATTCGCATCAAGCTTCGCCCCACCGTCGACTATGGCGCGGCGCCCACCGAGACGACCATGGGCTCCAACCACCTGCGCTATGTGGGCGGCGAGACGACGCTGCGGCTCACCACCGACGGCACGGTGAGCCACATCCTGGACGAACGGACCTTCCGGCTGGAGGAGCCGATCTGCATGTTCCTGGGCCCCGACGAGGGCTTCGACAACGACGTCACCACCGCAGCCCTTCGAATGCTGCGCGAAACCACCGACTATTGGCGCCACTGGGTCAGGACGCTGTCGGTGCCCCTGGAATGGCAGGAGGCGGTGATCCGCGCGGCGATCACATTGAAGCTCTGCGCGCACGAGGACACCGGAGCCATCGTCGCGGCGCTGACGACCTCGATCCCGGAGCATGCGGTGGAGCCCGGCGAGACCGCCCGCAACTGGGACTACCGGTATTGCTGGCTGCGGGACGCCTATTACGTGGTCCAGGCGCTGAACCGGCTGGGCGCGGCGGACATCCTGGAGAACTACCTGGTCTATCTGCGCAACCTGGTGGACCAGGTGGGGCGATCGGGCCACGTGCAGCCGGTCTATGGGGTTGGGCTGGAGCCGGTGCTGACCGAGCGGGTGGCGCCGGACCTTGCGGGCTATCGCGGCATGGGGCCGGTCAGGGTCGGCAACCAGGCCCACGAGCACCAGCAGTACGACGTCTTCGGCCAGATCGTGCTCTCCACGGTCCAGGCGTTCTTCGACGAGCGGCTGATCCGGCTGGCCACCGTCGAGGACTTTCGCACCTTGGAATCGGTGGGCGACCGGGCCTTCGAGATGCACAACCAGCCGGACGCCAGCCTCTGGGAATTCCGCGGCCGCGAGGCCGTGCACACCTATTCCTCGGTGATGTGCTGGGCCGCCTGCGATCGGCTGGGCAACGCCGCCCGGAAGATGGGCCTGGACGACCGCGCCGAGCACTGGAACGGCCGCGCCGCCCAGATCCGCGCCACCATCGAGCGTGAGGCCTGGAACGAGGAGCTCGGCCGATACGCCTCGACCTTCGGCGGCGACCAGCTGGACGCGAGCCTGCTGCAGCTCATGGACGTCAGGTTCTGCGCCCCGGACGATCCCAGGATGCTGGCCACCCTGGCGGCGGTGGAGAGCGGCCTTCGGCGCGGCAAGTTCATGCTTCGTTATGCGCTCCCCGACGACTTCGGCGAGCCGAAGACGGCGTTCAACTTCTGCACCTTCTGGCTGATCGAAGCCCTGCACCTCTCCGGCCGCACCGACGAGGCCCGGACCATGTTCGAGGAGATGCTGAGCCGGCGGACCCGGGCGGGCCTGCTCTCCGAGGACATCAGCTTCGACGGCAAGGAACTGTGGGGGAACTACCCGCAGACCTACTCCCTCGTCGGCCTGATCAACTGCGCGGCCCTGCTCTCACGGCCGTGGTCGAGCGTGCGGTAGCGCCGACGTTCTCGCTCTATGGGAATGTTGACATCGCCTCAACTCGGGACTTCCATTGCTGCCAGGCCGATGCAGCCTGCCGCTTGCGCCCAATCGGGTACGGTGAATGTATCGAGTTCCTCGATCCTCTCGCTCCGAGCGAATGGCTCAGCAATGCAAGCCCTGACTCTCAATTCGCTCGATCAGAGGATTGGATCGGATGCGCGATTTCCGAGATGCAAAAGCCATTGCTGTCACGCTGCGTGACGCCTTGGCGGACAAGGGCCTGAAGCTCTCACACAGCGAGTGCCTTGAGCTGACCGCTCGGGCCTTGGGCGAGGCCGACTGGAACACACTATCAGCTCATATCAGCCGGGCTGCATCGGCCGCAGAACCGGCCGGCGCGAGGCTATCCCGGCGCGTTGAGGAGGACCCTGATTCGGTGGCGCAGTGGCCGGAGGTCGCCCGCGTCTTCTACGAGCGTCACCTGACGCCAGACGATCGGCGCGCTCGCATGCAGGCTTCGCCCTGGACCTCGATATTCGAAGAGGCCAATGCGCTCTACGGCCGCGGCGCCGATCCAAGCGGGGCGGAAGTTCTCGACGTCGTTCGGCGCTGGACCCAGCTGTCATCTGTCCGAGGCGGGGACAACGAGGAGCTGAGGCGGAAGTATGCGGCCGCTTACCGGGAGGCACTCGCCGACGCCGAGGTCGCGCCCCGCCTTCCGATAAGCCGCGACGTCTTGGAATTCCTCAGTCCGGCCTTCCTGCGAGTCCGATCCGAGCGCCAGGGCGATGACGCAGCGTGAGATCCAGAGCAGGCTCCAACACCGCTCCGTCGCTGCTAGTCCACCCAGGCCCGTTCCGACCGCTCGATGAGCGCGAAGGCGCCTGAGGGCCCCCACGATCCAGCGGCGTAAGGCTTGGGCGCCATGCCGGCTTCGGCCCAGGCGTCGGCGACGCCGTCGACCCAGCGCCAGGCCTCCTCCACCTCGTCGCGGCGGACGAAGAGGGTGTTGTCGCCGTGCACCACGTCGAGCAGGAGACGCTCATAGGCGATGCGGCGGCGCGCGCCGGGCCCCTCGTAGGCGCGTAGCAGCGAAAGCGAGAGCGGCATGGACTGCAGGCGCATGCCGCCGTGGCTGATCCCCGGCGACTTGTTCATCAGCGTCAGCGCGATGTCCTCGTCCGGCTGCAGGTCGATGACCAGGCGGTTGGCGACAAGGTCGTCCTTGGCGGCGTTGCCGAAGATCGAGTGCGGCACCGGCTTGAACTGGATGACGATCTGGGTGCGCCGCTCGGGCAGGCGCTTGCCGGTGCGCATGAAGAAGGGCACGCCCGCCCAGCGCCAGTTGTCGATGTCGACGCGAAGGGCGACGAAGGTCTCGGTGCCCGTGGCCTTGCCGCGCTCGGTCTCATAACCGGCGGCTTCCTTCCCGCCGACGACGCCCTTGGTGTACTGGCCACGGACCGAGGCGTTCTGGGCGTCCGCGCGGGTGAAGCGCCGCAGCGAGCGCAGCACCTTGACCTTCTCGTTCCTGACCGAGCGCGGGTCCATGTCGGCCGGCGGCTCCATGGCCACGAAACAGAGGAGCTGCAGCATGTGGTTCTGCAGCATGTCCCTGAGCGCGCCGTACTCGTCGTAATAGGGCCAGCGGTCTCCGACCCCTCCGGTCTCGGCCACAGTGATCTGCACGTGGTCGATGGTCAGGTTGTTCCACAGCGGCTCGAAAAGGGTGTTGGCGAACCGAAGCGCGATGAGGTTCTGCACCGTCTCCTTGCCCAGGTAGTGGTCGATGCGGAAGATGTGGTCCTCGTGGAAGGCCGCGCCGACGGCCTCATTGACCTCGCGCGAGGTCTCCAGGTCGCGGCCGATGGGCTTTTCCAGGACGATGCGGCTGTCGCCGACGGCCAGGCCCGCCGCGGCCAGGGCGGCGCAGACCCGGCCGTAGAGGCTGGGCGAA
Organism: Phenylobacterium sp.; assembly: GCA_003136395.1. GTDB lineage: Bacteria > Pseudomonadota > Alphaproteobacteria > Caulobacterales > Caulobacteraceae > Phenylobacterium. The sequence continues at coordinate 26,060 of PLEH01000105.1, forward strand.
ATGGCCAGGAAGAACATCGGCCGGACGCGGCCCTTGAGGTGGGGCTTCAGCGCCGCGACGCCTTCGGCGGCGGTGGCGTCGCAGGCCACATAGTCGATCCGCCCCGAGAACCGCTTCCAGACGCCGTCGTCGAACGGCTCGGGCCGGGCGTCGAGGATCTGGCGGACCTGATCCACGAACTCGTCGCGGGTGTGCTGGGCGCGCGCGGTGGCGAGGATCTTGAAGCCCACCGGCAGGAGGCCGTCGGCGTCGAGGAAATAGAGCGACGGCAGCAGCATGCGGCGCGACAGGTCGCCGGTCGCGCCGAACAGGACGATGGCGTCGGCGAGCGGCGTTTCGGCCTGCGGCGGGTGGGCCATTCGGGGGTTGCCTCGAAGCGTGGTTAAGCGGATCCGTCGCATAGCGCGGATTGCTATACGGAACGTCAAGGCCGCGAAGGGTTTCCCCGGCGCCCGATGAATGGGCGCCAGACTCGGCCGGGCGGATCGAAGGCGCCGCTGGCGCGTTCTGGCAGCGTTCCGGGGACGCTCCGCGCCATGTCGATGCAAGACGTCACGAGTGGCCTGACCGCGCCCAAGCCGCTCCGGCTTGGCGGGACGGCGCTGTTCCTCGACCTCGACGGCACGCTGGCCCCCATCGCCTCGCGGCCGCAGGACGTCGGCCCCGACCCGCGCCGCACAAGCCTGCTGGAGCGCCTGGCGCAGCGGCTGGACGGGCGGCTGGCGGTGGTCAGCGGTCGCACCCTGGCCGATGTCGACCGTATCCTGGAGGGCTGCGTCACCACCGTGGCCGCGGTCCACGGCCTGGTCCGGCGCGGCCCGGACCTCAGGATGTTTGAGACCCCGCCGCATCGGAACCTGCCGCAGGCCATCGGGGCGTTTCGCGCTTTCTCGGCCCGCGACTCCGGCCTGATCCTCGAGGAGAAGGCCGGCCTTTCCGTGGCGCTGCATTTCCGCCAGGCCAGTGGCCAGGCCGAGGCCGCGCGGGTCTGCGCCCGGGCCGTCGCCGCTCAGACCGGCCTCTCCCTGCAGGAAGGCGACATGGTCGTGGAGCTGCGCACGCCCGGCCCGACCAAGGGCGACAGCGTCCGCGCCTTCATGGCCAGCCGTCCGTTCGCCGGAGCCCAGCCGGTGTTCGTCGGCGACGACGCCACCGACGAGGACGGTTTCGCCGCGGCCCAGGGCCTGGACGGCGTCGGTATCTGCGTCGGCGCGGCCAGGCCGACGCTGGCGCGGTTCCGGCTGGCCGGGGTCGAGGCGGCGCTCGCCTGGCTGGAGACCGCGCTGTGAGCCGGCTGATCGTCGTCTCCAACCGGGTGAGCCCGCCCAACGCGGCGGGCGAGGAGACCGTGGGGGGCCTCGCCATGGCGCTGGCCGCGGCCCTGCGGGAATATTCCGGCCTGTGGTTCGGCTGGAGCGGCAAGACCACACCCGTATTCACCGGCGCGCTCGACACCGAGACCGTGGATGGGGTGACCACCGCGGTGGTCGATCTGGAGGAGGCCGACCTCGACGAATACTACAACGGCTACGCCAACAAGACGCTCTGGCCCCTGTTCCACTATCGCACCGATCTTGCGGCCTACGACCGGGTTTACGGCGAGGGCTACTCCCGGGTGAACAAGCGGTTCGCCGCGACGCTCGCGCCCCTGATCAAGCCGGATGACGTGATCTGGGTGCACGACTACCACCTGATCCCGCTGGGCCGGGAGCTGAGGGCGCTCGGCGTCAAGAACCGGATCGGTTTCTTCCTGCATGTGCCCTGGCCGGCGCGCCAGGTGCTCACGACGCTTCCCGGCCACAAGAGGCTGGTGGAGGCGATGTTCGACTACGACCTGGTGGGCTTCCAGACGGCCGAGTACCTGCAGGCCTTTGAGGACTATGTGTTGTTCGAGGCCGGGGGCTCGCAGCCGGGAACGGACCGCTTGAGGGCCTTTGGCCGGACGATCAAGGTCGGAGCCTTCCCCATCGGCATCGACGCGCCGGAGTTCGCCCGCATGCTGCGCGGCGTGACAGCCCGGCGGATGCGCGACCTGATGAGTGCGTCGACGGTGTTCCGCAACCTGATCGTCGGCGTCGACCGGCTGGACTATTCCAAGGGGCTGGAAGAGCGGTTCATGGGCTTCGAGCGCTTCCTGGCCGACAACCCGGACATGCGCCGCGAGGTGCTCATGCTGCAGATCGCCCCGGTGAGCCGCGAGAGTGTCGAGGCCTATCAGGAGATCCGCGGGCGGCTGGACGCGCTCTCCGGCCGGATCAACGGGGAATACGCCGACATCGACTGGGCGCCCTTCCGCTATGTGAACCGCAACTACCGGCGCGACGAGCTGGCCGGTATCTATCGGGCCGCCCGCGCCGGCCTGGTGACGCCGCTGCGGGACGGGATGAACCTGGTCGCCAAGGAGTTCGTGGCCGCCCAGGACCCGGCCGACCCCGGCGTCCTGATCCTCTCGCGCTTCGCCGGCGCCGCGGGCCAGATGCGCGAGGCCCTGCTGGTCAATCCCAACAGTCCCGAGGAGATCGCTGACGCGCTGAAGCGGGCGCTCAGCATGGACAAGACCGAGCGGATCCGCCGCTGGAGCGCGCTCTTCGCGGGCGTCCAGACCGAGGACGTCACCGCCTGGCGCGACGCCTTCGTGGGCGCGCTGGCCGGCGCCAAGGAACGGCGGGCCGCGCTGGCGAGCTGACGGGCGGCGTGGACGGTTCGATCAACACTTTCCATATTGGAAAGTGAAATAGGCCCGAGGGTTGTCGTCCATCGCAAACGCCGCCCTTGCAGAGCCCGCGCCGAAGGCCAAACCTGAGGCGATGACCAAAGCCGCCTCCCCGATCGTCATGGGCGTGACCCTGTCTCACGCGGACAAGGCGCTCTGGCCCGACGGCGGCGACGGGCGCGCGGTCAGCAAGCTCGACCTCGCCCGCTATCTGGAGGCGGTCGGGCCCTGGATGATGCCGCACATCGCAGGCCGTCCCTGCTCGATCATCCGCACGCCGAACGGGATCGACGGCGACGGGCGGTTCTTCCAGCGCCACCTGGGCAAGGGGTCGTCGGCCCTGATCTCGCAGGTGACGGTGGCGGGCGACCCCAAGCCCTACCTGCAGATCGACCGTATCGAGGCGCTGGCCGCGCTCGCCCAGGGTGGCGCCACGGAGTTCCATCCCTGGAACTGCCGGCCCGGCTGGCCGGAGCTTCCCGGACGCCTGATCTTCGACCTCGATCCGGAAGAGGGGCTTTCCTTCGAGCGCGTGATCGAGGACGCGCTGGAGGTGAAGGCGCGGCTGGAGGCCCTGGGTCTGGCGGCCTTCTGCAAGACCACCGGCGGCAAGGGCCTGCATGTGGTCGCGCCGCTGAAGGGCGGCCGGAGCCAGGTGGACTGGGCGGCCGCCAAGGCCTTCACCCGCGACGTCTGCCAGGCGATGGAGGCCGACCGGCCGGACCGCTATGTGGCCAACATGGCCAAGGCCAGGCGTGTGGGCCGGGTCTTCCTCGACTATCTGCGCAACGACCGCATGGCGACCGCCGTGGCGCCGCTCTCGCCGCGCGCCCGGCCCGGCGCGCCGGTGTCGTTTCCCCTCTCCTGGAGCCAGGTGAAGCCGGGTCTCGACCCCGGGGCCTTCACCCTCCGCACCGCGCCGGCCCTGCTGAGCGCGACCGCGGCCTGGGCCGACTATGGCGAGGCCGAGCAGCCGCTCGGGCCGGCGATCCGGAAACTCAAGAGCCGCTGATCACCAGATCCGAACCCGCTTCTCCGGCGGGATATAGAGGGCGTCGCCCGGCTTGACGCCGAAGGCCGCGTACCAGGCGTCGATGTTCCGCACCGGGCCGTTGACCCGGTACTGGCGTGGCGAGTGGGGGTCGCTGACCACCTGGCGGCGCACCGCGTCGTCGCGGACCTTGCCGCGCCAGGCCTGGGCCCAGCCCAGGAACACCCGCTGGTCGCCCGTGAGCCCGTCGATCACAGGCGCGGGCTTTCCGCGCAGGCTGGCATGATAGGCGTCGAGGCCGAGCGTCAGGCCGCCGAGGTCGGCGATGTTCTCGCCCATTGTCAGGTCGCCGTTCAGATGGGCGCCGGGCAGCGGCTCGTAGGCTGAGTACTGGGCCCCGAACACCTTGGCGCGGGCCTCGAAGGTCTTGGCGTCGGCGGGCGCCCACCAGTCGCGCAGCGTGCCCTTGGAATCGTACTTGCGGCCCTGGTCATCGAAGCCGTGGGTCAGCTCGTGGCCGATCACGCCGCCCACCGCGCCATAGTTGATCGCCGGGTCGGCGCCGGGATCGAAGATCGGCGGCTGCAGGATCACCGCGGGGAAGACGATGTCGATCAGCGAGCCGTTGTAGGCGTCGTTGGTCTGGGGCGTCATGCCCCAGTCGCCGCGATCCACAGGTCCGTTCTGGCGTCCCACATAGAAGGCCCAGTCGGCGGCTGCGGCGGCGCGCACGTCGCCCACCAGATCGTCGTCCCGGATCGCCACCTTGGAATAGTCACGCATCTTGTCGGGGTAGCCGACCTTGACGTTGTAGGCGGCGAGCTTCTTCAGCGCCTCGGTCTTGGTGGCCGGGCTCATCCAGTCGAGCTTCTCGATGCGGGCGCGGTAGGCCGTCTTCAGGTCGGCGACCAGGGCCTGGACCTTGGCCTTGGCAGCGGGCGGGAAATAGCGGGCGGTGTAGATCTGGCCCACGGCCCAGCCGAGGTTGCCGAACCGGTCATAGCGGTCGCCGGCCGCAAAGTCGCCGCCGCTGACGGCGTGGACGCCGCGCTTCCAGCGGACCTGCTTCTCGGCTTGGCCGGACAGAGTCTTGAGCCGCATCTCGAAATTGGCGTCGACGAAGGCCCTGGAGAGGTAAGGCGCGGCGTTGTCGGCGACGTTGAAGGCGAGCCAGGCCTGCAACACTTCGACGGGCGTCGAAGCATAGATGGCGGCGATCTTCGGCAGGGCGGTCTTTTCGACCACCACCAGCTTGGCCGGGGCGCCGAGGCCGGCTTGCGCCAGGAAGGCGCGCCAGGGGAAACCGGGGGCGGCTTTTTCCAGTTCCGTCAGGGTGTTAGGGTTGTAGGTGGCGTCGGGGTCGCGCTCCTGCACCTTGGTCCAGCTCGCGTCTGCGATGCGCGTTTCCAGGGCGACGATGGCGGCGGCCTTGCCGGCGGGATCAGGCCAGGTTTCCAGCCGCAGCAGATTTTCCACATAGGCCTGGTAGGCGGCCTTCTTCTCCGCGAAGGCGGGCTGGAGGTAGTAGTCTCGGTCTGGCAGGCCCAGGCCCGCCTGGCTGAGGTAGATGGCGTAGTGGGCGACGTCCTTGGAATCGACGTCGAGGTTGATGCCGAAGGCCGAGCTCTCGAAGTCCTTCACATGACGGCCCATGAGCGCGCCGATCTGGTCGCGGGTCGCGGCCGCGCGGATGGCGTCGAGCTCGGGCGCGATGGGTTTGGCGCCCAGGGCCTCGATGCGGCCCTCGTCCATGAAGGCCTTGTAGAAGGCGCCGACCTTGCCCTCGAGGGTCTTCGGCGCTCGCCCCGCCCCCGATGGTATTTGGGCCGCGGAGTCCTCCATGATCGTGTGCAGTCGGGCCTCGGCCAGGTCGCTCTCGTAGATCCGCAGAGATATGCCCGGCTTGTCGCCGGGGATGGACGTGCGGTCGAGCCAGGCGCCGTTGGCGTAGCGGAAGAAGTCGTCACCGGGCCGGGTCCTGGCGTCCTGGCCGGTGAGGTCAAAGCCCCAGGCGCCGTACTTCAGCGCGGGCGGTTCGGCGGCGAGCGTCGGCGCGGCGGCGAAGGCCAGGATCACGGCGAGCGCCGTTGCGGGTTTCAACACGTACGAGCGCCTTTCGGATTTTGACAGGCGGCGAGGTCAACACCGGGGAGGACCCCGGTCAAGCTGCTGGCCCATACCGGCTTTCCGAGACACAATCGCGCAACAGCCGCGCCTTAGAGACCGGCGAAAGATTGAGGGGGAACACCGATGATCGTCCGTCGCAAATTCGCCGCCGCCGCGCTCGCGCTGGGCGTTCTGGCCCTGCCGCTCGCCAGTTTCGGGCAAGCCGCGCCGGCCGCCGCGCCGACCGCAAAGATCAAGCAGGGCGCGCTGAAGGGCGCCGTGGTCGAGGGCGTCGAAGAATTCTGGGGCATCCCCTACGCCGCCCCGCCGGTGGGGGAGCTGCGCTGGAAGCCGCCCATGCCAGCCGCGGTCTGGACCGGCGAGCGCGACGCGAGCCACGCCGGCCCCACCTGCCAGCCGACCCAGAAGGGCGAATATACCGAGGACTGCCTGTTCGCGAATGTCACGCGCCCGGCCGGGGCCAAGGCCGGCGCCAGGCTGCCGGTCTATGTCTGGATCCATGGCGGCGGCTTCACCATCGGCTCGGCGGTGGGCGCGTTTGGCGCCGAGACCGACGGTATCCAGTTCGCCAAGGAAGGAATCGTCACCGTCTCGGTCAGCTACCGCCTGGGCCGCGCCGGCTGGTTCGCCCATCCGGCGCTCTGCAAGGAAGGCCCCTGCGGCAACTATGGCCTGATGGACCAGATCGCGGCGCTCAAGTGGGTGAAGGCCAACATCGCCAGCTTCGGCGGCGACCCGAACAACGTGACCATCGGCGGCGAGAGCGCCGGTGGCATTTCGGTTCTGGAGCTGATGCTGGCGCCCGACGCGCGCGGTCTGTTCCAAAGGGCCATCGGCGAGTCGAGCTTTGGCCGCGTGGAGCCGCAGCCCATGGCTGTCGCGCAAGCCAACGCCGTGAAGGCCGCGCAGGCCGCCGGCGCCAGTGGAGCGGACGCAGCGGCCGCCGCAGCCCTGCGCAAGCTGCCGCTCAGCGCCATGCCCTACACTGAGCCCTTCGTCAGCCGCGCCGGGCCGATTCTGGATGGCCGCTATGTTCTAGGCGGCGTCGCCGAGGGCTTCGAGACCGGTAAGGCGGCCAAGATTCCGCTGCTGGTCGGCGGCAACTCCAACGAGGCGAGCCTCTTCCGCCCGCAGGCCGCAGCCGTGGACGCCATTCCAGCCGACCGCAAGGTTGCGGCCATGGCAGCCTTCGACCCCGCCGGCGCCGGCAACAAGGTTCAGATGGCCAACGACATCGTGACGCGCCAGTACATTACCGAACCGGACCGGGCGATCAGCCGGGCCCAGTCCAAGGCCGGCCAGCCGGTCTACACCTACTATTTCAACTACGTGCCCCCGAACCTGAAGGCGCGCGCGCCCTATGGCGCGGGCCACACCTTCGAGATCATGTTCGCCTTCGCCGGGCCGAAGCAGCGGTTCGCGCCCGAGGACCTGGCCCTCGCCAAGTCGGTCAACGCCTATTGGGCCGCCTTCATCAAGACCGGCAATCCGGACAGCGCCGGCGGCCCGGCGTGGCCGAAGTTCGCGCCCGGCGAGACCTTCATGGAGTTCAGCGCCGCCGGCCCGGTCCCGCACGAGCACTTCCTGAAGGCCCAGCTCGACTGGCAGGAAGCCGCCGTGAAGGCCGGCGCCAGCGCTTCGCCCAACGCGCCGCCGAAGTAAGAGCGGCGGCTCAGCCTTCGTACCCGTCCACCACATAGACCCGCGACGTCGAGCTGGCGTCGCGGATCGGCAGGATGGCGCTGCAGGCCGGCGAGGCGCGCCAGGCCAGCGCTGCGGCGCAGCCGGGGAATTTCAGGATCACCAGGCGGCCGGGCGGCTCGCCCTCGACAGCCTGGCTGGCGCCGCTGCGCACCAGGTAGCGGCCACCGAAGGCCGCCAGCGTCGGCGGCGCCTGGACCACATAGGTCTGGAAGACCTCCGGGTCAGTGACGACGATCTCGTTGACCAGATAGGCGGTCATGCGCGCTATTTCGCGAGCGCCAGGGTCGGCAGGACGGAGGCCTGCTCGGCGTCGAGCTGGGCCTTGCGGAAGTGGGTCCTGACGCCGTTCTCCCTGCCGAACTCCATGAGCTGGTCGCCGGCGGGCGTATATGCGGGCCAGGCCTCGGTCCCGCATTTTGGGACGCCCGTCCTGGCGAAGGAAACCCAGCAGGCGTGCATCAGGGAAGCTACCTGCTGGTCCTTGGCGCTGACCATGCTCATGGGCGTGCGGCGGCCCCAGTATTCCCAGACGTACTGGATTTCGTCGGCGTGGCCGGCGCGGGTCTTCGACGCCGGAAACCGCGAGCCGACGTAGGAGAAATAGTAGAGCCAGCTGGGCTTGCCGCCCGAGGTCTCCGCCGCCACCCAGCGGGCCGGGCCGCCCATCACCCGGTCGGTGAACACTGCGCGGGCGAACGCATCCGGGCCGGCGGCGGCCTCGGCCGTGTAAGCGGGCTTCACGGCGGCCGGGATGCGGGCGAGCGCCGCCTCGCCGAGGGTCGCAGGGCCCATCAGCGAGTCCTCGCCGGAGTTGGAGCCGATGATCAGCGGCACGTCGGCGGCGTGGCCGCGGGCGATGGCCTGGCTGTCGGTGTCGGTCATCAGCCTGCCGTCGATGAAGGGGCCATAGTTCCCGTTCACCGCCGCCAGCTTGTCGGCGGGAAACGCCCGCAGGTCCGCCGCCGTGGCGGTCTCCGGAACGCCGGCCTTGGTCAGGGCGGCGAGGCCGATTTTCTCCTCGTCAGCCAGCGTCCTAGGCTCGGTCCAGCCTGCGCCCGATTCCACGATAGCCTTCTGGTAGAGGCTCTTGGCCGACGGGGTGGCCAGCAGCGCCAGCGTGCTCATGCCGCCGGCGCTTTCGCCGAAGACGGTGACGTTCTTCGGGTCGCCGCCGAAGGCCGCGATGTTCTTTTGCACCCACTTCAGGGCCGCGATCTGATCCATCAGACCGTAGTTGCCGAGCGCCTCGCCCGGCCTGGCGGCCTTGGTCAGCGCCGGGTGGGCGAAGTAGCCGAGCGCGCCCAGCCGGTAGTTAATCGAGACCACGACGACGCCGTCGCGGGCGAAGTTCTGGCCGCCATAGACCCAGCCGGCGCCCCAGCGGTGGCCGCCGCCGTGGATCCACACCATCACCGGCGCGCGCCCCTTGGCAGTCTTTGGGGCCGCCTTCGGCGCAAAGACATTCAGCTGCAGGCAATCCTCCGAGGTCGGCCCGTTGGCGCCGCCGAAGTTCGGCGTTCCGTCTGCGTTCATCGGCTGCGGGCAGGAGGGCCCGGCCTCGGCGGCGGGGCGAGGCGCGGTCCAGGGCCTGGCGGGCTGCGGCGGCGCCCAGCGCAGATCGCCCACAGGGGCCGCGGCGAAGGGGATGTTGCGGAAGACGTTGGCCGGACCCTCGGTCACGCCCACCAGGGGGCCGGAATCGATCCGGACGGTGGGCGCCGGCTGGGCGTTGGCGGCAAGGGGGGCTGCAAGGGGGGCGGCGCCGGCGGCCATGGCAGCGGCGGCCAGCAGCGTCGAAATCCGGATCATCGATACCCTCTCCGCCGGCCATCCGCCGGTCTGGCGCGGACCATCCGGCGGCGGACGGATGGGGTCAAGCGCAGGGCTGGGCCTCAGTGGAAATCGCGGCTACGGACCAGGGAGCTGGAGACCCGCGCGTGCGCCGGCGCCGGCGCCGCGCCTGGGGCGATCTCGTGATCTCGCATCTCGCCCAGCTTGGCGGAGAGGTCGGTGAAGCGTTCGGCGACCAGGTGGGTGACATTGTTGGCCACCTGCAGCCGGCCGTGCGCCACCAGGAAGGACGATCCCATCACCAGGCGGCGGTTGGCGTCGAAGGCGTCCTTCCAGCAGACGATGTTGGCGATGCCCGTCTCGTCTTCCAGGGTGAGGAACACCACGCCCTTGGCGGTGCCGGGCCGCTGGCGGACCAGCACCAGTCCGCCCACCGAGACGCGGGCGCCGTCGCGCATCGTCTTCAGGGCCGCGCAGGGCGCGCAGCGCAGGGCCGACAGGCCGTCGCGGAAGAAGGCCACCGGGTGCTGTTTCAGGGACAGGCGCGTGGTCCGGTAGTCCTCGGCCACCTCCTTGGGGAGCGTCATGAAGGGCAGCTGGACCTGGGCCTCCCGGACGCTCTGGCGGGCGATCAGCGGCGCGGTGCGCTCGGCCCCCACCTCGTCGGCCATGCCCTTGACCGTCCACAGCGCCTCGCGCCGGGAGAGACCGAGCGCGCGGAAGGCGTCGGCCTCGGCCAGCAGCTCCAGCCCCCGCCGCGAGAGGCCCGAGCGCAGGACATAGTCCTCCAGCGTGGAGAGACCCTCGGCGCGGCACGCCATGAAGGTCTCCACCTCTTCCTGCCGGAAGCCCTTGATCTGGCGCAGGCCGAGCCTGAGCGCCCGGCGCGGCGATCTGGGATCATCCGGCGGCTCGAGCGTGCAGCCCCAGTCGCTGGCCACGATGCAGGGCGCGCGCACCTCGACGTCGTGCTCCTTGGCGTCACGGACCAGCTGGGCGGGCTGGTAGAAGCCCATGGGCTGGCTGTTCAAGAGGCTCGCGCAGAACACCTCCGGGTGGTGGCGCTTCATCCAGGCCGAGGCGTAGACCAGCAAGGCGAAGCTGATCGCGTGGCTCTCCGGGAAGCCGTAGGAGCCGAAGCCCTCGATCTGTTTGAAGCAGCGCGCGGCGAACTCCGGGTCATAGCCGCGCCCGGCCATGCCCTGGATGAACATCTCCTTATATTCCCAGAGGCGTCCGTTGGCGCGGAAGGTGGCCATGGAGCGGCGCAGGCCGTCGGCGTCGTTGTCGGAGAACTTCGCCGCCTCGATGGCCAGCCGCATAGCCTGCTCCTGGAAGAGCGGCACGCCGAAGGTCTTGCCCAGCACATTGCGCAGCTCGTCAGCCGGGCCGTGCGCGGGCGAGGGCGCGGGGAATTCCACGGGCTCGCTCCCCTCTCGCCTGCGCAGATAGGGATGCACCATGTCGCCCTGGATCGGGCCCGGCCGGACGATCGCCACCTCGATCACCAGGTCGTAGAATTTGCGCGGCCGAAGCCTCGGCAGCATCGACATCTGCGCGCGGCTCTCCACCTGGAAGACGCCCACGGAATCGGCCTCGCAAAGCATGTCGTAGACGGCCGGATCCTCCTGCGGAATGTGAGCGATGTCGGTGATGACCCGGCCGTCCGGCAGGGGCGGCAACATGTCGAAGCCGCGTTTCAGCGCGGTCAGCATGCCCAGCGCCAGGACATCGACCTTCATCAGGCCGAGCGCATCGATGTCATCCTTGTCCCATTCGATGAAGGTGCGGTCCTTCATGGCCGCGTTGCCGATCGGCACGGTCTCGTCGAGCCGGCGCTTGGTCAGCACATAGCCGCCCACATGCTGCGACAGGTGGCGCGGGAAGCCCAGCAGCTCTTCGGCAAGCGTGACGGCGCGGCGGATTTCCGGGCTCGCGGGGTCGAGGCCCGCCTGGCGGATGTGGTCGTCCGGAACGCTGTCGCCCCAGCTTCCCCAGACGGTGTTGGCCAGCGCGGCGGTAATGTCCTCGGTGAGGCCCAGCGCCTTGCCCACCTGGCGGATGGCCATGCGCGGCCGGTAGTGGATCACGGTGGCGACGATGGCGGCGCGGTCGCGGCCGTAGCGGGCGTAGACGTATTGCATGACCTCCTCGCGCCGCTCGTGCTCGAAGTCGACGTCGATGTCCGGCGGCTCGCCGCGGTTCTCGGAAATGAACCGGGAGAACAGCAGGTCCTGGTCCTCCTTGGTGGGGTCGACCGCGGTGACGCCCAGGCAGAAGCAGACGCAGGAATTGGCCGCCGACCCCCGGCCCTGGCAGAGGATCTTCAGCTCGTCGCGCGCATGGCGGACGATGTCGTGGACGGTCAGGAAGTAATTCGGGAAATCGAGCTTCTCGATCAGATCGAGCTCATAGGCCACGAGCTTTTTGACCTTGTCCGGCACGCCGTCCGGATAGCGCCACGCGGCGCCGGCCCAGGAGAGGTCGCGCAGGTGCTGGATGGCGGTCTTGCCCGGCGGCACCGGCTCGTCGGGGTATTCGTAGCGGAGCTGGCCGAGGTCGAAGGAGATGCGCTCGGCGATCTCGGCGCTGCGCTCGACGGCGCCGGGGAAGCGGGCGAACAGGCGCGCCATCTCGTCGGGGGATTTCAGGTGGCGTTCGGCGTTGGCCTGGAGCCGCAGGCCCGCCTCAGCGATCGTGCAGGTCTCGCGAATGCAGGTCAGCACGTCCTGCAGGGCGCGGCGCTCAGGGGCATGATAGAGGACGTCGTTGGTGGCGACCATCGGCGCGCCCGTCGCCTGGGCGAGCGCGGCGAGCCGCGACATCCGCTGCAGGTCGCGCGCGCCATAGCGCCGGGCCGCCGCCAGCCAGACGGCGCCGGAAAGCTCCCCGGCGATGCGCCGAAGGTCGCGCTCGAAGGCCGCGTCCAGCCGATCGGGCGGCACGACCAGCACGAGCTGGCCCTCGGCGTGGCCCGCGAAATCGCTCCAGCGGAGCTCGCACTCGCCCTTCTTCGCCGCCCGCTGGCCCACGGTGAGCAGGCGGGTGAGCCGGCCATAGGCCTCGCGGTCGGAGGGATAGACCAAGAGGCTCGGCGTCCCGTCGGCGAAGTCCAGGCGGCAGCCGGTGAGATCGCGGATCTTCGAGCCGTTCTGCGCCAGATCCTTCTTCGCCGACCAGGCGCGGACCACGCCGGCCAGCGAGTTGCGGTCGCAGACACCGATCGCCTCCAGGCCCAGCGCATCGGCGCCCACCACCAGCTCCCAGGGGTGCGAGGCCCCGCGCAGGAACGAGAAGTTGCTGGCGGCCTGCAGCTCGGCGTAGCGGGTCATCCGAAGATCCCGTGCAGCCACCATTTCGGGGCGTCCTTGGCGTCGTAGAGGCCGGCGCGGAACAGCCAGAAGCGGCCGCCCTCGGCGTCCTCCACGCGGTAGTAGTCGCGGACGTGGCCGACCTGGACCTCCTCGATCCCGCCCTTCCACCATTCCTCGCCGATCCGCTCCGGCCCCTCGGCCCGACGCACGCGGTGGAGCTGGCCGCGCCAGCGAAACTGGGTGGGCGGATCGTCGGGGGTGAGCGCGATCACCCCGTCCACCGGTTCGGGGCGGCGGAAGAGGCGGGTGGGGCGCGGGGTCTCGCGGTTCCAGGGCTTTGTTTCTTGAGGTTTCGCGAGCGGCCGGACCCGGCCCACGGACAATTCCGGGACATGGCTTTCCACAGGGGCGGCGCGCCAGACGCGGTCTTCACCGAGGCGGTTGGTCAGCCGGTCGACAAGGGGGGCCAGCCCCTCCTCGACGGTGGCCTCGCGGCCCCGGTCCAGCCGGACCTGGCGCCCGGAGATCGGCTCCACGGCATAGGCCATCATCGTCACCACCTCGATCCCGAAGCCCGGGTCGACGGTCTCCAGCCTGGGGGCGAAGAGCTTGGCGATGCGGGCCGGATCGCGGCCGGGGAGCGACAGGCCGATGGCGAGCGGCAGGGCCCGGCCGTCCACCCGGTGAAAGGCGATCTCGAAGCGCCGCGCCCCCTGCCCCTCGGTCTCCAGGCGGGCGCAGAGCTTGGCCGTCACATCGGCCATGACCCGGGCCATGTCCTCCGGCGCGCTGATCGGCTCGGCGAAGGCGAGTCTGGCGAACCAGGGATTGGGCGGGCGGCGAAAGGTCAGCGCCTCGGCCTCGCGGCCCAGCGCCTGGTCGAGGCAGGTGAGCGCCGCGCGGCCGAACCGGCGGGCGAAGGGACCGCGCGGGATCGACATGAGCTGGCCCACCTGGCGGATGCCCAGCCGCTCGACCTGCGCCCAGGTTTCGGTCTCAAGCCTGAGCGCCGCGGGCGGCAGGGGCGCCAGGAGGGCCGCCTGTTCGCCGGGCGGGGCGATGGCGCCCTCTTTGCCGAAATGGGCCAGCGCCCAGGCCGCGCCCGGGGTGTCGGCGACGGCGCAGCGGAACGGCAGGCCATTTACGGACAGGCGGTCACGGAAATCGGCCAGCATCTCGGCCTCGCCGCGCCACAGGTGGTCGACCCCGGTCACGTCCAGGAAGAGCCCGTCCGGCGTATCGGCGGCCACGGCGGGCGAAAACCGCACGCACCAGTCGGCGAGCGCGGTGAGCGCGGCGGCGTCCGCCTGCGGGTCCGCCTCGGCCGTGATCAGCTCCGGGACCAGCGCCATGGCGTCGGTGGCCTTCTGGCCGGGGTGCAGACCGAGGCGGGCGGCTTCCGGGCTCACGGCCGAGAGGCGGCGAACGGCGCGGACCGTCTCCAGCAGCGCGAAAGGCGGCGGCTCAACCGGCGAGTCGGAGGGGTTGCGCCGGCGCCAGTTGGCGATCGCCCAGGTCGGCGACCAGGCGCAGAGGATGCGCGACATCCGTCATCTCCCAAGAATAAGCGTCCGTCGCCTCGAACAGCCACGCGCCGGTGCGCCCGCCGCGGCAGCGTTCCAGCGCTGCGCGGAAACGAGGCGCACCCAGGCCGAACTCGCCGGCCGGCGGCTCCGACGGCGCCGAGGCCACGGCCCAGCGGGTGGCGGCCGCCGATCCGGTAGTCTCGCGCCGGGCCTGGCCGCCATAGGGCCGGCGGCGGATCAGGAAGCCGGTGGCGCCCTGCTTCTCGCAGGCGAGCTGCAGCCTGCGCCCGGCGGTCAGGTCGCAGGCCTCGACCTCGCCCACCACGGCGGCGACGCCTGTGGTGGAGAGCGCGTCCTCCATCACCGACAGCGCCTCGGCCTCGTCGCGGGCGCAGACCTGGATCAACCGCTCCGGCGGAAAGCCCAGGCCGAGCAGCCCGGGCGCGCAGAGGTCGTCGCGCCTGAGCACCCAGACCACCTCGCCCCGCCGGGCCAGCGGCGCGGCCAGGAGCGCGGTGAAGGCCGCCGGGGCCGCGGCCGTCTCGACCTCCAGGCCTGACCCCACGATCTCGTGCCAGCGCCCGAGCGGCAGGCCCCCGCCCGGCAGGCAGCCGTCGATCGCCTCGTCCCCGAACGGCAGGGATTCAGACGTCGCCCGCCCGCTCGCCTCGATGGCGGCGATCTTCGCCCGCAAGGCGCGAAAATCGGACATGGCTTTCCGGACTCCATTTGTTCCTCTTTTGTTCTAGTTCTCGCAACCCGAGAGTCAAGCGCCACGGGGCGAAGGGCTCCGAGAGGCCTTACCGCGAATTAACTGGCCCAAAGACGGCGGCGGCTTGAGCATGGGCGCCGCACCGAGGGGGCTCGATGATGCGCAAATTCCTGGACTGGGCGATCATCGTCGCCGCCACCGGCTTCATCGCCATCCTCGCCCTGTCGGCGGTCTACGACCACACGATCATCTGGCTGCACGTCTTCCAGGCCCTGATGTACGTCGCGGTCATCGCCCTGGTGCTGCGGCGGGATCGACTGGGCTACTTCCTCGGCGTCTCGATCGCGGCGCTCTGGAACTACACCGCCATGTTCGTGGACAACTTCTTCCGCAACGGGCTGCGCGCACTGGCGCATCTGACCGCCACCGGCCAGCTGACCCATCCGGACCAACTGATCGCCGTGGGCGCGGTCACCTTCCACTTCGTGATCATCGCCGCCGGTCTGGTCCTCATCGTCCAGACCTCGCGCAGGGCCGGGGCGGATCTCTTGCGCCTCATCGTCGTCTTCGCCGTCTCCACCGGCTATTTCGCGGCGGACGTCGCGCTCTGCCAGCCGCGCTACCTGCAGCTCTTCCCCAGGATGCTGCACCCCCACGGCCTTTTCTGACGAACCTGATTCTCGAACACCGTTCCGGCTTAGGCTTGGCGGCGGGCCTCCCACCGGCCATGCTCAAGCCATGACAACGGCGAAGAAGCCCCGGGTGCCGCGCGGACCCAATGCCGAGCGCAGGGCCGCGACACGGGCGAAGATCATGGAAGCTGCGGTCCGCTGCCTGGCCGAGTTCGGCTATGCGGCGACCTCGACCCCCCTGGTGGCGCGCCTGGCCAAGGTGAGCCGGGGCTCCTTGCTGCACCAGTTCCCCACCAAGGTCGACCTGATGCTGGGGGTGGCCGAATACGCCGCCGCCGCGCGCGGCGCCAAGGTGGGCGAGGCGCTGGCGCCCTACCCCGATGGGCCCGACCGGTTCCTGTACGGCGTGGACGCGGTCTGGGCCTCGCTGCACACGCCGGCCGCCATCGCGCTCATGGAAGTGACCATCGCCGCCCGCTCCGACCCGGAGTTGGCTGAGCGCTATCCGACCTTCGCCGGCGACCTCGAGGACCGGCTGCACCGCGCACGCATCCGGATGGCCGACAATCTCGGCGCTCCCGAGCGGCTGGAAGAGATCGAGGCCATGGCCCACCTGACGCGCATGGCGCTGAACGGCCTGGCCATGGACTCGGTGTTCATCGGCCGAAAGTCGCCGGACGAGGCGCGGGTCCTGGCCCTCCTGAAGGACCTGCGCCAGCGCCTGATCGACGAATTGCAGGTCACCGCGACCTAATTTGTAGTCTCCGTTGACCACAGTTGGTGGCGACGCCTAAGCTTGCGATTGAACGGGGGCGGGGCGGCCAGTTCGCGCATCCCGACATATCCAAACTGGCTGGGAGAAGGCGCGTGGCCCAAAGCTCAGGCCCCCAAGACTCTGGCATCGGGGACTCCAATCGCAGAACCGTGCTCATCGCCGGCGCGGCGCTGGCCGCCACGGCCGCAGCCGCCGCAGCCGCCGGGCGGGCTGCCGCCCAGACCCCGATCCCGCCCGCCGCCGCGCCCGCGGGCCTCGGAACCGCCGGCGGCTCCTCGAAGATCTTCCAGGTCACCGACACCGCGACCGGCAAGGTGCAGGGCATCGCCAACGGCCCGACCTGGGAATTCAAGGGCAT
>PLEH01000037.1 GCA_003136395.1 Phenylobacterium sp.
TGAAGGCTGAACTCGGCGGTCGGCTGCAGCTTGAGGAAGGCCACCGGGACGAGCTTGTAGGTCTCGTCGGTCAGACGACCGGAGGACACGTAGGCCGCGCCCAGCGACGGGAAGTTGTAAGTCCCGGCCTGGACGTAGAACTGCACCACCCCGTCGGTCTTCTGGATTTCGATCTGGGCGTTGCTCAGGTCGGCCTTGCCCTTGTCGTTGTTGCCGGGGACGGCGTTGTTCTGCCACGTCCCCAGGCCGGTCAGCTGGCCAGAGAAGTAGATCTTCCCGAGCCACCCTGCATCGACGCTGATCGGATTGGCGTTCGCCGACAGCGACGACGACATGGCCGGCGTCGAGAGCGCGGTGGGCCCGGCCGGCGCGGCGGCGGGCTGGTCGTCAGCGCGGGCGGCGCCGGCGAACCCAAGCGCCAGCAGGGCGGCGGATGCTGCGCCGGCTTTCCAGCTACGGATCTTCATTGGACTTACCCCTCTTCACACCCGGATACGCGGCAATAGCCGGACGGGCGGACAATTGGGGATCAAATAGCGGCGGTTCGGATAAGCGTTCCATTCCTATCCGGCTGGTCAACCTAAAGAAGGAATAAGGATCGCTGCCTAAAGCGCGGCGTGACCTTGACGCGCGCCGTGGCCTGGCGCATTTGCGCGCCGCCCCGGCAAGCGGGGCCTAAGGACCCGAAACCCCATGCCCAGCGACAGTCCCAGTCGATTGTCCGCGCCGTCGCAGCTCATCGCGGCCTGACGTCCCAAGGGCGGCTCGCCGGATCCGCCGCGGCGGCAGACCCGGAGATGAGCCATGGAAGACACCGACACCGCCCTGGCCGGCAAGCTCCGTCCGGTGCTCGCCACCCAGCTCGCGCAGGAGCACGCCGCCGACATCGTCGCGCGGCTGAACGAGGAAGACCTGGAAACCGCCCTGGCCGCGCTGGCGCACATGCCGGCCGAGCGGGTGGTCGACGCCTTCGACAGTCCGGAACTCGCCCGTGCGGGCGAGCTGATCCTGGGCCTGCCGGAAGACCTTGCCGGCCGCGTGCTGAAGGCCATGTCCGCCGACCGCGCGGCCGACACGCTGCACGAGCTGGACAGCGCCGACCGGACGCGCCTGCTCACCCGGCTGGACTTCGAAACGGCCCAGCAATTGAAACTGCTGCTCGCCTATCCGGAGGGCACGGCCGGCAGCATCATGACCACCGAGTTCGTCAGCGTCCCGGCCACTTACACCGTGGCCCAGACGCTGCAGCACATCCGCGACGTCGAGCGTTCCCGCGAGACGGTCTACTCGATCCAAGTCGTCGATCCCCATACGCGGGAGCTGGTGCGGGTCGCGACGCTTCGTCAGCTGATCGCCGGGACTTCCGAACAGTCGATCCTCAACGTCGGCCCCGACCGGGCGCCGATCGTGGTGCGCGGCGAGACCGACCGCGAGGAGGTCGCCCGGCTGATCTCGATCCATGACCTGCTGGCCGTGCCGGTGCTGAACGATCGGCGGCAGGTTCTCGGCATCGTCACCGTGGACGACGTCATCGACGCCATCGTCGCGGAGAGTTCCGAGGACGTACAGAAGTTCGGGGGCGTCGAGGCCACGACCGAGCCCTATCTGGAGATCGGCCTGCCGGACATGATCCGCCGCCGCGCCGGCTGGCTTTGCGCCCTGTTCCTCTCCGAGATGCTGACCGCCAGCGCCATGCAGCACTTCGAGGGCGAGCTGCAGAAGGCGGTGGTGCTCACCCTGTTCATCCCGCTGATCATGAGCTCCGGCGGGAACTCCGGCTCGCAGGCGACCTCGCTGCTCATCCGGGCCCTGGCGCTGGGCCAGCTTCGCCTGCGCGACTGGTGGCGCGTGGCCGCCCGCGAAATCCCGACCGGGCTGACGCTCGGCGCGATCCTGGGCGTGATCGGCATCGTCCGGATCAGCGCCTGGCAGTCGCTGGGTTTCTTCGACTACGGCCCGCACTGGATGCTGGTCGCCCTGACGGTGGGCGTCGGTCTCGTCGGCATCGTAACCTTCGGCACGCTGGTCGGATCGATGCTGCCGTTCGCCCTGAAGCGGCTGGGCTTCGATCCAGCCAACGCCTCGGCGCCCATGGTCGCGACCCTCGTCGATGTCACTGGCCTGGTGATCTACTTCAGCGTCGCCCTGATCATCCTGCACGGGACCCTGCTCTGACCGCTTCCGAAGCGGCGCCTTGATCTTTCGCTTACAGCCGACCCTCCCGATCCGAATGGAGGCTTTACGCGGGTCCATGGGAAAATACGGTCATCGGAGCCTTGAGCTCCGCGTCCTGAGACCTGCATTGCGATGTCTGAGTCCCCTGCCAAGGGCGTGTTCAAAACCGCCCCCCTCGCCGAACTCCTTGAGAGCGTCGGCGTTTCCAAGTCGAGCGTCATTCGCGTCACCGGGCCGAGCTCGCTCTCGGCTCTCGTCTGGTTCTGCCGGCACGGCTTCGAGCAGGTCGGCTATGTGCGTCCCGGCGAAGGCTGCCTGCATGAAGAACCCGACGCGATCATCGTCGCCCACACCTGCAACGAGCTCGACCTGAAGCGGTTGCTCAGCGTTGGGCGGCAGGTCCGCCCGGGGGGCGTCTTCATCTTCCAGTTCCGCTCGGCCGCCGACGGCAGCCTGTTGGGCGTCGACTGGCTGCTGCAGCAGGCCGGGTTCACGGCCGAACAGCGCCTGGAGCGCGGACGCGGCACCCTGATCGCCGCGCGCCGCCGAACGGTCGCGTTTCGGAAGGCCGCCTGACATGGCCGGCCCTCCCCCTGTCTGGCCGCTGTTCAGCTCGGCGCTTTCGCCCACCGGCGCCAGCGCCCGCTACGGGCTGCCCGCGCCCACGTCCAGACCCTTCCCGCCAGACTGCGCAGACCGCCAGCCGGCGCCCAGAAAGGGCCCAGCCGAAGTCATCGTGTTCCATCCGCGCCCGCGGCGTTCCCAGGGCCCGCGCCCTCGCCGCCCGACGCAAGCCACTGAGGTTAGATCCATGTCGCGCCTGTCTCACACCTCCCATGACCGCGTGACCGCCCGCGAACGGCGGTTCGCCGCCTTGATCTGGGCGTCCTTCCTGGTGTTCGTCTTCGTGGCAGGAATCGCCTCGCGCATCTGGCTGCGCTGAGCGGCTCAAACACGGCCCCTCCAGGCGACCGGCTCGTCGAGTCGGTCGCCGCCAACCCATCCCGACCGGATCAGGCCAAGTCGCGCATCGTCCGCAGCGCGCGCAGCAGACGGGCTTGGGTCGCCTCGGGACACGGGGTGATCGGCAAGCGCACGTCAGGACGGCAAAAACCCTCGAGGGACAAGGCCAGTTTCGCCGCTGCCGGCGCCGGGTCATAGCCCAGCAACAGCATCAGGTCCGACACGCTGTCGTGGACGCGCCGGGCCTCCCGCCCATCCTGCAGCGCCCAGGCAGCGTCAATCGCGCAGACCGCATCCGGACAGACGTTTGCCGCCAGCGACAAGCAGCCATCCCCGCCCTGCGCCAGATAGCCGAGTGTCGATGGATCGTGTCCGGACAGGAGGCTCCAGTTCGGACATAGGCGCCGCAGCTCACTCACCCGGCTCATGTCGCCAGTGGCGTCGACGATACCGGCGACGCCCGGAAGGCCGGCGAGATGCTGCAGGGTCGGGATGGACAGCGGGAGCGCGGTGCGCGCCGGGCAATCCCAGACCAGGATCGGCGGAGAGTTCGCCTCCGCGATGGACTCGAAATGACGAAGGACTCCCGCCTGGCTCGGCCGATTGTACCAAGGCGGCGCCACCAGAACGGCGTCGACCCCGAGACCGCGCGCCTCATCTACCAGCCGCCGCGCGAACACGGTGGCGTTTGACCCCGCGTCCGCGACGACCTTCGCGCGCCCGTTTGTTGTCTTGACCGCTAGAGCGATCAGCCGCGAGGCCTCGCCATCTCGCAGCGTCGGCCGTTCGCCGGCCGCCCCGGATGCAACAACGACACCGCGCGCCCCGGCGGCGATCTGCCGCTCGACCATCGCGACGAAGGCTTCCTCGTCAATTCGGTCGTCTCGGAACGGCGTAACGAGGTCGGTGAAGACGCCGGCAAGCCACGGCGCGCGCTTCTCATCGCGGGACGTACGGTCGCGAGCGCTCAAGCCAGGATTGAAGGTCATGATGCGAAAGGGTCCTGCCGCCAAGGCTAGGGAGAGACCCTACAGAGCTCGACATAAGGGCTCCATTCGGAACCCGGCCCAGGACATCAAGGAAGCATGTGGCCGCCGCCTTGGCCCGCCGCGCGGCCTTGACGTTTGGCTTATCCAATTGGCTGACTTCCGTATCGAACGCTTACGGCGATCGGCGCGAAAATGGGAACTTCAAACGGACGCTTTGCGCGTCCCCGTTCGTGGAGTTCCGCGTTCCAATGCCCCAAGAAGCGTCCAGTGGCCTGCTCAGCAGCGATCCGCTCATATCCCTGCTTGAGCGCTCTCACGTCTCCAAGTCGAGCGTCATCCGCGTCACCGGACCCAGCGGCCTTTCGGCGCTGCTCTGGTTCTGCCGTCATGGCTATGAACAGGTCGGCTACCTCAAGCCCGGCGCGGGCCAGCATGAGCAGCCCGACGCCCTGATCGTCGCCCACACCTGCGACGAGGCCTTTCTTCAGAACCTGCTGGCCACCGGCCCGCACGTCCGCGAAGGCGGCGCGCTTGTGTTCCAGTCGCCCCTGCCGCGGGTCCTCGCGTTTCGCGCCGACTCCATCCATCGGCTCCTGAAGAGCCACGGTTACGCGGTGGAGGAATGCCACCACGGCCAAAGGCGCGAGCTCCACGTCGCCCGCCGCCTGCCCAACGTCCCAATGAAGAAGGCCGCCTGATATGATCCCGGCTTCCGATCTGTGGATGCTTGGCCTGCGGCGGCTCCGCGGCGAGCCTCGTGAAGCGAACCCTGCGCGCTCCGCCAAGTATGTGGTCGCCGAGCGTGGCGGACAGTGGCGCGTAACCTACCAGGAGGCCGGTATCGGTGATTTCGGCTCTCGCGACGATGCGGTCCGGTTCGCTTGCAACCGGGCGCGCCTTGAGGCGGAAGGCGGCAAGGTCACGATCGTCGTGGTGCATGCCGCCGTCCAGGAGATGCACTGCTTCACGCCGCCGATGTCGGTCTGCGCGCTGGCGGCGGAGCCATCGCGTCACTCCTGATGATGGGTTTCTCGCGGAAAGGTCAGGCCATGTCGCTGAAGGACTCAAGCCTCTCGCCCTGCGATCGGCCGCTGGCTCCGCGCAGAACGATCTTCATCAGGGATTGGATCCTGGTGCTGATCGCCCTGGGCCTCCTGATCGCCGCGGGCGCGTTCCATCGGGATCGCGGACCCGCCGGAGATGGCCCCGGACCGGTCTCGGCTGCGACCGTTGGATAAGCACTCGCCTGGCTGACTTAGCGCGTCCGACATCTGGGTGGCGCTCGGGATAGGTCTGTTTAGCCTGCACCGAAACGCCCTGCGGGCAGCACACCGTCGGCCGTTCCGGCAGCTTTTCGCTGAAGCGCCTTTTCCGGAGATCCAGCGTCGCGTCGGCAAAAGTCCCTGTCGTGTGGATCGTTTGAACTCCGATAGGGGACTGGACCGACCTAATCTGCGAAGAAACGCGCGATTACTCGACGGTCGATTGCACCCGATTTGCACCCGACCCCTCGTAACTAATTGAATATATTATACTATCCGTCTAGTCCATCATGGGGGCAACGGATAACATATTGATGCTATTGGGAAAAATTGGTCAGAGTGGATCCGGCGTCGGGCTGGACGGGCTGTATAGCATTTTCCGATAGTTGGACGACATCCGCGTGCGACCGTGAGCTCGTGTGGCTGTCCACATGTGGCCATGCCCCCACCCGGCAAGCGGCGAGCGGCATGCGAGAGCTTTCTCGACAGACGCGCCGTCGTGTCCTTCGATGAGGTTGTTGTCGGAGGCCGTTGATCAGGCGGACGCGGTCGGCCAGCGGGACGGCCAGCTCGGCGCGCCACGTCATGTGATCCTGGTCAAGGCCGGCGCCTGCGCTGTGTGCGTTCAATCGGGCGTCTACCGAAGGAGGCTGCCTTGGCTCAAGACCTGAAGCGCGACATGGCCAACATCCTGCTGGAGGGGAAGGATATGACGTTGGCGACGCTGCAGCCCGACGGCGCCCCGCAGGCGACGACGGTCAGCTATGCGACGGACGGCGAGGTGATCTTCTTCGGCTGCGCCGAGAGTTCGCGCAAGGCGCAGAACCTCGCGCGCGACCACCGGGTCGCGATCACGGTCAACCTGCCCTATCAGGATTGGGCGCAGATTCGCGGCCTGTCGCTCAGCGGCCGCGCCCGGCAGCTCACCGAAGGCGACGAGATCGGCCGCGCCGAACTGCTGTTCATGGCGAAGTACCCGGAGATTGCGCAATACGTCTCCGCGCCGGGCGACGAGTTGGCCGTCTTCCGCGTGGAGCCGGAGATCGTTTCGATCCTCGACTATCGGAAGGGGTTCGGTCACGCCGACCTGCTCCGCCTGGACTTGCCTGCCGCCGACTGAGCGGTCGCTCGCGGGTCAATCCTCAGCTGTGAGGTCGACGGCCATGCAGGCGCGACTGTGGCGGTCGTAGCTGCGATACTTCTTCGCGCAATGATCGTCCCAGCTCTGATCGGCGCTGCGCGCCCGTTCGGCCTGCTGGGCGGAGCCGACGATCGCCGCGCCCAGGGCGAAGCCGAGGATGCCGGTAGTTGCGCGCCCAGCGGCCGCGCTTGCGGCTGTGACGCCGCCACTCGCCGTCCTCCACCCAGCGCCCGTTGTAGCAATAGTGCTCCGGCGCGGGCGCGCCGGGGCAATATCCGCCGCCGCAGGCCGGCCGCAACTCAGTGGCTGAGAAGTGCGAACCGCTCGGGTTCATGCAGCAGGCTGCGGGTGACCCCGCCGAACAGCCATTCGCCTAGGCGCGTGTGGCCGTAGGCCCCGGCGACGATCAGGTCGGCCTCGATCGCCTGGGCGATGATGTTCAGTTCCGTCGCCACGCGTTCGGCCGGCGCGATGACCGCCTTGGCCAGGGCCTTGACGCCATGGCGGCGCAGGTACTGGACCACGTCGAAGGTGTGCAGCTCCGCCGCAGCGACGTCGTCCTTGTCACACACCTCGACGACGGACACGGTCTCGGCGGCTTTCAGGAACGGCAAGCCGTCCGCCACCGCCCGGCGGGATTCGCGCGTGTCCTTCCAGGCGACCACCACCGCCTCGCCGCGCAGTTTTCCGCCGCGCGGCGGCGCGACCAGGACGGGCCGGCCGCTGCGCATGATCAACTCGGCCGTGTCGGCGGATCGGGTGAAACTGTCCAGCGGCGCCCCGCCGGCGACGATCAGATCGACGCGGCGCGACAGCCGCGCGATCGCCGGCGCCGGAATCTCCTGGAGCGCCAGCCACTCTGTCTGCAGGCCAGCGGATTGGATGCGGAAGCTGGCCTCGGCGCGCTTGAGGTTATCCTGAACGAGGGCCTCAAGTTCATTGATCCAGTCGCCGCCAACCACGAAGGGATCGCCGATCCCGATACCCTGGATCATCTCGACGCCGACTCCCAGAAGATTGGCGTCGAGCCGGCGCGCCAAATCCACGGCGACCTGCAGTCGCGGCGCCGTCTCGGCGCCCGGCTCCACCTGCACGAGTAGGCTGCGGATGCCAGCGACGGCGGAGGCTGAGCGCGTCGGAGTGGGGGCGGTTTGCACGGTGGGCACAATCAGCTCCTCGTTCACCGAAGAGGCCGGACGGCGCCTGACGGCCCGCCCAGAATGCGGCCGGGACGCACAGTCGGTGTTGATCGGGGTCAAGTCTGCACCGAGAATTCGCGCGCGGCGGCCATTACGGAACAGCGAAGCGCGGGCGGCCTTGACGGGAAGGTCAAGGCGCCTGTTCCGTCTGCCGGCGACCGTTGCGCCGACCTTGGCCGCGCCGCCGATTTCCCGGCGCATCCTCGCCTCCAAAGTCCACTGGCTCACGATCGCTACACTGCTGTGACGCCCGCACCGCCCCGCCCGGCGGAATTGATCTGAATCAAGGCCGCCACCCGCCGGTAGAGGCATGGTTCCACTACACGCTAGAGGTGCAGATGTGTTTTCCAGAGCAATCTGTGATAGCGTAATTTCGTGCAACGCGAGGGGCGAGTGATGCGGTGGACCGCGGACTTATGCATCTTCTCGTCTCCGGCATCGGGAGATGGCGATGCCTGAAATCGCGTCCATCCTCGACGCGGCCAAGCATTGGACCGCGCATTACCGCCGCGGCCATTTGATCTATGGCGAGGGAGATCTCACGACAGGCATCTACCGCGTCGACAAGGGCTGCGTGAGACTCCAGGTCGACAGCGCGGACGGAGATCGCCAGATCGTCGCCTTCCTCTTCCCCGGCGATGTTTTCGGCATGAGCGTGGACCTACGAACCTCCTCAGCCGAGGCGGTCTCCGACGTCGACCTGACGCGCTATTCCCTGCCGTCTGTCCTCGAACTGGCGACACGGTCCACCAGCGTCCTTCTTCAGGTGATGCGGGCCGCCGACACCGTCTACGGTGAGCTTGCGCACCACACTGAACAGATCACGCACCTGCCGGCCACCGAACGGGTTCTTTGGTTCCTCGATCGGCTCGCGGGACGCGAAGGCGTCCAGCCGGGCGAGCCGGTGCGTCTGCCGATGAGCCGGCGGGACGTCAGCGACTATCTCGGGCTCACGCCCGAGACCTTGAGCCGGATCATGCGGCAATTGCAGGACGACGGGCATTTGTCGGCAGTCGGCCGCAAGAGCTTCACCCTGAGGCGCCCGACATTCCGCGTGGGTCCGGTGGACGATCCGCAGTTGGATCCGCTCAGCCTTCCAAGCGAGCAACTTTGCGCCTAGCGGCCCTCGATCTTGATCGGGGTCAAGGAACGGCCGCGCCGAGCGTGTCTCCTGATCACGCCGATCCGGGCGCCTGTGAATCTGAGGGATAACCCCATGACCGTCCATCGTTCCGCCAACCAGTTCCTGCCGAGCCTGCAGCGTTCGACCGCCAATGTGTTCGGACCAATCCAACGTGAGTTCGACCGTCTCTTCGACCAGCTCGGCTCGGGATGGACGCAGTTGACCGAGGTCGAACTCGCGCCGCGCACGGACATGCGCGACACCAAGGAAGGCCTCGAGATCACCGTCGAACTGCCGGGCATGAGCAAGGACGATGTGAAGATCGCTGTCGAAGACGATGTCCTCACCATCAGCGGCGAGAAGCGCACACAGAAGGACACCAAGGAGGAGGACTACCGGTTCTCCGAACGCACCTACGGCGCCTTCTCCCGGTCGATCGCGCTTCCCCGCAGCGTCGACGCCGAGAAGATCCAGGCCTCGATGAAGGACGGGGTCCTGACGCTGGTGGCGCCGCGCAGCGCTGCCGCGAAGACCAAGGCGATCGATATTCAGCCTGCCGCCTGATCCCCCCCGATCGCGCAGACTGACGGAGCGCCCTGGGGCAACCCAGGGCGCTTCTTGCGTCGCCAGACGCCAAGAACGTGGCCCCGAAGGGTGTTTTCCTCGTGAAACTTAACGGCGATCAACTTCGCCCCGGCTTAAGGCGTTATCTATTCATCGTCGTCTTCGGTTTGCGCCGAAGGGGACGAGGTTCAGGAGCGGAAACGCAGACTGATCACTGACTCCGTAACTTGCGACACGGAGATGCAGGTTGAGGAGCAAGGAAGCTCTGGCCGGATGGCTCGCTCGTGCAAGCCTCCGGCCACGGGCGGTTTAATTTATAATCCTTCGCAGTCGTCTCTCGCCGCGCACAGCGGCGCCTGATGGCGAGTCATGCCTGCGTTCCAGTGCGCGGTCTTTCAGACGGCGCAAGAAAACCTCAGCGATCGAGGAGGGTCTTGAGTTCGGGCCAGCGCCGCGTGTTGAGCACATCGTTCGCCTCCAGCCAGCCCCGTCGCGCCTGGTCCACGCCGAAGCGGATATTCGCCAGGCCGACCGTCGAATGGGCGTCCGACGAAATCGCGATCAGCACACCGGCCTCCTTGGCGGCGCGGGCGTGGACGTCGTCGAGGTCGAGGCGGCTCGGGTGGGCGTTGACCTCGAGAAAACAGCCGCGGTCCCTGGCGCCGGCGATGACCTTCTCCAGTTCCACCCGGTAGCCGCTCCGCTCGCCGATCAGGCGGCCGGTCGGATGGGCGAGGATGTGGACGTGCGGGTTGTCCATGGCCTTCAGCAGGCGGGCGGTCTGGTCCGCGGCCGACAGGGCGAAGTCCGAGTGGACGCCGGCGGTCACCACATCGAGGCGCGCCAGCAGGCTGTCCGGCAGGTCCAGCTTGCCGGTCTTCAGGATGTCGACTTCGCAGGACTTCAGGACCCGGATGCCCGGCCCGGCGTCGTTCAGCGCATCGATCTCGTCGAGCTGGGCCGACAGGCGCGCGGCGTCGAGCCCATGGGCGATGACGGCGTGCTTGGAGTGGTCGCTGATCGCCAGGTACTCGTAGCCCAGGGCGCGCGCCGCCTCGACCATCTCCGCCAGGGTGCTCTTGCCGTCGGAGGCTCGCGTGTGCGCATGCAGGTCGCCCCTAAGATCGGCGCGCTGGACGAGAACCGGCAGCCGCTCCGCCTCCGCTGCGGCGATCTCGCCGCGGTCCTCGCGCAGCTCGGGCGCGATGAGGGGCAGCCCTACGGCGCGGTACACCTCGGCTTCGGTGCGGCCGGCGACGCGCTTCTCGCCGCGGAAGACACCATACTCGTTGATCTTCAGACCCTTGCCCTGAGCGCGTCTGCGCAGCGCGATATTGTGCGCCTTCGAGCCCGTGAAATAGACCAGCGCGGCGCCGAAGCTTTCGGCCGGCACCACCCGCAGGTCGACTTGGAGGCCGCTCTTGAGCACGACCGTGACACGCGTCGGGCCCTTGGCGAGAACCTTCGCCACCTCCGGATAATCCACGAATCCGTCCGCGATCGACGCCGGGCCGCTCACGAGCATGTCGAGGTCGCCCACCGTCTCGCGACGCCGGCGAAAGCTCCCCGCCGCCACCGCCTCGCCAACGCCGGGAAGTGACCGGAGGTGATCGAGCAGTGCTGCCGCGTACTCCTCGGCGACCGAGATCCGCAGTCTCGTCTCGGTTTCCGGAGGCGGCGCCTGCAATTCGCGCAGCAGCCTCTGTTCGAACGCCGGGCCGAAATGCGGGAGGCCGCGTACACGTCCCGCCGCCGCAGCGTTGGCGAGGTCTTCCACCGAGTTCACACCCAGCACCTCGTGCAGGACCTTCACACGCTTGGGGCCGAGCCCCGGCACCCGGGCCAGGCGGGCCAGGTCCGAAGGCGTGCGGGCCTCCAGCTCCTCCAGGGCCTTCAACCGGCCAGTCCGGCAGATCTCGGCGATCTTGCCGGCGAGGTCCTCGCCGATCCCCGGGAGCTCGGAGAGGGTCTCGCCGCGGGCCAACAGGGCCGCCGCCGGCTCGGACAGGTCCTCAATGGTCGCCGCAGCGCGCCGGTAGGCGCGAATGCGGAACGGGTTGGCGCCCTCAATCTCCAGCAGTTCGGCCAGCCGGTAGAATGACTCCGCGACGTCGGCGTTGTGGATTACCCGTTCTCGCGGGGCGACGACGAGGGTCATTGCCCGCTCCGCGGGTCTTCAGTCCGGGCCCCTCGGATCGGCGCCGTTGCGCAGGCCGGCTTCGATGGCGCGACGAACATCTGGCGTGCTCCTGAAAGCCCGCACTGTCCAAGTTCCCGGGGAAAGCGCCTTGATGCGCCTCAAGCTTTGGACCGGCTGCGGCGGCCATCTTGATCCCGCTCAATGTCGAGGCGGGCCCCGGCGCGCAGGTTCCCACATGCGCAGGAGTCTCCCATGAGCAAGTCGATCTTCTTCCCCGCCGCCATCATCGCAACCTTGGTCGGCCTCGCCGCGTGTCAGCGCGAGGTGAACGTCGCCGCAACCCGCCCAGCCGCGCCACCCGTGGCCGAGGCGCCGAAGCTCTGGAGCATTGAGGTGATGGACGGCGACAAGGCCGTCAGCCGCGTCGACATCTGCGCCGACAGCGCCGTGCAAAAAGGCTTCGCGCGACCCGCGCCGGAAGTGAACGGCCAGCCCTGCGATCGGCTCACTGCGCCGATCGAGACGGGCGACGCCTATTCCATACGCTGCCACGTGGGCAGCCAGTACTATCGGGCCAGGGCGGACGTCACCGGGGACACGGCGCGCGACTTCACCGTCAAGATGACGGCCAAGCGGCAGGATCGCAAAGAACCCATGTACGAGCAGGTTCGCCGTTACCGGCTTTCCGGCGCCTGCCCGGCGGGCTGGCGCATCGGCGAGTCGGCCGCGCCCGGCGACAAGCAGCTCCTCGACACCATCTCCGGCGCGCGCCGGCCCACGCCGACCTCCGGCGGCTGACGGGGCGGCCAGATGAAGCTTCGCAGGCCTGCCACCGAACTCGTCGGAACCCTCGCCGCCGAGGCGGAGCGTTTCAGCGTCGCGCTGCCCTGACATGGTCTGGGCTGTCATCCGCAAGACGCCGGCGGAGCGGGCTGGCGCCACCCTCAAGGACTACGACGCCGAGGCGTCGCGATTCTCTTGGGCGGCCGCCAGGGCCGAGCTCGCGGGCCTCCCGGGCGGCGGCCTCAACATCGCCCACGAAGCGCTGGACCGGCAGGTGGCCCAGGGACGCGGCGGCCAGGTCGCCCTGCGGTGGATCGGCCGCGACGACGCCATCCGAGAGTTCACCTACGCCGAGCTGACGGCGGAGGCGAACCGCTTCGCCAACCTGTTGCGCGGCCTGGGCGTGGCGAAGGGCGAGCGGGTCTACGGCCTCCTCGGCCGCACGCCGGAACTCTATTTCGCGGCGTTGGGCGCACTGAAGGCGGGCTGCGTGTTCACACCCCTATTCTCCGCCTTCGGACCCGAGCCGATCCGCGCGCGCATGGAGATTGGCGAGGCCAATGTCCTGGTGACCGCCGAGGCCCTCTACGACCGCAAAGTGGCGCCGTGGCGCGGCGAGCTGCCGAGCCTGCGCCACGTGCTGCTGACCGACTGCAAGGCCGCACCGCCTCCTGGCGTCACGGCCTTGGAGCCTGCGCTGGCGGAGATGCCCACGGCTTTCGAGACCGCCGCGACCCGGCCCGAGGATATGGCCCTCCTGCATTTCACCAGCGGCACCACCGGGCGGCCGAAGGGCGCTATCCACGTGCATGAGGCGGTGGTCGCGCACCACATCACCGGACGCACGGCGCTCGACCTCCGACCCGGCGACATCTACTGGTGCACGGCCGACCCGGGCTGGGTGACCGGCACCTCCTACGGGATCATTTCGCCGCTCACCAACGGGGTCACGCTGGTGGTGGACGAGGCCGAGTTCGACGCCGAGCGGTGGCGGCGCATCCTGCGCGAGCAGCAGGTCGCCGTCTGGTACACCGCCCCCACCGCCATCCGCATGCTGATGAAAGCCTGGAGCCAGGATCCACGCCCCTATGAGGCGCCGGCGCTGCGGTTCATGGCCAGCGTGGGCGAGCCCCTGAACCCCGAGGCGGTGGTCTGGGGCGTCGAGGCCTTCGGCAGGCCCTTCCACGACAACTGGTGGCAGACCGAAACCGGCGGCATCATGATCGCCAACTTCGCCGCCATGGACATCAAGCCCGGCTCCATGGGCCGCCCGCTGCCGGGGGTTACGGCCGGGATCGTCGAGCGCGGCGCGGACGGCTCCGTCCGCGAGATCGAGGCGCCCATGGGGATGGGAGAACTGGCGCTGCGACCCGGATGGCCCTCGATCATGCGCGGCTATCTCCATGAGGAGGAACGCTACAGGAAGTGCTTCGCCGGCGGCTGGTACCTGACCGGCGACCTCGCGATGCGGGATTCCGACGGCTATTTCTGGTTCGTCGGCCGCGCCGACGACGTCATCAAGAGTTCCGGCCACCTGATCGGCCCCTTCGAGGTCGAAAGCGTGCTGATGGAGCACGCCGCCGTGGCCGAGGCCGCGGTCATCGGCCTGCCGGATCCGGTGGCCGGGGAGACGGTCAAGGCGTTCGTGGCGCTGAAGATTGGCCTGGAGCCCAGCGAGGATCTGCGCCGCGAACTGCTGGGCCACGCCCGCAAGCGCCTGGGCGCAGCGATCGCGCCGAAGGACATCGCCTTCCGCCAGAACCTGCCGAAGACCCGCAGCGGCAAGATCATGCGCCGGCTGCTCAAAGCCCGTGAGCTCGGACTGCCGGAGGGCGATCTCTCGACCCTGGAAAGCGAGGAGCGATGACCGACATGGCCCTGAAGCCCCGCCTGTCGCGCGCGCACGTCGCCGACCTGCTGACGCGCATGATCCGCATCCGCGCCTTCGAGCAGAGGTGCGCCGAAGCCTACACCCAGGAGAAGATCCGCGGGTTCATGCACCTCTATGACGGTGAGGAAGCCGTCGCCGTCGGCGTCATACCGCTGCTGGAGGCGCGAGACCGGATCGTCGCCACCTATCGAGAGCACGGCCACGCCCTGGTGCGGGGTCTGGCCATGAACGCGGTCATGGCGGAGATGTACGGCAAGGCGTCGGGCTGCAGCGGCGGGCGCGGCGGCTCGATGCACCTCTTCGATCGGGCGACCAACTTCTACGGCGGCAACGCCATCGTCGGCGGGGGCCTGCCGCTGTCGGTGGGCCTGGCGCTGGGCAGCCGCCTCTCAAAGGATGGCGCCGTCACGGCCTGCTTCTTCGGCGAGGGCGCCGCGGCGGAGGGCGAGTTCCACGAGAGCCTGAACCTCGCCGCGCTCTGGGAGCTTCCGGTGCTCTTCGTCTGCGAGAACAATCTCTACGCCATGGGCACGGCGCTCGACCGCTCAGAGGCCGAGACCGACATCCACCGCAAGGCGGAGAGCTATCGCATCGCTTCGGAGGCGGTGGACGGCATGGACGTCGTCGCCGTCGAGGTCGCCGCCCGGCGAGCGCTTGCCGCCATCCGCGCGACCGGTAAGCCTTACTTCCTGGAATGCCGCACCTATCGCTTCCGCGCGCATTCGATGTTCGACGCCCAGCTCTACCGCGACAAGGCCGAGGTGGAGGCCTGGAAGGGCAAAGACCCGATCCGCCGTTTCCAGACGTGGGCCCAGTCCGCGAACCTCATCCACGCTGACGATATCGCCCGCATCGAGGCTGAAATGGCCGCCGAGGCGGACGCCGCGGCCGCCTTCGCCGACGCCGCGCCCTGGGAGCCGGTGGAAGATCTGACGAAATACGTCTGCGCCCCGGAGCGGCCGGCGCCGCCGGCCGTGGTCGCCTCGACCGCGCCGGCCCAGGAGACCACCTACCGGGAGGCCATGCGCCAGGCGATCCGCGACGCCATTCTGCGCGACGACCGCGTCTTCCTGATGGGCGAGGACGTGGGCCGCTACGGCGGCTGCTATGCCGTTTCCAAGGGCCTGTTGGACGAGTTCGGCCCCGACCGCGTCCGCGACACGCCCCTCTCCGAGGCGGGGTTCACCGGCGCGGGGCTCGGCGCGGCCATGGCCGGCCGGCGGCCGATCGTCGAACTGATGACGGTGAATTTCAGCCTGCTCGCCCTCGACCAGATCCTCAACAGCGCCGCCACTATCCGCCACATGTCGGGCAATCAGTTCGGCTGCCCGCTGGTGATCCGCATGGCGACCGGCGCCGGCCG
>PLEH01000328.1 GCA_003136395.1 Phenylobacterium sp.
GTGATGGAATCAATCCACTAGGCCCAGCCCGCCGCCTTGACGCCGCTGAGGGCCGGGACGAGGCCGCCCAGGATGCGGCTCCAGCCGTCGGCGTTGCGGTCGGCGTAGTCGGCGGGGACGTCGTCGTTGGTCAGGGTGAGGTCGCAGCCGGCGCCCGAGGGCGCGATCTCGATGGTGACGCGGGTCATGTCGGGACTGAACTGCGGGACGCCGAAGGTGAAGATGAGGCGCCGCGGACGGTCGATCTCCAGATATTCGCCGGTGTGCAGCACGTCGCCCATCTCGGGACGCCGCTCGGTGAAGGTGAAGCGGCCGCCGACGCGGGCGTCCACTTCGGCGGTGATCATCTCGCCGGCGGCGGTGGCGAAGAGGAAGCGCCGGGCGGTCTCCACGTCCAGGAAGGCGTCGAACACGCGCTCGGCGGGGACGTCGTAATGCCTGGTCACCACCACAGAGCTCATGGCGCTTTCTCCTTCAGGATCGTGTCGAGTTCGCCCAGGCGCCAGGTCCAGAGCGCGCGCTGGTCCTCGATCCAGCGGGCGGCCTCGTCGAGGCCGTGGGCGTTGAGGGTCAGGATGTGCTCGCGGCCCTCGATGCGGCGGCGCACGAGCTGGCCACGCTCCAGCATGCGGAT
This sequence comes from Phenylobacterium sp., assembly GCA_003136395.1. Classification (GTDB taxonomy): domain Bacteria; phylum Pseudomonadota; class Alphaproteobacteria; order Caulobacterales; family Caulobacteraceae; genus Phenylobacterium. The sequence goes on from PLEH01000328.1 coordinate 635, forward strand.
GTGCTTGGAGACCGAATTGAGCGAGATGGCGAAGGGCGCCGCAAGCTCGGTGACGCGGGCATCGCCTTCAGCCAGCCGCCCCAGGATCGCGCGGCGGGTGGGGTCGGCCAGGGCCGTGAGCGTCGCGTCGAGCATCATTCACCCTTAGAGGTGAATATAGCGAGGCGCAAGCCTCAGGCGGCGACCGACAGCTGTTCGAAGAGGTCGGCGGGGAAGGGGGAGACGTAGGGGGTGACGCCGAGCCTCTGGCGCACCTGATCCAGCGGCTGATCCCAGACCGATTCCCAGTTGACGCCCAGCAGCGGCGGGGTCCGGCGCCCGTGCGCCCAGGCCGAGAGGATGACCGGCAGCATGATCGCCCCGCCCTCCGGCCGCTCGAAGGCGACGCGGGTCAGCGCCATGCCCAGGAACATCGACGAATAGTGGTGGCCGAACTGGGCGAGCTGGAAGGCCGAGATCCCCACCTCATGCAGCGCGGTGGTCTGGTAGCCGCCGACGATGTGCCAAAGGTCGTGGCACTGCAGGATGCGGGCGTTGAGGTAGTCCAGCGGCGCCGGCAGCTTGTCGAGCCCCAGCGCCTGGCGGTCGAGCACCTCCAGGTCGAAGCCGTTGTCGACGATGAGCGCGTGGAACTGGCCCCCCAGCGAGTCCGCCGGACAGCGGGCGAGGGTCTCGAGCCTGAACCTCGCGGGATAGCCCTGGGCCACCGCGGCCGGGACCCCCGGCCAGGCGAGCGCCGCCTTGCCGACCCTGGCTTGAATGCGCGGCGAGACGAGGCCGGCGAGGGCTGCGGTCTTGGTAGTGAGGTTGACGGCCTCCAGGCCCCCGCGAGGCTCCTCCAGCAGCTCCCACAGGCCCGTCCAGAAGGCGGCGGGAATGGGCTCCGTCGGCTGGGTGGTGTCGGTGGCGACAGGCTTGGCGCCCACGGGCTCGCCAAGATAGCCCTCAGCGGCGGCGTCGTAGATGCCGGGAATGCTCTCGGGCGCTGCGACCGCGCCATGGATCCAGAGCGCGGCCAGCGCCTTGAGGTCGTTGGGTTGAGGGCTGGCTTTCAGCCGCGCGCCCAGGCCCCGCGCGGCGTCCTCGTCCGACCCGGCCTGGGCCAGGGCTTCGAACCCGGCGCGTTCCTGGTTGTCACTCATGAATAGGCGCCTGTGGCTCGCGGACGTTGAGTCGCCCCCGATGGGGCGCTGCGACTATTGCGCTTTTGTGTCGGGCGTATCGCCCGCTTCCAAGACCGGGCGATGATCGCGGCCGAAGTTCGGCTCGGGGCTTTCCTGGCCGGCGGCGATGATGCCGCGGCGAATCTCGCGGGTGCGCGAGAAGTGTTCGTACAGCTTGTCGCCCTCGCCCCAGCGGATCGCCCGGCTCATGGCCTGCAGGTCCTCGGTGAAGCGGCCGAGGATCTCGAGCACCGCGTCCTTGTTGGACAGGAACACGTCGCGCCACATGGTCGGGTCGGAGGCGGCGATGCGGGTGAAGTCGCGGAAGCCGCCGGCGGAATACTTCATCACCTCGCCGCGGGTGACGCCCTCCAGGTCGGCGGCGGCGCCGACGATGGTGTAGGCGATCAGGTGGGGCAGGTGGCTGGTGACCGCCAGGACCAGGTCGTGGTGCTTATCGTCCATCAGCTCGACCTGTGCGCCGAGCGCGGTCCAGAAGTCGCGCAGGCGCTGGACGGCGTCGAGGTAGGGCTCGTCGTCACGCGCCTGCGGCGTGAGGATCACCCAGCGGTTCTGGAAGAGCTCGGCGAAGCCGGCGTCGGGGCCCGACTGCTCGGTGCCGGCGATCGGGTGGCCGGGGATGACGAAGCAGCTCTTCGGCAGGGCCTCGATCAGCGCCTCGGCGACGGCGGCCTTCACCGAGCCGACATCCGTCACGGTGGCCCCGGTCTTCAGGGCCGGCGCCGCGGCGCGGGCGGCCTCGCCCATGGCCATGACCGGCACGGCGAAGACCACCAGGTCGGCGTCCTTGACCGCCTCGGCCGGGTCGGCGGTGACCAGGTCGGCGAAGCCCAGGGCGGTGACGCGCTCGCGGGCGGCCGGCGAGGCGTCGGCCACCGCCACATGGGTCACGGCGCCCGAGGCCCGCGCGGCCAGGATCACCGAGGCCCCGATCAGGCCGCAGCCGATGACGGCCATCTTCGGATAGACGGGGCTGCTCATTGGGCCGGCTGGGTCGCCATGAAGTCGGCGAGCGCGGCCACCAGGGCCCGGTTGTGCGCCTCCAGGCCGATGGTGATCCGCAGGTGTTCGGGCAGGCCGTAGAGGCCGACGGCGCGCGCCAGGATGCCGCGGGAGGTCAGGAAGGCGTCGGCGTCGGCGGCCGTGCGGCCCGGCGTTCCCGGAAAGCCCACCAGGACGAAGTTGGTGGCCGAGGGTTGCACGACCTCCAGGCCCAGGCCGCCCAGCTGCTGGGTGAGCCAGGGCCGCCAGCTCTCGACAAGGGCGATCGAGGCCGCCTGGAAGTCCTCGTCGGCGAGCGCCGCCACCGCCGCGCGCTGGGCGGCGATCGAGGTGTTGAACGGCAGGCGGATGCGGTCGCAGGCCTGGGCGATCTCGGCCGGCGCATAGCCCCAGCCGATCCGAAGGGCGGCCAGGCCGTGCAGCTTGGAGAAGGTGTGGGTGACCACGACGTTGGCCGAGCCGCGCGCCAGGTCCAGGCCGTCGTCGAAGGAAGGGTCGGTGGCGAACTCGCCATAGGCCCCGTCCAGCACCAGCACGACGCTGGGCGGCAGGGCCTCGTGCAGGCGGCGGACCTCGGAGAAGGGGATCCAGGTGCCGGTGGGATTACCGGGGTTGGCCAGGAAGACCAGCCGCGTTCGGTCGTCGACGCAGTTCAGGAGCTCGTCCACGTCGATGCGGTAGCCGGGCTCCGGCGCGCGGCGGACCTCGGCCTGGCAGGCGTAGGCGCCGATGGCGAAGGCGGCGAAGCCGTACTGGCCCTGCACCATGTTGTCGCCAGGCTCCAGGAAGGTCTGGTTGAGGATCTGGAACACCTCGTCGGAGCCGCAGCCGAAGATCAGCCGCTCCGGCTCGATCCTGTAGCGCTCGGCCACCGCGGCGCGGACGATGCCGGCGCGCGGGTCCGGATAGACGTGCAAGGATCGCTCCGCCGAGGCGTAGGCCTCCTGGGCGTGGGCGCTGGAGCCGAGCGCGTTCTCGTTGGCCGACATCTTGACCGGCTCGGCGATGCCCTTGGCCGTGGCCCTGCCGGGGACATAGGCATGGATGTCCGTGATGCCCGGCTTCGGCAGCGGACGCGCCGACTTGGAGCGGTCGAGGGGTGGTGGATCTTCGGACATGGAACGCGACGTGTGAGCAGAGCCCCGGCGGCGAGCCGGAGCGGGGAGGCCCGCCTCTTACACGTCGCCATCTGGACGTCCAAGGCCGGCCTTTGAGGTCCAGGGGTTGGCGCAGTCCCGGCGAGCCGAATTTTCTTGCTCAAGACCGGGCCTGCCCGACGGCCGCACCCGACTCTTTGGCGATGTTCAGAGCGTCCGCTTACGGCCGCGCAGCAGATGTCTGCTTTCGACCCATTGCGGACGTTGCCTACCTTGGACGGGCGGGCGCGCGCCTTACGCGGCCACGCGCGATATATGCCTCGATAGCGCCCAGCCTTGCCTCGAGCGCACGCAGCAGCGCGGCGACCCGGCCGTCATGTTCGTCGCGGGCGTCGGTCGTCGCGATGGCGCGGCCGAGAGGGGCAGCCAGCTCAGCCAGGGCTCCGCGTTCGTCGCGGTTGCACGGCGTGCCGTCCGGACGCGGGCCCAGCAGCAGCCAGGCGCACGCCTCGTCCTCCTCTCCAAGCGCGAGGCGGAACGGAAAGGCGGCCGTCTCGTCCACCATCTCGCCGGACTGCGGCAAGCTCGCCTGGGTCAGCCCTGCGCACACCTGGTCAGGCAGGATGCCGCGGTGCGCGGCGACGACCAGGTCATCGCCCCTGCGGAGCACCAGCGCAGCCGGCGTCACCCGCACGGCGCGCGCGATATGGTCGAGCACTGCGTCGCACAGGGCATGCGTCCCGACCCGCTGGGAGAGCGCCGTCACCTTCTCCGGGAGGCGTTCCTTGAGGTCCCACACCTCACTGCTGAAGCGCTTCTCGATCCACTTGTGCAGGCGCCCGTGCAGCGGCGTCACGAAGATCACCGCGATGCCCGCGCCGACGACGGTGGCGGACCCCTCGGCGCCCTGGCCGAGCAGGCCGGAAAATCCGACCTCGATGGCCTTTTCCGACGCGCCCCAGACGCCGCCAAGCAACAGGGTCGTCGAGGCGAGCGCGGCCGAACGGCTGACCAGCGACTCCGCGTCGTAGAGCCGAAACCTGAGCAGCGCGATCCCGAAGCCACCGCCGATGACCGCGTAGCCGAGCGCGTGCGTGAAGGAGGCGGAGAAATCCACCCAGGGACTGAATGGGGCTGGTGACAGCCCGGCTTGAGCAAACGTCAGGGCGAAGCGCAGCAGGAGCGTAAAGACGCCGGCGGTTAGACCGAACGCCACCCAGCGAAACTGCTGGCGCTCGGCGCCCGCGGGCAGGCGGCGGTATCGCAGGGCCAGGATCACGACCAGGACGATGAAGGCCGGCGCGGTGAGCAGGCTGAAATTCGAATAGTCGACGCCGATCGAGATCAGCGGAAGGTAGACGAGTGGGACGGCGATGAGGCTGAAGCGTGTCCAACTCGGCCAGAAGCGGCCGTCGGGAAAAGCACAGCCGATCATCAGCACCAGAACATAGGGGACCGCTGTGACGATCCTGTAGGCGCCGAGGAGGCCGATCGCCCCCCAATATTCGTTCGTCGGCCCGATGCTGAGCAGGCCCAGGCTCAGGGCAAACGCAGCCGCCACGATCTCCCGCTGCCGGCGCAGGAACAGGACGATCGCCGGCAGCAAGAGCAGGAGCGTCATCAGGTCGTAGCCGAGCCGCCTGGCCATCGTCTGGCGCCAGGAATCGAGTCCCGAGCCGCGGTACCATGTCTCGATGTTCCGGGCGCGCCAGGTGAGCACGTAGTCGTGCACGGCGCCCTTCGGCCCGCGCAGGGCGAAGACCGCGTGGCGGCCCTCGCGCGCGTCGATCAGCTGCGGAAAACGCCCGACCCCGGTCGCGCGCGTGATCGGCCGGCCGTTCAGCCCGACGATCTCATCGCCCGACCGTATGCCCGAGGCGATCGCCTCCGCCGAGTAAGGCCTGAAGACCCGCCAGCTCTGCGCGCCAACCGGCGGGAAGATTCGTACGCCCAGGCCGTACAGCGCTCCGCTCCAGACCTCGGCTGTGGTCAAGCCGGTCTCGCGCGCTTCGAACCAAGTGGCGCCGGCAGCCGAGAACACCGCCAGCGCGAATACCGCCGCAAACGCAAAGCGGAACAGGCCCAGCCACACCCCCCGAAGCCGTGGCAAGACCGCTGGCAGCATCTTCGCAAGGCCCCCTGCACGAGCCTGCGATAGCTTCACAATTGAGACCAGGGGAAAATTGCAACGCCGGCGGACAATGACCGCCAACCACCCGATGCGTCGATCGCCGCCGGCGAGCGCCAAAGTCCGCTATCGACCCATAGCGGACCTTAGAGAGTCCGCGTAGCGTCACCGCCAGTGAACCGCTGGGGGGCGGCATGGACATCCACAAACCCAAGCCCTGGCACGGCCTGCGCGAGTTCCTGAAGGAGTACGTCATCA
>PLEH01000306.1 GCA_003136395.1 Phenylobacterium sp.
CGCCGACGCCCACGAACATTTCCACGAAGTCGGAGCCCGAGATCGTAAAGAACGGCACGCCCGCCTCGCCGGCGATGGCGCGGGCCAGCAGGGTCTTGCCGGTGCCGGGGGGGCCGATCAGCAGGGCGCCCTTGGGAATCTTGCCGCCCAGGCGCTGGAACTTCTGCGGGTCCTTCAGGAAGTCGACGATCTCGACGACCTCTTCCTTGGCCTCTTCCACGCCGGCCACGTCGTCGAAGGTGACGCGGTTCTTGTTCTCGGTCAGCAGACGGGCCTTGGACTTGCCAAAGCCCATGGCGCCGCGCGTCCCGCCCTGCATCTGGCGCATGAAGAAGATCCAGACGCCGATCAGCAGCAGCACCGGAAGCGCCTGCAGGAGCAGGCCGACGATGGTCGGGCCGCCAGCGGACTTCACGGAAATATTGGCGCCCGTGCTTTCCAGGCGGCGAACCAGGTCGTCCTGGTTGTTCGGCGTGACGGCCGAATACTGATTTTTCGCGTTGTCGGTGATCAGCACCGCGGGACCGCGAATCTCGGCGGTCTTCACCTGGCCGGCGTTCACCTTCTGCAGCAGCTGCGAATAGGTGATTTCGCCCGCGCTCGCGCCCTTCTGGCCCCCGCCGGTGACCATCGAATATAGCCCGATCAGGACGACGACGATGACGCCCCAGATAGCGAGATTGCGCAGATTCATCGGTTAGACCGCCTCGGATAGGGCTTGGCGCCGCAACCCCAAAGATAGGGACCTCGGCGCCGTTTCACCAGTTGGCCGGGCGACGCGCGACCGAAGACCGCGCCCAGCTTGACAATACGACCCCAAATACGAGGGGCCGCGCCCGGAAGACGCGGCCCCTAGATAGGCATGAATTTACTGAATTAAGCGCTACCGCGTGGGCGCCGGCTTCTTCGGCGCGGGGATCAGACCCTCGCGCTGAGCGCGCTTGCGGGCCAGCTTGCGCGCCCGGCGCACGGCTTCAGCCTTCTGGCGAGCGCGCTTTTCCGAGGGCTTTTCGTAGTGGACGTGCCGCTTCATTTCGCGGAACGAGCCTTCACGCTGCATCTTCTTCTTCAGCGCCTTGAGGGCTTGATCGACGTTGTTATCGCGGACGAAAATCTGAACCAGGGTTCTCTCTCCTGTTGGACGCTTCCCGCCCGGCCCCCAATTTCCCCAGAAAGGGGGCCCTACAGAAGGGGCGGCGGCGAGCGAACAAAAAGAAATTGGGTCCCGAAGGCGAAGGGCCTACGAGATTGAGCGCGGCGAAATATCAGAAGGAGCCGGGAATGTCCACGCCGCACGCGAGGGTTTTCACCTTGCGCCCAAGGTGACGTAAAGGAGTGACATGGCCAAAGCCGCATCCAAAGCCCCCGCGCCGGACCCTTCCGTCGACTGGGCCAGCGCAACCGAACAGCAGGTGCTGGACGCCGCCCTGACGATCGCCCCGCACGAAGGCTGGACCTCGCGGCTGGCGACGATGGCCGGCAAGGCCTGCGGGCTCTCCGCCGGCGAGACCGAGCTTCTGCTGCCGCAGGGTCCCGCCGACCTCGCCGCCCTCCTCTCGCGGCGCCACGACGCCCAGGCGCTGGAGGCCCTGAAGGACATCGATCCCAACACCCTGAAAATCCGCGAACGCATTGCGCGGGCCGTCGAAGCCCGCCTCAGCGTCACCGCCGCCGATGAGGCCGCCGTGCGTCGCTGGACCGGCTTCCTGGCCCTGCCGACGCATGCGGGGCTCGGCGCGCGCCTGGCCTGGGAGAGCGCCGACGTGCTGTGGCGCTGGGCCGGCGACACGGCCACCGACGAGAACCACTATTCCAAGCGCGCGCTGCTGGCCGGGATCCTCACCGGGGCGTTGGCCATCCGCCTGTCCTCGGGGCCTGGGGCCGCCTTGGCCTTCACCGACCGCCGCATCGCCAACGTCATGGCCTTCGAGACCTGGAAGCGGACGACGAAGTTCAAGCCAGGCGCGATGATGGACGCCGTGGCCGGCGCGCTGGGCCGGATGCGGTACAGCTAATCCCTCCCCGTTCGGGGGAGGGTGTCGAGCGCAGCGAGACGGGTGGGGAAGTCGCGCTCAGGCGCTGACTCAGCACGCCGGCCCACACTGCCCCACCCTGGCGGCTACGCCGCCTGTCCCTCCCCGGCGCGGGGAGGGATGTGGCTCACAGCGCCCTCACCCGGTTGATGTGGCCCATCTTGCGGCCGGGCTTGGCCTCGCGCTTGCCGTAGAGGTGGAGCCTCGTCTCGGGCTCCGCGGCGTATTTCGCCCAGGCGTCGGCCTCGTCGCCCAGGAGGTTGAGCATCTCGACCTGGGCAATGGCCTGGGTGGGGCCGAGCGGCCAGCCGGCGACGGCGCGGATGTGCTGCTCGAACTGGTCGACCTCGCAGCCGTCCTGGGTCCAGTGGCCGGTGTTGTGCACCCGGGGCGCGATCTCGTTCACCAGCAGCCGGCCGTCGGCCATCTCGAAGAGCTCGATGCCGATCACGCCGACGTAGTCGAGGCCGGCCAGGATGCGCGCGGCGATCCGCTCGGCCTGGTCTGAGAGCGCCTGATCGGCGCGGGCGGGCGCGAGGCTGCGGCGCAGGATGCCGTGCTCGTGGTGGTTCTCGGCCAGCGGATAGATGGCGGTGGACCCGTCGCGGCCGCGGGCGGCGATGATCGAGAGCTCGCGGGTGAACTCGCAAGCCGCCTCGACGATCACCGGGACGGAGCCCAGGGCCTCGAACGCGGCCGCCGCGTCGGGCGCGTGCTCCACCCAGCGCTGGCCCTTGCCGTCGTAGCCGTCGCGGCGGGTCTTCATCAGGGCCGGCGCCCCGACCGCGGCGACCGCCTCGAACGCCTCGCGGGCGGTGTCGGCGCCGGCGAAGGCCACCGTGGCGACCCCCTGGGCGTTCAGGAAGCTCTTCTCCTCGACCCGGTCCTGCGCCACGGCCAGCGCCCGCGCGCCGGGCGCCACCTCCATGCCGAGCGCCAGCAGGCCCTCCACCGCACCCACCGGCACGTTCTCGAACTCGTAGGTGACGATGGTGGCGACGTCCGCCAGCGTCCGAAGCGCCATGGGGTCGTCGTAGGCCGCCACGATGGTGTGGGCCGCGACGCGGGAGGCCGGGCTCTCGGGCTCCGGCTCCAGGATGATGGCGTCGAAGCCCAGGCGCGCGGCGGCCTGGGCCAGCATACGGCCGAGCTGGCCGCCGCCGATGATGCCGATGGCGGCGCCGGGCGCGAGAGGGAGGACAGGCATGGCCGCCTCTTACGCGTCCTCGACGGTCTCGGGAATGCTGTCGGTCTGGTCGGCGGTGAAAGCCGTCAGGCGCGCGGCGATCGCCTCGTCCGAGAGCGCCAGAATCCTGGCCGCCATCAGTCCGGCGTTCTTGGCGCCCGCCTCGCCGATGGCCAGGGTCCCCACCGGGATGCCGGCCGGCATCTGGACGATGGAGAGCAGGCTGTCCATGCCCTTCAGCGCCTTGGTCTCGATCGGTACGCCCAAGACCGGCAGTTCGGTCAGGGAGGCGGTCATCCCCGGAAGGTGCGCCGCGCCGCCCGCCGCGGCGATGATCACCTTGAAGCCGGCCGCCTTGGCGCCCTTGGCGAAGGCGTACATGCGCTCGGGCGTGCGGTGGGCGGAGACCACCTTGGCCTCGTAGGCCACGCCAAGGCTCTCCAGCATCTCGGCGGCATGTCGCAGGATGGGCCAGTCGGAGCGGCTGCCCATGATAATGGCGACGGGCGTTGACTTGCCGCTCATGTCTCGGGGGCCCCTTCCTAGAAGGCGGCGGAGTATAGGCGCCGACTTTGCAGGGGCAACCGGGGACGCGTAGATTAACTATGGTCCTACAGTAAAGCTGATTCTGAACCGCCCTTTGGACGCACGCTCATGAAGATAACCGGCGCCCGCAACGAGCCCTTCTCGGCCATGCGGCGGCGCGCGCTGCAGCAGGCGGGCGCCCAGGTCCGGCCCTCCGGACCGGTGGACTCCGTGGAAATTCTCGGCATCAGCGAGGCCGAGATGACCCCGGCGGTGAGCGCCGCCGTGCAAGGCTTGCTTGGCGAGATCGACGATCTGCGCACCGAGGTCGGCCGGCTGAAGGGCCGCCTGGCCGAGGTCGAGGACCTGGCTGACCGCGACGCGCTGACCCCGCTGCTCAACCGCCGCGCCTTGCTGCGCGAGCTCGGCCGCATCCGCACCTTCGCCCAGCGCTACGGCTCGCCGGCCAGCCTGGTCTATTTCGATCTCGACGACCTGAAAGGCGTCAATGACCGCCTGGGCCATGCCGCGGGCGATGCGGCGCTGAAGGCCGTGGCCGAGCGCCTGCTGGCCCATGTCCGCGAGAGCGATATCGTCGGGCGCATGGGCGGCGACGAGTTCGCCGTGATTCTGGAAGCACCCACCAGCAGCGCCGAGGCCGCGCTGGTGGGCAGCGCTCTGCTCGAACTGCTGAACAAACCCCTGCAACTGCAAGATCATTCCATGCATGTCGGCGCCAGCCTCGGTATTGCCATTTTTCCCGAGGACGCAGCGGATATGGAGTCCCTCTGCATTACCGCCGACCTGAGAATGTACGACAACAAACGGGCGAACGGAACCGCCGATTAGCACGACGCGCCGCAAGGTCGTCGGCCGCCAGTTCAATCGCCTCCGCACGACGATATCAGGCAATCGCGCCAAGACAATTGACCAGCGCCAACGGCATCTGCTCTACGTACAAACGGCAGTAAAAAGAAGAAGGCCCGGACTGGAGAGTCCGGGCCTTCCTTGTCTTCACTGCGACAGGTTGTTATGCCTGGCCGCCGCCACCACCGGGACGACCGCCTCTGCGACGGCGCCGACGGCGATTGTTGTTGTTCGCCGGGGGACGTGCTCCGCCACCAACCGCTGCCCCTGCCACTACCGGGGCGCCTTCGACGCGGTTGAAGTTCGGCTCGTTCTCCTCGTCGATTTCTTCACCCTCTTCGTCATCTTCGAAGTCGTCGCCGCCCTCAATCAGGATCGTGCTCTGATTGGACGTCGGCTGACGCTCGTCGAATTCGCTGTGGGCTCTTGATGGTGCTGCAGGAGCAGGTGCCGGTGCATCGAATTCTTCCGTCTCACCCGCCTCAGCCGGCCCGGCTTCCGCCGGTGCAGAGTGGGCAAGCTTGGCCTTCTGCTCCTTGATGAGAGCCTTGCGGCTGAGCTTGATGCGGTTGCCTTCGATAGCCAGGACCTTGACCATCACCTGATCGCCCTCGCGGAGTTCGTCCTTCACTTCCTTCACGCGGTGCTCTGCGATTTCGGAGATGTGAAGCAGGCCGTCCGTTCCCGGGAACAGCTCGACAAATGCGCCGAACTCAGCCAACCGCACTACCTTGCCCAGATAGACTTTTCCAATTTCAGGCACAGCGGTGAGGTTGCCGATGATCTCGAGCGCCTTCTTCAGGCCCTCGGCATCGCTGGATGCGACAGAGACCTTGCCGGTGTCGTCCACGTCGATCTTGGCGCCCGTCTGCTCGATGATGCCACGGATAGTGGCGCCACCCTTGCCGATGAGGTCGCGGATCTTGTCGGTGGG
>PLEH01000291.1 GCA_003136395.1 Phenylobacterium sp.
GTCTGGCTGATCCGCGCCTACTGGAACCCGTGGGCCACCCTGATTTTCCTCGGCCCGGTGCTCATGGCCCTGGGCGGGCTCACTTCGCTCTCCGACCGGAAGATGCGGCTGGGCGTGGCGCAGCGGCAGCGGGAGCAGCCGGCATGAGGCCTAAGGTGAGCCTTCGTTCGCTTGCAGCGATGTTCGCGGGCGCCCTGTGCCTCGCCGCGGCCGCCGATCCGGCCGACCGTCTGCCCGATCCCGCCCAGGAGGCCCGCGCCCGGGCGATTTTCGCCGATGTCCGCTGCCTCGTCTGCCAGAACGAGTCGATCGACGACTCGGAAGCGGACTTGGCCGCCGACCTGCGGCATGTTGTCCGCGAGCAGGTGAAGGCCGGCCGCAGCGACGCGCAGATCAAGCATTTCCTCACCGACCGCTACGGTGAGTTCGTACTGATGACGCCCGCGTTCTCCTGGATGAACCTGGCGCTGTGGGGCGGGCCGTTCGCAGTGGTGGTTCTTGGGGCAGGCCTGCTCGTAAGCCGGCTTCGGAACCGATCGGGCGAAGCGGAACTCTCACCTGAGGAGGCTCAGCGTGTGAGAGCGCTGTCGCAAACCGACGGCGCCTGACATGATTGCGCCCTATAACAGACTGAATGGCGGCCTTAAGGCTGTCTGAAACGTAACTTGAGAGCAGTTGCGCTCTCGTGCATCGAACCTAGGTTTACGAGGCGCGCCGGAGCATCATGCGGCGCGCGCAGGGAAACAGAAGTCTATGACCTCCAAGAAGACCGGCTATCTCCTGGGCGCCATCGCCGGCGCCGGCGTCATGGCCGCCGCGGTGGCGGGCGCGGGCATGAAGCTGCCCGCCGCCCACGCCGATGGGGCCGGCCATCTGATCCGGGCGTCCACGGCGCCGATCTTCGCGCCGCCGCCAGGCGCGCCCATGTCCTTCGCCGACATCTTCGACCGCGTCTCTCCCGCGGTGGTGTCGATCAATGTCACCAGCCGGCCGGACGCCAGCGCGCTGCGCAAGATCCCCGGTTTCGAGAATTTCCCCTTCGACCTGCAGCCGCGCGGCGGCCAGGGCGGCGGCGACGACGAAGAGGGCGGCGCGCCGCCGCAGGGCGGGCGCACCGACAAGGGCCAGCCGAAGCTGCCGACCCAGCAGTCGGCGGGCTCGGGCTTCTTCATTTCGGCCGACGGCTACATCGTCACCAACAATCACGTGGTCGAGAACGCCGAGTCCATCAAGGTGGTCATGAAGGACGAGACCGAGCTCGACGCCACCGTGGTCGGCCGCGACGAGGGCTCGGACCTGGCGGTGATCAAGGTCAAGAGCGGACGGACCAACTTCCCGTTCGTGAACTTCGAGAACGCCGGCAAGCCGCGCGTCGGCGACTGGGTGATCGCGGTGGGCAATCCCTTCGGGCTGGGCGGCACCGCCACGGCCGGGATCATCTCGGCCTACGGCCGCGACATCGGTGAGACCTTCGTCGACTACATCCAGATCGACGCCCCCATCAACCGGGGCAACTCTGGCGGCCCGACCTTCGACATCTATGGCCGGGTGATCGGGGTGAACACCGCGATCTTCTCGCCCTCCGGCGGCTCGGTGGGCATCGGCTTCGCCATTCCCGCCGAGGTGGCCGACAATGTCACCAAGCAGCTGATCGCCGGCGGCAAGATCCAGCGCGGCTACATCGGCGCCACCATCCAGAACTTCACGCCGGATCTCGCCGAGGCCCAGGGTCTGGGCGCGCAGAAGGGCGCGATCGTCTCCGACCTGGTGCCCGCGGGCCCCTCGGCGCGCGCCGGCCTCTTGCCCGGCGACGTGGTCGTGGCGATCAACGGCGTCGCGGTGAAGACCTCCACGGAACTGACCCGCGAGGTCGCCAAGGGCCGGGCCGGCGACGTCCTGAAGCTCGACGTGATCCGCGAGGGCAAGCATCGCCTCATCGAAGTGCGCTCGGGAATCCGCCCCTCGGAAAAGGACCTGGCCTCCAACGACAACACGCAAGGCCAAGGCGGCGGCGCCGCGCCGACGACCCCGCCGGCGACCCATCCGTCGGTGCTCGGCATGGCGCTGGGCCCGCTCGACGAGGCCACGCGCCGGCGGCTGAACGCTCCGCCCGAGCTCAAGGGCGTGGTGGTCGAGAGCGTCGACCAGACCTCCGACGCCGGCCAGAAGGGCCTGCACCGCGGCGACGTGATCGTGCAGGCGGGCGGCCATCCGGTGAGCACCGCCGCAGAGGTTTCCGCCGCGGTCGACGCCGCCAAGAAAGCCGGGCGCGCCGGCGTGGCGATGGGCATCTTCCGCCAGGGCCGCACCACCTTCCTGGCGCTGAAGATGGCGGCGGGCTAGCCAGCGTGCTGGATTTGAAGTTCGTCTCAGTCATGACCAAGCGCCGTGCGAACTTCAAATCCAAGAAGCACGCTGGAAACGTAGGCTTGCTAGTGTCCTCATCGATTCCGAAGTTCGTCCGAGCCTGCCGCAAGCGCTCGCGAACTTCGGAATCGGGACACTAGAGCGTTCGCGGGGGCGGAAAACAGATGCGGATCCTGATCGTCGAAGACGACCTCGAGGCGGCCGACGCCATGGAACGCGGGCTCTCGGAAGCCGGCAACGCCTGCACGCGCGCGGCGGACGGCGAGGAGGGCCTCACCGCCGCCCGCGACGGCGAGTTCGACGTGATGATCGTCGACCGCATGATGCCGAAGATGAACGGCGTGCAGCTGATCGAGACCATCCGGCGCGAGGGCGACCAGACGCCGGTCCTGTTCCTGTCGGCGCTCGGCGAGGTCGGCGACCGGGTGGCGGGCCTGCAGGCGGGTGGCGACGACTATCTGGTCAAGCCCTACGCCTTCGCCGAACTGATCGCGCGGGTCGAGGCGCTCGCGCGCCGCCGCGAGACCGGGTCGGTGCAGACCCTGCTCAGGGTCGGCGAGCTGGAGATGGACCTGATCGGGCGCACCGTGCACCGGCAGGGCAAGGAGATCGACCTGCAGCCGCGCGAGTTCCAGCTCCTGGAATTCATGATGCGCCACGCCGGCCAGTCGGTGACCCGGACCATGCTCCTGGAAAAGGTCTGGGAGTATCACTTCGACCCGCAGACCAACGTCATCGACGTGCACATCTCGCGCCTGCGTTCGAAGATCGACAAGGGCTTCGACCGGCCGATGCTGCAGACCGTCCGCGGCGCCGGCTACCGGCTGGACGCGTAGGCGGCGGACGGCGCGCTGATGCGCCTGCCGCGCATTTTCCGCACCACGCCGTTTCGGCTGACGCTGCTGTTCCTGGCGCTGTTCGCTTCGGCCGCCAGCGCCTTCCTGGCCTACATCTATGTGGCGACGGCGGGCGAGGCGACGCGGCGCACCGACCAGGAAATCACGCGGGAAATGCACTCGCTGGTGGCGGCCTATGACCGGGCGGGCCTGGACGCCGTCAACCAGTCGCTGATCGAGCGCGCCGCAAGCGAGCGGCCGTTCCTCTACCTCCTGATGAACAATGACCAGAAGCGGATCTCCGGCTCCATCGAGGAGAGTCCGGTGGACAATTTCGTCGGTCCGGCGAGATGGACCAGCTTTTCGGTTACCGACCAGGACGCGCAGGGCCACACGGTCAAGCACCCGGCACGGGGCCTGCAGCAGCGGCTGCGCGGCGGCCAGATGCTGTTCGTGGGCGCCGATATCGGGGCCGACGAGGCCTATGTGAACAATGTCACCCGCGCGCTGCAGGGCGGCGGCGCGCTGTTCGTCCTGCTGGGCCTGGCCGGCGGGGTGCTGATGAGCCGCAATGTCACGCGCTCCATGGTGGGCCTGACCGAGGTGGTCGACGCCGTGCGCAACGGAGATATTGGCGCGCGGGCGCAGGTGCGTGGGACGCGGGACGAGTTCGACGAGCTCGCCGCCGGCGTCAACGAGATGCTGGACCGCCTGGAGCGGTCCATGGCCGGCCACCGCCACGCCGGCGACGCCATCGCCCACGATCTGCGCTCGCCGCTGACCCGCCTGCGCGCGCGGCTGGAGGTGGCCTATCTGGACGTCGAGGCCGGCAAGGGCGACCCGACCCAGGCGCTGGCCCAGGCGCTGGAGGACACCGACGGGGTGCTGAAGACCTTCGGCGCGGTGCTCTCGATCGCCCGGCTACAGGCGGCCGGCACGGCGCCCGACCCGGTGCTGTTCGACCCCGCCGAGCTCGCGGCCAACATCGCCGAGCTCTATGAGCCTCTGTGCGAAGACAAGGACATCGACTTCGACGCGGAGTTCTCCAAGGACCTGCAGGCGCGCGGCAACCGCGAGTTCCTGGCCCAGGCGCTGGCCAACATCCTGGACAACGCCGTGAAATACACCCCGGCCGGGGGCGCCATCATGCTGCGGGTGCGCAGGCGCTCCTCCGGCGAGATCGAGTTCTCGGTGACGGACACCGGGCCCGGTGTCCCGGACGGTGACCGCGAGCGGGTGGTCGAACGCTTTGTGCGCCTGGAGAACAGCCGCAACGAGCCCGGCGCGGGCTTGGGCCTGTCGCTGGTGGCCGCGGTGGCCGAGGCGCACGGCGGGCGCCTGGAGCTGGCCGAGGGCCCGGGCAAGGTCGGCGAAATGGGGCCGGGGCTCAGGGTTGCGCTGGTCCTGCCGCGGCCGGCCTGACGTGGCCGGCATGGTCCTCGCCGAACAGTTGACCCCCTGCGGGCCGGTCGTGGACGAGAAGGCGGCCGAACGGCTGCGCAGCCAGGTCGCCGCGGCGCTGTGGACAGAGCGGCTGGAGCAGGCCTGGCCGGCGCTGGCGCCGATCTTCGCGGCCTCGTCCTATCTCGCAAGCCTGGCGCGGCGCGATCCGGCGGGGCTGGACGCGCTGCTGGCCGATGAGCCGCAAGGCCGGCTGGAGGACATCCTGGGGCGGACCGCGGCGGCGGCCGACCTCTCGACGGAGGCCGCCACCGTGCGGCTGCGCGAGCTGAAGGCCGAACTGCACCTGCTGACCGCGCTGGCCGACCTCGGCGGGGTCTGGGACCTGGATCAGGTGACGGGCGCGCTCACCCGTTTCGCGGACGGGGCGGTGGCCTCGGCGCTTGAGGTGGCGGCCCGCGGCGAGCTGGAGGCGGGGCGGCTGACCCGCCTGGGGACGGGGGCGGAAGGTCCCGTTCCCGGCTGGTTCTGCATCGCCATGGGCAAGCAGGGCGCCTTCGAGCTCAACTACTCCTCGGACATCGACGTCTCGGTGTTCTTCGATCCTGGCCGGATGCCGCTCGCCGAGGGGATCGAGAGCGAGGCCTTCGCGGTCAGGCTGACCCAGCGGCTTTCCGACCTGATGCAGCTCAGGACCGCCGACGGCTACGTCTTCCGGATGGACCTGCGGCTGCGCCCCGACCCCTCCTCGACCCAGGCGGCGGTGCCGATCCCCGCGGCGCTGGAATACTACGAGAGCGTCGGCCAGAACTGGGAGCGGGCGGCCTTCATCAAGGCGCGGCCCTGCGCCGGCGACCTGCCGGCGTCTCAGGCGTTCCTGGACGAGCTCCTGCCCTTCGTCTGGCGCAAGAACCTCGACTTCGCCGCCATCGCCGACATCCATTCGATCAAGCGCCAGATCCACGCCCACAAGGTCGACGAGCGGGTCTCGGCCAAGGGGGTCGACCTGAAGCTGGGGACGGGCGGCATCCGCGAGATCGAGTTCTACGTCCAGACCCAGCAGCTGATCCTGGGCGGCCGCAACCCGGCCCTGCGCAGCCGGCGCACGCTGGACGCGCTCGCCGCCCTGAGCGAGGCCGGTCACGTCACCTCTGAGACCGCCGCCGAACTCAGGGTGGCCTATGAGCGCCTGCGCGCCGTCGAGCACCGCATCCAGATGCTGGCCGACGAGCAGACCCACAAGCTGCCGGAATCCGACGCCGAGCGTCGGCGCGTGGCGGCGCTTTCGGGCTTCGAGCCGCTGCGCAGCTTCGACGCGGCGATCACCCGGATGCTGAAGGGCGTCAACGCGCGCTATGGCGAGCTCTTCCCGTCGGAGGAGCCCCTGTCGTCGCGGTTCGGCAGTCTGGTGTTCACCGGCGTGGACGACGATCCGGCGACACTCGCCACGCTGAAGCGCATGGGGTTCTCCAGCCCGGCCAATGTGGCCGCCACCATCCGCAGCTGGCACCACGGACACATCCCGGCCACCGCCACGGAGCGCGGGCGGGAGTTGTTCACCCGGCTTGCCCCCCGCCTGCTGGACGCCGCCCAGGCGACCGGGTCGCCGGACACCGCCTTCCACCGGTTCTCGGACTTCTTCTCCCACCTGTCGTCCGGGGTGCAGCTGCAGTCGCTGTTCCTGGCCCAGCCCAACCTCTTCGAGCTGATCGTGCAGGTGATGGCCTTCGCGCCGCGCCTGGCGACCACGCTGGCGCGGCGGCCGGCGGCCATCGACGCCATGCTCGACGGGGCCTTCTTCGAGCCCATCGACATCGCCGAGGATCACGCCTTCATGCGCTCGGCGGTGGCGCAGGCGCAGGGTTTCGAAGGCGCCATGGACGCGGTGCGCGTCGTCCACCGCGAGCAGGCTTTCCGGGTGGGCGTCCAGGTGATGAGCGGGGCCGCCAGCGCCGCGGCCGCGGGCAAGGCCTTCGCCGACCTGGCCGACGTCTGCGTGGGCGCGCTCGCCGACGCGGCGCTCGCCGAGACCGAGCGGCTGGGCGGGGCCTTCGCCGGTGACGTGGCGGTGGTGGCGCTCGGCAAGTGCGGCAGCCGCGAGATGAGCGCCGGCTCCGACCTCGACCTGATGACCCTCTACCGCGCGGCCGACCCGCATGCGGCCTCGACGGTGAAGGGCTGGGACGCGGTGACCTTCTACGGCCGCTTCACCCAGCGCCTGATCGCCGCGCTCTCCAGCCAGACCGCGGAGGGCGGGCTCTACGAGGTCGACATGCAGCTTCGCCCGTCCGGCACAAAAGGGCCGGTGGCGGTGAGCTTCGCGGCCTTCGAGGGCTACTACGAGGCCGAGGCGGAGACCTGGGAGTTCCTGGCGCTGACCCGCGCACGGGTGGTCTGGTCGACCAGCCCGGCCTTCGCCGAGGCGGCGCAGGGGGCGGTCGCCGCGGCGCTGCGCCGGCCGCGCGACCGCGCCGCCGTGGCGGCCGACGTGCGCGACATGCGCGAGCTGATGGCCGAGGAGCGTCCGCCGAAGGGCGAGTGGGATCTGAAGCTCTCGCCCGGGGGGCTGGTGGACATCGAGTTCGCCGCCCAGTTCCTGCAGCTGGCTTACGCGGGCGAGGGCGGACCGCTGGAGCCCAATACGGCCGCGGCGCTGGCGGCCTTCCGCGAGACGGGCCTCGCGGCCCCGAAACCGCTGGCGGACCTGGAGACGGCCTGGCGATTGCAGCAGGACCTGACCCAGCTCCTGAAGGTGGCGCTCGACGACCGCGCAGACCCGGCCGCGGAGCCGCCCGCGTTCCGCAAGCTGCTGGCGCGCGCCGGCGGGGCCCGCGACTTCCGGCAGTTGCAATCGACGCTGAAGGCCGCGCGGACCGCGGCGCATGCGGCCTACGAGGCGATCGTCGGTGGCTAGGCCTATTTCAGCGCGACCGTCTCGGGTTTCGCCGGCGCCGCCGCGGCCGCCTTGCGTTCCTCGGCCCGGGCGCCGGCCAGGATGCCGGGCAGGGCGTAGTTGCCCTCGTGGCAGGCGTATTCGTAGATCTTGTCCTTGGTGAAGTTGAACGCTTCCTCGCCCTTCACGGGCGCTGAGAACGTGGCGGGATCGACCACTTCGAACTGGTAGAGGATCTGCTGGGGCGAGACGCGGGTGAAGCGCTCGATCACCTTCATGTTGTCCTCCGGACCGCGCAGGCCTTCTTCGCGGCGAAGATTCGTGGTTTCGACGACGAGGGTGTCGCCATCCCAATGGCCGACCGAGTCGCCCATCCAGGTGCGCAGGCTGGCCGGCGGATGGCTGCCGCCGATCCGGACGATGCGGGCGTCGTGCACCATCTCAACGACGATGACGACCGAGTCCCTGGTTTGATGGATCTCGTAGTGGTTGTTGTAGAGCACCGGCATCATCGGCGGGCCGGAGGTGCCGCCGAAGCCCACGATGCAGCGCTCGCCCAGCGCGCGGTTCTCCGGATTGTCGAAATTCCCGCCGAACTGGGCGCGGGCGCGTCCTGCGCCAGCCGCGCCGGCGGCGGTCCCGTTGCTGGAGGTGGGGCGGCTCGGCAGGCGGCCGTTGGCCGGCGCGGTCAGGATCGAGGTGCGGGCCTCGCCGCCGATGCGTACCAGACGGGTGCCGGGGTCGGTCCAGAAGGCGTTGTAGCCGCAGGCCGCGCCTTGGGCGCCGCTCTGGCATTCGGGCAGCTTGTCGGGGTCCTTGATCGAGGTGTCGGTGTTGGCGCGCAGGCGGGCGTTGCGCTGGTCGCTGGCGCCCTCGATGGCCTTGGCCTCTTCAGGGGTGAGGATCAGGCGGTCGCCGTACTTGGGGTCGCGCTCCAGCCGCGTGATGGTGGCGTTGCTCCAGACGCCGGACATGTCCGGCTGGCCGAAGGCGTTGCGCGGCGCCTTGTAGCCCTTGGCGACGGCCGCCGGGCTGGTCTGGGCGGCGGCCGGGACAGCCGCGGAAACCGCGAACACCGTCACTAATAGCGCGAGGGGCAGAAGCCGGCTGTTCATCTCGATCCATCCTCCCAGGCCGCCATTCTTGACGTGGCGTGCGCAGGCTAGCAGGAAGACGCCGGCCGGGCTCAGTCAAGCCTCAACGGGAGTGCGCCGCTTCGCCGGAACATCGGGTCTTCTTCGCGCTGCAGCCGGACGCGCAAGCGGCCGAGCGGATGGTCCGGCTGGGCCTGGACCTGCGCCGGCGCCACGGGCTGAAGGGCGTCCTTATGCCCCCCGCGCGCCTTCACCTGTCGCTGAACTTCGTCGGGACCTTCCGCGGGCCGCCGACCCGGGCGGTGATGGAGAAGGCCAAATCCCTCGCCGACAGGGTCGCCCTGGCGCCCTTCACGGTGACGCTGAATCACGTCGAGAGCTGGAAGGGCGATCCTCACCCGCTCGTGCTATTGGGCGATGACGGCCTGACCGGGGTGGAATTCCTCCATACCGCCATCCACAAGGCGCTGGCCGCCGGAACCATGGCGCCGCGCCGCGAGCCGCAGGTCTGGCCCCACGTAAGCCTGCTCTGGGACAAGGCCGCCGCGCCAAAGGAATTCATCGAGCCGATCAGCTGGGTGGCCACGGAGTTCGTCCTGCTGGACAGCGTTTCCGGCGAGGGCCGCCATGAGGTGCTCGGGCGTTGGCCACTGGTCGGTTGAGTTCGGCGTGTGCGATCCCATCTGTGGGGCTCCCTGGAGACTCCCACTTGGCCGATCTGTCCGCCTTCGCGATCACGACCCGCTGGCCCGCCCAACACCCCGACCGGCTGCAGCTCTATTCGTTGCCGACGCCCAATGGCGTGAAAGTATCGATCATGCTGGAGGAGATCGGGCTGCCCTACGAGCCGCACCTGGTCGACATCGGCAAGGACGAGAGCCGGACCCCGGAGTTCCTCTCACTCAATCCGAACGGCAAGATCCCGGCGATCATCGATCCCGACGGGCCGGGCGGCCGGCCCATCGGGCTCTTCGAGTCCGGAGCGATCCTGGTCTATCTGGGGGAAAAGACCGGCAAGCTGCTGCCGGCCGACCCGGCGCGGCGCTACGAGACGCTGGCCTGGGTGTTCTGGCAGGTGGGCGGTCCCGGGCCGATGTTCGGCCAGGTGGGGTTCTTCCATAAGTTCGCGGGCCGCGAATACGCGGACAAACGCCCACGCGACCGCTACGCCGCAGAGGCCAGGCGCCTGCTTGAGGTGCTCGAGGCGCGGCTGGAGGGCCGGCGGTGGATCATGGGTGATGACTTCACCATCGCCGACATCGCGATGCTGGGCATGGTGCGAAACCTGATCGGCTTCTATGGCGCGGGCGAGCTGGTGGACTACGCCCGTCTGAAGAACGTCCCGGCCTGGCTGGAGCGTGGTTTGGCGCGGCCGGCCGTGCAGCGCGGCCTGACAATCCCGAACCGCGGCTGAGGCCCCGACCAAGGACGAACATGACGACGATCTACGGCATCAAGGCCTGCGACACGATGGTGAAGGCCCGCGCCTGGCTGGCGGATCACGGGGTCGCCTACGCCTTCCACGACTACAAGGCGCAGGGGATCGACCGCGGTCGTCTTGAAGCCTGGGCGCGGCAGGTGGGTTGGGAGGTGCTGCTCAACCGCTCGGGCACGACCTTCCGCAAGTTGCCGGACGCCGACAAGGCCGGCCTCACCGGGGCCAGGGCTATCGATCTGATGCTGGCCCAGCCGTCGATGATCAAGCGGCCAGTACTGGAGACCAGGGGTGAACTGACCGTGGGCTTCAAGCCGGAGATATACGCCGCCCGATTCGGCTAGTTGCCCCCGGCGGCGCGCGCCCGAGCAGCAAGTTCACTCCGAAACCCACCCCGCCGGGCGGTCGGCGGGGCCGTGGCTAGGGTGCGCGCGTAGGGCTAGGTTTGCGCCCTGCATCCGATCTGGGAGTCGGCGGCGACTACAGGGCAAAGGGCGGTGCGGGAAATCAGGTCCCGCCCGCCGCGGGTTCCAGGAGCTCAAGCTCATGTTCTATTTTTTCAGCAGTTATTGGTGGTTGCTCTTTCCGATCGGGTTCTTCGTGTTCGGCGCCTGGGACCGCTGGCTCGCCTACAAGCGCAGCCGCGATCATCTGGACCTGCTGAGACACTACGCTGAGCAGGGCAAGGATCCGCCGCCCGAGCTGGTGCGCGGGGTCAGCGGCGACATGCCGGGCGGTCCGCTGCCCGGCGAGGCCCCCGGGGCCTATCCGCCGGGCTACGGCTACGGCGGCTATTGGGCGTCTCCGCGCTATATGCGGCGCGCCTATCGCCGCTACTACCGCTGGGGTCCGTACTGGCAGTGGCGCAGCGCCTTCGTTACCGGCGCGGTGGCTGTCGGCTTCTGGTGGGCGTCCGAGTACGCCGACTGGCCCGGCGCCGAGATGCCCTTTCGCCTCGTGGCGATCATCATGACGGTCGTCGCAGTCGGCAACCTGGTCTTCGCGGTCATGGCGTCGACCTTCCGGGACAAATGAGCCCGGCGAGCCTCGATGAAGCGCTGGTCGCCGCCGCCCAGGGCGGATCGACGGAAGCCTTCTCGCGGCTCGTGGAGCGGCACCAGCAGCCGCTGCGCGCCTTCCTGCGCCGGGCCTGCGGCGACTGGGTCCAGGCCGACGATCTGGCCCAGGAGACCTTCCTGGCGGCCTGGTCACGAATCGGGCGGCTCAAGGCTGGAGCTAGCGTCAGGGCCTGGTTGTGCGGGATCGGCTACAACAAGCATCTGACGGCGGTGCGCTCGGCCGGACGCGAGCGGGCCCGCGCCGCGGTCTACGAAGCCGATCGCGACGAGACGGTCGACGCGCCGGCCGAGGACAAGCTGGCCCTGGAGCGGGCGATGGCCGACCTGCCGGCGGAACAGCGGGCCTGTGTGGCGCTTTGTCTGGCTGCTGATTTCAGTCATGCCGAAGCGGCGGAAGCATTAGATATGCCGTTGGGGACGGTGAAGAGCCATGTATCGCGGGGCCGCGCGCGGCTTCTGCAGGCGTTGGGAGTGTGTGATGACGCAAGCTGATGATCACTTGAAAGCCCTGTTCGCCCTGGACGAACCCGCGGCCCGGGACCCGGTATTCTCCACCGCGGTGATGGAAAAGGTGATGCGCCGGCGCTTCCAGGAAGACGTGGCGCTGCTCTCCGGTCTCAGCGTGGTGGGCGGTGGCGCGTTCTGGCTGCTCTGGCCGACTCTGCAGCCGGTCGTGGTGTCGCTTTCGCAGGGACTTGCCCCGGCGTTGGGGGCCATCGCGCTGGCGGCGGGCGCTCTGGTGATCCTTGGAGCACGGCCCAGTTCGGCGCTGGACCTTGGATCATGACCAAGATTTCACGCTACAATCTGCATCTGACGATCGCCGCCTAAGCCTCTTCCTTATCAGAGATGGGGCTTTGTCGGTCCCGGTCGAGACAAGGGAGAGATTAAGATGGAAGCTGTATTCATCATCGCGATCATATTCGGATCGATCGCCGCCGTTTGTATCGTTCCGTTCTACATCCGCTCGCAGGAACGGATTCGAATCCAGGAAACCCTGCGCGCCGCCATCGAGAAGGGCCAACCGCTGCCCACCGAGATGATGGCGACCATGGAAACCGCAGCCCGCAACGTGAACCTGCGCGCCGCGCCGTCGCCCAGCCGCGATCTGCGCACCGGAATCATCTGGCTGGGCGTTGGTCTAGGCTTCGTCGCCATGGGCGTCGCCCTGGGCTACGAAGAGCCGGAATCGACGATCCCGATGATCGCCTTGGCGGCGTTCCCGGTGTTCATCGGCCTGGCCTTCATCGTGCTCAGCTTCGTCAACCGGACCAAGAGCTAGTCACTGGCTTAGCCGGGGGAACAGCCCATGCCGGGCTCAAGACATTCACGGTTCGCTAGCCTGCACGACGTGGAGCTGTGCTCCCACGCCGCGACGGGGGAAAGACGGGCCTTCGGGGAACTGGTGCGTCGCCATGGTTCGGCGGTGCGCGGCGTGCTGCGCCGGATGGGGGCTCAGTCCGCCGAAGCTGACGATGTGGCCCAGGACGCGTTCCTCACCGCCTTCGAGCGGGTCGCCGAATTTCGCGGCGAGGGAACCTTCGCGGGCTGGGTGAAGAAGATCGCTGCGAGGCTCTATCTGCGCCGCCTGCAGCGGGACCGGAAACTGGGCCTGATGACGGCCGAGCCGGTCGAAGACGAGGCCGAGGCGCCGCGCGGCGACGCCGATGCGACGATCGACCTCGAAGAGGCGCTGAAGGTGCTTGGGCCCGTGGAAAGGCTCTGCGTCACCATGTGCTTTGGAGCAGGACTTTCTCATACGGAAGCGGCTGAGGCCTTGAACCTGCCACTTGGAACGGTCAAATCCCATGTCAAACGTGGTCTGGAAAAACTCAGAACGCGACTGGCGCCGGAGCACGGCGTCGTTTTGGAAGGGAGGCGTGGCAATGGTTGAGCTCGATTTCGAGCGTCGGCTCGAGCGTCTCTTCGCCGATTATCCGGAACTGCCGGACGCCGGATCCTTTGCCGAGCGCGTGGAGCGCCGGCTCGACGCCGGGTGGACCGCAAGGCGCTGGCTCATCGGCGCGGCAGGCGTGGTCGGTGGCGTGATCGGCGCCAGCCAGCTGATGCTGTCCAATGTCTTCCAGCGGGTGGAGACGGCCGGCGATTCCGCGCGCCTGCTCACCTCCAGCCTCAATCACATCTCCACCGGCACGGACTGGGTCGCGGCGCTCTCGAACGGCGGGACGGCGGTCTGGGTGGCGGCGGGCCTCGCCGTGATCATGATGGGCTTCGTGCTGACCCGTGTGATCGGCGAGATCTGACGCCGATCCCCGCGCTTGCGGCCTCATTTCGAGCCCCCTGAGGATCGGTTGCGGCGCGCGTCGGCGCGCTATAGGTTCCCGGCCTCTGAAATGCCGCGCCAAATTCTGTCCGGAGTCCCCGATTGAGCGATCTGTTTGACGAGGTCGAGGAGCAGCTTCGCTCCGACCGCTACCGGGCGCTTGCGCGCAAGAGCGCGCCGTGGGTGCTTGCCGCAGCGGCGGCCGCGCTCATCGTCGCGTTGGGGATCTGGGGCTGGCAGCAGTACCAGCAGCAAACCACCGACAAGGCGTCCGAGCAGTACGCCGCCGGCCTGACCGCCTTCGCTCAGGGCGACAAGGGCAAGGCCGAGCAGCTTTGGGGCGAGGTCGCCAAGTCGCCGGCCAAGGCCTTCAGCTCGCTGGCCCTGATGCAGCTTGGCGGCGTGAAGATCGCCTCCGGCAAGCCCGACGACGTCAAGGCCGCGGTCGCTCTGTTCGACCAGGCCGCCGCCGCGGCGCCCGACGATATCCTGGGGGACGCCGCGCGCCTCAAATCCGCCTTCGCGATCCTCGACACCGCTCCTTTCTCGGAAGTGGAGGGGCGATTGGCGCCGCTGATGAAAGACGGTCACCCTTATCGGGTGCAGGCGCGTGAGGCGCTGGCCTTCGCCAAGCTCCTGAAGGGCGACATGGCCGGCGCACGCGCCGACTTCGTGGTGATCACCGGCACGCTCGATGCGCCCGAGGGCGCGCGCCAGCGGGCGCAGGCCGCCATGGGCCTTATCGACACCGGCTCGGCCAAGGCCGTGCCGGCCGCGGTGAAGGCCGCGCTCGCCCTGCCGCCGCCGATGCTCGTGGGACCCGGCGGCGTGCCGATGGGTCTGGCTCCCCAAGCTCAAGAGGGGGCACAAGACCAAGCGCCGGGCCCGCAATGACGCCTCGCGCCAAGAGTCTCATCGCCGTCCTGATGATCGCTGCGCTGGGCGCGAGCGGCTGCTCGACGATCAGCAATCTGAATCCCTTCAAGGGTAAGGACACCAAGGAGGTCGCCACCGAAGGTGATCGCATCTCCATCATCGCGGCCGACCAGAAGCTCGAGCCGGCCGAAGCGCTGAAGAACGTCGACTTCGCGCTGCCGCCGCCTGAGACCATGGCGGACTGGCCGCTGCCCGGCGGCACGCCCGAGCAGCTGGTCGGCAACATCACCGCTGCGCCTGACCTCTCGATCGCCTGGCGCAAGAACATCGGCATGGCTTCGAAACAGGGCGAGCTGATCACTGCGCCGCCGGTTGCGGCGGGCGGACGGGTGTTCACCATCGACGCCCAGGCCGAGGTCAGCGCGCACGACGCCCGGACGGGCGCCGGCATCTGGCGCGTGAATATGCGGCCCAACGACAACAAACGCGACCGCGAAGGGTTCGGCGGCGGCCTGGCCTACGCCGACGGGAAGCTCTACATGACCTCCGGCTTCCGGCTGGTCGCCCAGATCGACGCCGCGACCGGCCGCGTGGGCTGGCGCACCCGCACCGAGCAGCCGATCCACGGCGCCCCCACGGTGTTCGGCGGCCGCGTGATGGCCGTGGCCCTGGACAACACGCTGCTGACCTTCGACGCCGCCACCGGCGCGTCGGGCTGGAGCTATCAGGCGCTCTCGGAATCGGCTCGGATCCTCTCCTCGTCGAGCCCGGCGGTCTCCGGCGACACCGTGGTGGCGTCCTTTGGCTCCGGAGAGCTGGTGGCGTTGCGCACCGCCAATGGCAACGACCTGTGGAACGTCGCCCTGTCGCAGGCGAGCCGCACCAGCGCGCTCTCCGAGATCCGCGACATCGCCGGCCGCCCGGTGATCTACAATGGCGACGTCTTCGCGGTCAGCCACTCCGGCGTCTTCGCCGCGACCGACCTGCGCACAGGCCAGGCGCGCTGGACGCTTCCGGTGGTGGGCATCACCTCGCCCCTGCCGGCCGGCGACGTGGTCTATGTGGTCGCCACCGACGGCAAGCTGATCTGCGCCGCCCGCGAGACGGGCCAGATCTACTGGATCCACGACATGAACACCGGCTACGTGGCCAAGAAGAAGGGCGGCTTCTGGGGTATCGGCGCCCGGACGGTCGCCAAGCCGTTGTGGTCCAACCCGATCCTGGTCAACAGCCGCCTGGTGCTGGTGTCGTCGACCGGCCAGCTCGAAGCGCTCAACGCCAAGACCGGAGCGGTCGAACGCAAGGTCGAGCTGGGTGGGCCGGCGCTGATCGGGCCGATCGTGGCGGGCAATATGATCTATGTGGTCACCGACAACGCCCAGCTGATCGCGCTGCGCTGACCGTTTTTGGTCTATAGCTGAGCCCATGACGCTGAAACTCGCGATCGTCGGGCGTCCCAACGTCGGTAAATCCACGCTGTTCAATCGGCTGGCGGGCAGGAAACTCGCCATCGTCGACGACCAGCCGGGCGTCACCCGCGACCGGCGCTTCGGCACCGGGCGCATCGGCGACCTCGATCTCGAACTGATCGACACGGCCGGCTTCGAGGACCTCACCGACGACAGCCTCGAGGCGCGGATGCGCGTCCAGACCGAGCTCGCCATCGACGACGCCGACGTGGCCCTCTTCGTCATCGACAGCCGAGAGGGCGTCACCCCGATCGACGAGGTGTTCGCGGAAATCCTGCGCCGGCGCGACAAGCCGGTGGTGCTGGCCGCCAACAAGGCCGAGGGCCGGGCCGGCGAGAGCGGCATCCTAGAGGCCTTTGGGCTGGGCCTCGGCGAGCCGGTGCCGATCTCCGCCGAGCACGGGGAGGGCATGGCCGACCTCTACGCGGCGCTGATCGCGGTGGCGCCCGACCAGAGCGACCACGACGACGATGACGGCGACAAGGCGGTGAAGATCGCCATCGTCGGCCGTCCCAACGCCGGCAAGTCGACGCTGGTCAACAAGCTGATCGGCGAAGACCGCATGCTGACGGGCCCGGAGGCCGGCATCACCCGCGACGCCATTCCGGTCGACTGGACCTGGGGCGACAAGGCCGTGCGGCTGGTGGACACCGCGGGTCTGCGGCGCAAGGCCAAGGTGCAGGAGAAGCTGGAGAAGCTCTCCACCCACGACTCCATCCGCGCCATCACCTTCGCCGAGATCGTTATCCTGGTGATGGACGCCACCCACCCCTTCGAGATCCAGGACCTGCAGATCGCCGACCTCGTTGAGCGGGAAGGTCGTGGGCTCGTTTTCGTCCTGGCCAAGTGGGATCTGGTGGAGGACCAGCAAGCGACGCTCGCCCATATCGTCGACGAGGCGCAACGCCAGCTGCCGCAGGTGCGCGGCGCGCCGATCATCGCGCTGTCGGCCGAGACGGGCAGGGGCCTCGAAAAGCTGATGCCGGCGGTCTTCAAGACCCACGCCGACTGGTCGACCAAGGTGAAGACCCGCGATCTCAACGACTGGCTGAAGATGGCCACCGAGCGCCATCCGCCGCCGGCGGTGAGCGGGCGGCGGATCAAGCCCAAGTACATGGCCCAGACCAAGTCGCGCCCGCCGACCTTCGTCCTATTCGCCAGCCGCGCCGACCAGCTGCCGGAGAGCTATCGCCGCTACCTGGTCAACTCGATCCGCGAGAGCTTCGAGCTGCCCGGCGTGCCGATCCGCATCACCGTGAAGTCGAACAAGAACCCCTACGCCGAGGGCGAGGAGAAGTCCGGCCAGGGCTCGGCGCGCGCGCCGTTCGGCGAGGTGCTGCCCAAGACCGGCCTGAAGGCCAAGACCCGGATCGCCGCCGCCGCCAGGGCCAAGGCAGGCGCGGCGGGCAAGCCCAAGCTGTTCGGCAAGGCGAAACCCCAGGGCCCAAAGGCCAAGGCCGGCAACCCGCGCGGGCGGGCGGCGAAACTCCTGCGGCC
The DNA here is from genome assembly GCA_003136395.1 of Phenylobacterium sp. GTDB lineage: Bacteria > Pseudomonadota > Alphaproteobacteria > Caulobacterales > Caulobacteraceae > Phenylobacterium. Next base: position 17,232 of record PLEH01000291.1, read on the forward strand.
CGGCACTAAGCCGAAGCGAGCGTCCCGGCCGCCTTCCAGTGGGCGAAGACCACGTTAGCGTGCGGCAGGCCGAGGTCCGCCTGCGCCAGCTCCACGATCAGGGGACCGATCTCCGAGGGATCGGTGACGGTCGCGGGATCCTCGCCCGGCATGGCCTCGGCCCGCATCTTGGTGCGCATGGTGTTGGGGTCGAGCAGGACAGCGCGGACCTTGGTCTGCTCCAGTTCATCGGCCCAGGTGCGCACCAGGTGCTCCATCCCGGCCTTGGTGACGCCGTAGGGGCCCCAGAAGGCCTTGGGCCGAGCGACGCGGCCGGTGGTCAGGAAGATGGCCCGTCCGGCCTCAGAGCCGCGCAGCAGCGGCTCCATGGCGCGGATCAGGCGATGGGTGGCCGTCAGGTTGACCGCCACCACCCGGTCCCACTGTTTGGGCTCGATGTGGCTGACCGGGGTCATGGGACCGAGGATCGCCGCGGCATGGACGATCACGTCGACCCGGCCGAACCGCTGATGCAGCGCCAGGCCCAGCTGATCGAGACCGTCGCCTTCGGTGATATCCAGCGGCACGAGGGTCGCAGGCTCCCCGGTGGCGGCCCGGATCTCGTCGTCGAGCTCGGTGAGGCCGCCTTCGGTGCGGGCGACGGCCACCACATGGGCGCCGGCCATGGCGAGCGCGAGGGCGGAGGCGCGGCCGATGCCGCGGCTGGCGCCGGTGACGAGGGCGATCTTGCCAGAGAGGGGCTTGTCGGCGAAGGGCAGGGACATGGGGCGGGTGTCTAGCCCGTCACCGCGTCCAGGTCAGCCCGCTTTGCGTAGCGCTGGGCGATCACGGCGCAGGCCATGAGCTGGATCTGGTGGAAGAGCATCAGGGGGAGCAGCGCCAGGCCGGCGGTGGCGGCCGGGAACAGGACGCCGGCCATGGGCACCCCGCTCGCCAGGCTCTTCTTCGACCCGCAGAAGACGATGGCGATCTCGTCGGGGGTGGCGAACCTCAGCGTCCGGGCGGCGAGGAAGGTGGTGGTCAGGGCGGCGGCCAACAGCGCCGAACAGATGACCAGCAGGCGGGCGAGGTCCATCGCGCCGATCTGCGACCAGACGCCTCCGACCACGGCGCTCGAAAAGGCGGTGTAGACCACCAGCAGGATCGAGCCGCGATCGACGATCTGAACCAGCTTCGCGTGCGCCGAGACCCAGCTGCCGATCCAGCGGCGCAGGAGCTGGCCGGCCACGAACGGGAAGAGCAGCTGCAGGACGATGGCCCAGGCCGACCCGGGCGAGATCGCGCCCTTGGCGTGGAGCAGGAGGCCCACCAGGATCGGGGTCAACACAATGCCCAGCAGGTTGGAGGCCGAAGCCGCGGCCACGGCGGCGGCGACATTGCCCCGGGCGATCACCGTGAAGCCGATGGACGACTGGATGGTCGACGGCAGGCAACCCAGGAAGACGATGCCGCCCGCCAGCGCCGGCGGCGTGATCCAGGCGGGCAAGGCCGCGATTCCGAGGCAGAGCAGGGGGAAGAGCAGATAGGTCGCGCCCAGCACCACCAGGTGCAGCCGCCAGTGGGTCAGGCCGCCGACCACCGCCACGCGGCTGAGGCGGGCGCCATGCAGGAAGAACACCAGGCCGATGGCCACCTTGGTCGCCCAGCCGAAGCCGACGGCCGCCTCGCCGCGCGCCGGCAGGAACGAGGCGGCGATCACCATCGAGACGATCAGCAGGAGATAGGTGTCGATCTTCAGGCGGCTGAGGATGCCTCCGGTCTGCGCCTTGCGACCGGCCCCCACCGCTTCGCGGTTCCCCTCCCCCGAGGGGGGAGGAACGCTCGCTTTGCTCACTACGCGTCGACCAGGAAGGAGAGCTGGCGCTCGGAGACCTCGTTGCGGCCCTCGGCGATCTCACGATCCAGCAGGCGCGTGGGATAGTCCCCGGTGAAATAGTGATCGGTGAACTGGGGGCAGTCGGGATTGCGCGGCGCCGCGTCCATCGACCAGTAGAGCCCCTCGACGGACAGGTAGCCCATGGAATCGACGCCGAGGATCTTGGCGATCTCCTCCACGGAATGATTGGCGGCGAGCAGCTTGTCGCGGTCGGGCATGTCGATGCCGTAGTAGTCCGGCCACATGATCGGCGGCGAGGCCGAGCGCAGGTGCACCTCCGCGGCGCCGGCCTCGCGGACCATGCGGACCACGCGCACGGAGTTGGTTCCGCGCACGATCGAGTCGTCCACCAGGATCACCCGCTTGCCGGCCAGCACCGAGCGGTTGGGCGAAAGCTTCATGCGTACGCTGGATTCCCGCGTGGCCTGGGTCGGCTGGATGAAGGAGCGGCCCACGTAGTGATTGCGGATGATGCCCATCTCGAAGGGCAGGCCGGCCTCCTGGGCGAACCCCAGGGCTGCTGGAACGCCGCTGTCGGGCACCGGAACCACCACGTCGGCCGGCACCAGGCTTTCCTGCGCCAGGCGGTTGCCCATGCGCTTGCGCACTTCATAGACCGAGCGGCCGTTCACGACGGAATCCGGGCGGGCGAAATAGACGTATTCGAAGATGCAGGGCCGGGCCTGCTGCGCCGGGAAGGGCTTCACGCTAGTGACGCCCTCGGCGTCGACAACCACCATCTCGCCGTGCTCAATGTCGCGGACGAACTTGGCGCCGATGATGTCGAGCGCGCAGGTCTCGGACGCCAGGATCGGCTTGCCGTCCAGCTCGCCGAGCACCAGCGGCCGGATGCCGAGCGGGTCGCGCACCCCGATCAGCTTCTTGTTGGTGAGCGCCACGAGCGCGTAGCCGCCCTCGATCTGCGACAGGGCGTCGATGAAGCGGTCGACGAAGCGGGCTTTTCGCGAGCGGGCGATCAGATGGAGGATCACCTCGGAGTCCGAGGTCGACTGGAAGATCACCCCGTTGGAGACCAGCTGGTCGCGCAGCGTCAGGAAGTTGGTCAGGTTGCCGTTGTGGCAGAGCGCCACGCCGCCGGCTTCCATGTCCGCGAACATCGGCTGGACGTTGCGGATCACCGATCCGCCGGCGGTGGAATAGCGCGTGTGGCCTATGGAGAACCGTCCCGGCAGGCGCTCAGTCAGGTCCATGCCGCCGAAGGCGTCGCCCACGTGGCCCATGTGGCGTTCGGTGTGGAACCGCTGGCCGTCGAAGCAGGCGATGCCGCAGGCTTCCTGGCCGCGATGCTGCAGGGCGTGCAGGCCCAGCGCCGTGAGGCCGGCGGCTTCAGGGCAGTCAAACACGCCGAACACGCCGCATTCCAGGCGAGGGGAATCGTCAAGCGGGTCCCGGCAAGGTGGCGAACGTCGCCCAGCAGCGCTCATCGGGATTTCTCCACCAGGTCCTCGATCTCGCCCCGTTGGCGGGCGTCGTAGCCTTCTGACTTCAATCTGTCATCAATGGCGTCGTGCTTGGCGTTGTGTAGCGCCTGCTCGAAGGCCGGTTTGAGGCGTCCGGCAATGTCCATGCCCTGGGGCGCCATTGCGACGAGCAGTTTTCCCATGGTCTGGGACAGCGGCCAGGTGGTCGAACCGACGATCCAGTGCGGCTGCAGGTCCTTGGGCGTGGCGGCGTTGAACATCAGGTTCAGCGCGCCCAGCACGATCAGGCCGCGCGCCAGGCCGATGGCCAGCCCCACGCTGCGGTCGAGCGCGCCCAGGAAGTCGGTCTGCTGGATCTGGCGCGCGATGATCGCGCCCACCATCCGGATGAGAGCGAAGACCACGAGGAAAACGACGATCAGGGCCGCGGCCGTGGCCAGCCAGTCGAGATGGATGATCTTCCTGGCGATCGGGGCGGCGCTGGACAGGCTGAAGATCGCCGCGCCGGCGGCGATCACCAGGGCGAAGAGCGAGACGATCTCCAGCATCGCGCCGCGGAAGAAGCCCATCGCCGCGGAGACCGCCAGCAGGACGAGGACAATGGCGTCGAACTGGGTCAGACCTAGTCCCATGCGCCGTCTCCGATCCGCTGCACGGCGTCGGCAAGCCGGGTGGCGCCGGTGGTCAGCATGGCGCCGCCGCCGTCCATGCCGGCTGGCCCCAGCGCGCGGCGGAACCCTAGCTTGGCGGCCTCCTTCAACCGCGACTCCATGCGGCTCACCGAGCGCACCTCGCCCGAGAGGCTGATCTCCCCAAACACCACGCAGTCCTGCGGCAGGGCCTGGTCGAGTCCGGAGGAGGCGAGCGCCGCCGCCGCCGCCAGATCGGCCGCGGGCTCAGTGATGCGCAGGCCCCCGGCCACGTTCAGATAGACGTCACGGTCGCCGAAGGAGAGGCCGCAGCGCGCCTCGAGCACCGCCAGCACCATGGCCAGGCGCCCCGAATCCCAGCCCACCACCGCGCGGCGGGGCGTGCCATAGGCCGAGGGCGCAACGAGCGCCTGGAATTCCACCAGGACCGGCCGCGAACCCTCGATGCCGGCGAAGACCGCCGCGCCCGCCGCCCGCTCCCCGGAGGTGTTGAGGAAAAGGGCCGAGGGGTTTTTCACTTCAGCGAGCCCTGCGTCGCCCATCTCGAAGACCCCGATCTCGTCGGTGGCCCCGAAGCGGTTCTTGGCGCCGCGCAGGATGCGGAACGGATAGCCCCGCTCGCCCTCGAAGGAGAGCACGGCGTCGACCATGTGCTCGATCACGCGGGGCCCGGCGATGGTCCCCTCCTTGGTGACGTGCCCCACCAGGATGATCGCCACGCCGCGCGACTTCGCGAGCCGCACGAGCTCGCCGGCGGCGGCGCGCACCTGGGTGACGGAGCCGGGCCCAGCCTCGTGGGCGTCGCTCCACAGGGTCTGGATGCTGTCGATGACGACGAGATCGAAGGCCTCGCGCTTCAGACCGTCGGTGATGGCGCGCAGCGAGGTTTCGGCCGCGAGCTTCACCGGGGCGAGCGCCAGGCCCATGCGCTGGGCGCGGCTGCGGACCTGCTCGACGGCTTCCTCGCCGGAGATGTAGGCGCACCTTGCCCCGCGCAGGGCGGCCTGGGCCACCACCTGCAGCATCAGGGTGGACTTGCCGACGCCCGGGTCGCCGCCCAGCAGGATCGCCGAGCCCGGCACCACGCCGCCGCCGCAGACCCGGTCGAACTCATCGACGCCGGTGGAGATACGCGGCGGGGCCGGGGTCTCGTCCTCCAGGCCCTCGAAGGCCAGGCCCCGGGCGCGGCTGGCCTTGGACGGCGCCATGGCGCCTGGCGGACGGGCCTGCAGCTCCTCGACGAGCGTGTTCCACGCGCCGCACGCCGGGCACTGGCCCGCCCACTTGGTCTGGACGGCCCCGCAGGATTGGCAGGCGTAGACGGCGCCGTCGCGGGCCATAGCGGTGGGAGAGCTCCTGATTCGGTAGGCGCACAGTCTAGCCGACCGGCGCGAATGGCGCCTTGCGCGTGCTTGCCGCGGCGCGGGGTTGGTTTAGGCTCCTAGGTGGGCAGGCTGGGAGGCGGTTGCAATGAGCGGTGTCGAGCCGGGAACGCCGGAGCCGGGGCCGGACCTGTCGGTCCATGGCATGATCGCGCGGGTGCTGAACCTGCTGCTGCATCCGCATGAGGCGTGGGACGCCATCGACGCGGAATCCTCGACGATCGAGGGGCTTTACCGCGGCTGGGTGCTGCCGCTGGCGGCGATCCCGGCGGTCTGCCGGGCCGTCGGACTGCTGTCCTTCCGCGGCTTCGAGATCTTCGGCGTCCGTTACCAGCCGAGTTTCATCGGGACCATCGGCGACGCCGTGGCGACCTATGCGCTGACCCTGGTCTCGGTCTATCTGCTGGCCCTGGTAATCGACCAGTTCGCCCTGCAGTTCGGCGGCGAGCGCAGCCGCACCCAGGCGTTCAAGGTCGCCGCCTACTCCGGCACGGCGGCCTGGGTGGCCGGTATCTTCATGCTGCTGCCGACCGCCGGCGGCCTCTTCGCCCTGTTGGGCGCGCTCTACAGCCTCTACCTGCTCTATCTCGGGCTGCCCAAGCTCATGCGCTCCAGCCCGGCCTTCACGCTCAACTACTTCGCCCTGACCCTGGTGTCGGCCATCCTGATGGCCGTGGTGATCGGCGCGGTCACCAGCTGCGCCACCAGCTTCGGCGGCCCGATCCACATCTACTGAGCCTTGCCAAGGTAGATGCGCTCGGCCCGGCGGCTGAGGCGGACCAGGATTTCGTGGGCCACGGTCCCGCCGGCGGCCGCCAGATCATCGAGCTGAGCGTTCGCGCCCAGCAGTTCGACCGGCTGGCCGACATCGGCCTCGGCGTCGCCGATCTCGATGACCAGGATGTCCATGTTGACGATCAAGAGCCTGCGCCGCGCGCCGGCGAACCAGGCGTAGCCCGCGCCCTTGGCCGCACGGATCACGCCGTCGGTGTAGCCGGCCACGACCACGGCCACGCGGGTCGCGGCGTCGACACGGACGCTCTCGCCATAGCCCAGGATGTCGCCGGGCCGCAGGTTGCGGATGTCGAGGATCGGGGCGGTGAGGGTGGCGACCGCCCGCAGGCGCGCGTCCGGCTGCTCCAGCGGCCCGCCGCCGAACAGGCTGATCCCGGGGCGCACGAGGTCGAAGCGGTAGTCGGCGCCCAGGAACAGGCCCGCCGACGCGGCCAGGCTCGCGCGGGCTTTCGGAAACAGGCTCCGAACCTCAAGAAAGCGGGATAACTGACTGACGTTGCGGGGATTGCCGATTTCGGCGGCCGAGCCCAGGTGGCTCATCACCAGGCGCACGTCGAGGCCACGCAACCGGTCGATCGCCAGAACGACGGCGCGGGTTTCGTCCGGCGTCAGCCCCTGGCGGCACATGCCGGTGTCGATGTTGAGGGCCACCGGCAGCGGGCGTCCGATATCGGCCGCATGCGTGGCCGCGGCCGCGATCTGTTGCAGGCTGCAGAGCACCGGCGTCAGGCCCGCGGCGTCCAGCCGGGGGGCGGCCCCATCCGTCATGCCGTCGAGCACATAGATCGTAGCCGGCCGCGCCGGCGCCAGGGCGGCCCGCAGGGCCTCGCCCTCGGCCAGGCGGGCCACGAAGAAGCTCCGCGCGCCTTCCGCCCACAGCCGCCGCGCCACGGGGCCCGCGCCCAGGCCGTAGCCGTCCGACTTCAGGACAGGCGCGACCTCCGCGCTGGCGGCCTCTGCGCACAGGACCGCGTGGTTGTAAGCCAGGGCGTCGAGATCGACCGTCAGGCGCGCGGCGGCCGGCTCAGCCATCGCCTAGGTCAGTGCTGCTCGTAGCGGCTGTGGTGGTCGCGGGCGAGGTTGCCGAACTTGGTCAGGTCCTCGTTGTAGGAGAGCTTCACATTGCCGATCGGGCCGTGCCGCTGCTTGCCGATGATGATGTCGGCCTGGCCGCGGACCTGATCCATGTTCTCCTGCCATTTGAAGTGCTCTTCTGTGCCTTCGCGCGGCTCCAGGCGGCTGAGGTAATAGGCCTCGCGGTAGATGAACATCACCATGTCGGCGTCCTGCTCGATGGAGCCGGATTCCCGCAGGTCGGAGAGCTGGGGCTTCTTGTCTTCGCGGTTTTCCACCTGGCGGGAGAGCTGGGCCAGCGCAATCACCGGGATGGAAAGCTCCTTGGCGAGCGACTTCAGGCTCTGGGTGATCATCGAGACTTCCTGCACGCGGTTGTCGTTGCGGCTCATGCCGTCGCCGCCGGTGATCAGCTGCAGGTAGTCGACGATCAGGAGGTCGAGGCCGACCATCCGCTTCAGGCGTCTGGCCCGGGCGGCCAATTTGGCCATGGAGATGCCGCCGGTGGCGTCGATGTAGAGGGGCGCCTCCTGGATCTCCAGCGCCGCATCGCGCACCCGCCCGAACTCGCTGGCGTCGATCTCGCCCTTGCGCAGCCGGTCGCCGGAGACGCCGGAGGCCTCGGCCAGCAGGCGCATGGCCAGCTGCTCGGCGGCCATTTCCAGCGAGAAGAAGGCCACGACCCCGCCGCGCACGGTCTTCTTCGAGCCGTCAGGCTGCGGCTCCCAGGCGTAGTTGCGGGCCACGTCGAAGGCGATGTTACAGGCCAGCGACGACTTCCCCATCGAGGGGCGCGCGGCGATGATTACCAGGTCGGAGGGGTGCAGGCCGCCGATCTTGTTGTCGAGGTCGATCAGGCCGGTGGAAAGCCCCGCCAGGCCGCCGTCGCGGCTGTGGGCCTCGGCGGCCATGGTCACCGCGCCGTGCAGGGCGTCGGCGAAGGTCATGAAACCCTGGGAGACACCGCCGGTCTCGGCCAGCGCATAGAGCTGCTGTTCGGCGGCCTCGATCTGGTCGCGGGCGGAAAGCTCAGCGTCGCCCTGACCGGCCAGGGTGGAGATGTCGCCGCCGATGCGGATAAGGTCGCGGCGAAGCGCCAGGTCATAGACCGCGCGGGCATAGTCCGGAGAATTGGCGGCCGGCGGGGCGCGGTCGACCAGATCGGCCAGATAGCGCACGCCGCCCAGCTCCTCGAAGCCGACGTCGCGCGCGAACTGCTCGGCCAGCAGGATAGGCTCGGCCAGCTGGCCCTTGCGGATATGGCTCTCGATCGCGGCGAACAGGCGCTGATGGAAGGGCTCGAAAAAGTGGCGCGCCTGCAGATAGTCGCCGATCCGCTCGAAGGCGGCGTTGTCGTAGAGCAGCGCGCCCAGCAGCGCCTGTTCGGCCTCCACATTGGCCGGCGCGTGCGCGATGGCGACGTCCGAAGAGGCGGTACGCAGATCGAGGAGCGGAACGAGGGCCATGGGTTACCGATAGCCTAAGGGCGCGCGCGGGTTCACCGGGACATGGTGTCTCGTCCACACAATAGAGTGAGCCTGTGGACAGCTTTGCCTTTGGAACCCGCCCACGAAAAAGGCGGGCTGCAAATCCAGCCCGCCTTCGCCGTCTTCGCCCTGAAGCGAAAGCCTAGATCACCATTGGACGCTCAGGCGGCCATAGAGGAACCGGCCGCCAAAACCGAACGGCGAGAAGGAGGTGAAGGGCGCGGCGCCCGTCAGGTCCAACGCCGGCGGGATCTGGCGCGGATAGGCGTCGAAGAGGTTGTCGGCGCCCACGGCGAGCGTGATGTCGTGCGGGAAGGTATAGCGGCCCTCCAGATCCCAGATGCTGCGCTTGCCGGTGTGGATGTCGGCGCTGCCGTCGGCGTTGGTGCCGGGCGACAGCACGTCCCCGTAGAAGGACGAGCGGAGCGTCGCGCCGAAGGGGCCCTTGCTCCAATCGGTCTGCAGCGTGACCTTGTTCTGCGGCGTGCCGCGTTCGAAGCGCAGGACCGCCTGGCGCGCGAAGAGCGAGGTGGGCACGGGCAGGATGGTCTGCTCGGTCACCGGCGTCTTGGTCACCCGGAAGTTGTTGTGGTTCGCCGCGGCCGTGAAGTCGAAGTCGCCGAGCTCGTCGGTGTTCAGCCTGTAGTGGGCCACCACGTCCACGCCCTTGGTGCGGGTGTCGACGCCGTTCAGGAAGAAGCGGGCCGCCGACGCGCCGAAGGGCTGCAGCAGATCGAAGATCACGCGGGCGTTGGTGCCGGGCGCCGCCGCGGCGCTGCCCGTCAGGGTCTCGGACAGCACGATCCGGTTGTCGACGTCGATTTCGTAGCCGTCGATGGTGACTTCCAGGGCGCCGGTGTGGAAGACGCCGCCGAACGCGTAGTTGCGCGACTTCTCGGGTTCCAGTGGCTTGCCACCCAGCGCCTTGCCGGTCGGGCTGATCGACGGGAACGTCCCGGTGTCGAAGGGCACGCCGTTGATGAACAGGATCGAGGTCGAGGTGAAGTACTGCTGCTGCAGGCCTGGCGCCCGGAAGCCGCTTTCGGCCGAGCCGCGGAAGGCCAGTTCCGGCGTGACTTCGAAGCGGCCGGAGACCTTGCCCGAGGTGTTGTCGCCGAAGTCGGAGTAGTGCTCCTGGCGCACGGCCGCCGAGCCGGTGAACCGGTCGGTGATCTTGCCTTCCAGGGCAACGTAGGCGCCGACGTTGGTGCGGCTCTTGTCGATGACGTTCTCCGGCGTGAAGCCCGAGAAGCCGCGCGAGCCCAGAGCGAGCGTCGGGGCCACCGTGCCGCGCTGATAGGAGCCAGGTTCGCCGGCGCCGATCTTGAACTGCTCGTCACGGGCCTCCAGGCCGAAGGCGACGTTCAGCGGGCCGGCCAGGCCCACGTTGAAATCACGGCTGAAGTCGGCGTTGCCGACCAGTTGGTCGTAGGTCATCTGGCCCGCATAGAACGAATGCGGCGAGGTCGGGCCGAGCGACGGATTGAGCGTGTGCTCCACCCCGTACTTCAGGTTGTTCCAGCCGTAGTCGATACTGAAGGCGGACTTCCAGCCGGCGATGGCGCCCTTCAGGGCGCCGCCGACGCTGAAGTCGTCGGAGTGGGTGTTGATCAGCGGCAGGTAGCCGTCTGGGTAGACCGACGGGATGTTCTGGGTCGCGTCGTTGGGCGCACGGTAGGTGGCCGCGGTTTCACTGTGGCGCCGCTGGCCGCCGCCCCAGGCGTAGGCTTCCCAGGTCTCGTTGAGCGGCTTGCCGGCGTTGAAGTAGACGGTCTGCTCCTCGACATCGCCGTCGCCAAAGCGCGAGCGGACCTTGGCGGGGGTGAACCGCGGGTCGATGTCGCTGCGGTTGGTGTTGTTCTGGTCGCGATAGCCGGCCGAGAGCGTGAAGAAGCCGTCGGAGCCGAGCTTGAAGCCCTGCCAGGCCTGAACGGTCGTGGCCGCGCCGTCGTGGCGCTTCGTGTCGCCGCCGTAGAAGAAGTTGATGTCGGTGTCGTGCTCGCCGTAGGTCAGCGTCGCGCCGCCGCCGTGGTCGGCCTGGCGCAGACCGATGTTGATCACGCCGGCGATGGCGTCGGAGCCATAGAGGGCCGAGGCGCCGTCACGCAGCACCTCGATGCGGTCGATGGCGATCTCGGGGATGGTGTTGAGGTCGACGGCGGCCGAGCCGCGGCCCACCGAACCGTTGAGGTTCACCAGCGCCGAGGTGTGGGCGCGCACGCCGTTGATCAGCACCAGGGTCTGGTCCGGCCCCTGTCCGCGCAGCGTCGCCGGGCGGACGGAGTCGGTGCCGTCGGTGTTGGACGGGCGCGGGAAGTCGATGGAGGGCACGGTCGCGGCGAGGGCTGCGGCCAGTTCGGTGGTGCCGCGCTTCTGCAGCGACTGGGCGGTGACCACATCGACGGGAGCCAGCGATTCCAGGCGCGACCGGGGCTCGGCGCGGCTGCCGGTGACCACCAGTTCCTCGACGTTCGCAGTGGCGGCCGTGGTCGGCTTGGACTGCGCCATGGCGCCCGTGGCAAGAAGTGTCGCCGCTGAAGCAGCGGCGAACAGAACGACGCGATATTTCATGAACTTGATCCCCTGATACACAGCCCCAGCCCGTCGAGGACGGGGCGGCCGTCGGCCCTTATCGGTGAGCAGTTAGTGTGCGCCGCCGCCATTAGAAATGACAATTTTACAACATAAGACATGCAAAAGGCGCGGGGGTTGGCCCGCGCCTTCGCAATCGATCAGGTGCGACCTTTCGGCCTCGCCCGGCTAGTCCTGGACGTAGTTGCCTTCGATGGAGCCGGCGCCGCCTTCCAGCAGGTCGGCCTGGGCTTCTTCAGTGGCGATGCGGTCTTCTTCGAACTGGGTGTCGATGATGTTCTCGCCGCGCGCCTGACGCTCAGCTTCGTCCTGCGAACGGGCGATGTTGAGGGTGACGGTGACGGTCACTTCGGGGTGCAGGCGGACCTTCACCTCGTGCATGCCCAGCGTCTTGATCGGCTTGTCGAGGACGACCATGGCGCGGTCGACCTTGGAGCCGCCGGCGCCGTTGACCGCGTCGGCCACGTCGCGGCCGGCCACGGAGCCGTAGAGCTGGCCGCTTTCGCCAGCCTGACGGATCAGGATGTAGGACGTCCCGTCCAGCTTTTCGCCGGACGTTCCGGCCGCTTCCTTCGCCTTGGCGTTACGGGCCTCGATCTCGGCGCGCTGGCCTTCGAAGACCTTGAGGTTGGCGTTGTTGGCGCGCAGCGCCTTGGCGCGGGGCAGGAGGAAGTTGCGGGCGTACCCGTCCTTCACCGTGACCACGTCGCCGAGGGCGCCCTTGCCTTCGACACGTTCGAGCAGGATGACTTTCATGTGCCTGGCTCCCTTACTTCACGACGTAGGGGAGAAGCGCCAGGAAGCGGGCGCGCTTGATCGCCTTGGCGAGCTCACGCTGCTTCTTGGCCGACACCGCGGTGATCCGCGACGGCACGATCTTGCCGCGCTCGGAGACGTAGCGCTGCAGGAGCTTCACGTCCTTGTAGTCGATCTTCGGCGCGCCGGCGCCCGAGAACGGGCAGACCTTGCGGCGACGGAAGAAGGGACGGCGGGCGCCGCCGGCGCCGCTTGCGGCGGGGGCGTCGTCAATGAGGGTGTCGTCGGTCATCAGAAGGCTCCTTCCTTGGCCGGGAAGTCATCGCGGCGTTCGCGGTCGCGATCGCGGCGGGCGAGGATCGGGGAGAGTTCCAGCTCCAGTTCGTCGACGCGCACGGTCAGATACCGCAGGACGTCTTCATTGATGGACAGCTGGCGTTCCATCTCCTTTACCGCCTCGGCGGGGGAGTCGATGGCCAAGAGGGAGTAGTGCCCCTTGCGGTTCTTCTTGATCCGGTAGGTCAGGTTGCGAAGACCCCAGTACTCGATCTTGGCGACGGTTCCACCGCCAGCCTCGATGAGCGCTTTCATCGTGTCGTTGAGGGCTTCAGCCTGTTGCGGCGAGATATCCTGCCGCGAGATGACGACGTGCTCGTAGAGCGCCATAGTTTCCTTCTTCCGTTGGGAGGGCGGCGCGTCCGGCGGCGGAAGACCCGCTGGACGTGATGGATCTCTGGCGCGGCGGCCGGGATGGTCCCGACCCATTGGTGTTCCGCGAGAGACCGCTCTCCGTGAAGAGGCGGGCTGATAAGTGAAAAAGGCCGCGGAAGCAAGCGATTGCGAGCTTCCGCAGCCCTTTGGGCCTTCGTCTGGGCCGCAGCCTACTTCTTCATCGCCTTCACCGCGTTCAGCGTCTCGGTGACGTGATCGTTGGGGTTCAGGTTCGAATAGACGTGAACGATGTCGCCGTTCTGGGCGATCACGTAGGACGTGCGGCTGGACCAGTCCGGCTTGGCGGCCAGGATGGAGTCATACTGCTTGGCGATCTTGGCGCCCGGATCGGCCGCCACCGGGAACTTGCCGCCGCAGTGTTCGGTCTCGGTGGAGAAGGCGGCCAGCTCGTCGACCTTGCCGGCGGTGACGCCGATGACCGTCGCATGGGCGGCCTTGAACTGGTCGATGGCGTCGGAGAACAGATGAGCTTCCAGATTGCAGCCCGAGGTGTGGGCGGCGGGGAAGAAATAGACCACGACGGGGCCCTTCTTCAGGGCGTCGGCGAGCTTGTAGGTGAAGGGTTGCCCGGCCAGGTAAGCCGGCGCCGTGAAATCGGGCGCCTTGGCGCCGACCTTGAGCTCGGCGAAGGCCGAGGTGGCCAGGGCGGCCGCGAGCGTGGCCCCGATGGCGGCGGTGGTGATGAGCGTCTTCATGGTCGTTCTCCCCTCGGAATTTCGGGGGTTCTACACCGGCGCGGACAGATTGTCGCGGCCTAGGTTACCTAAGGTCAGTTATAGGCGACGGTGACGACGAAACTGCCACTGTAGTCGCCGTTGAGCGTCGAGGCGTTGATCGGCGCGGATCCGCCCACCCCGATGGTGAAACTGCCAGCCGAACCAAGAGTCGAGCTGAGCATCGCCGTGCCGGCGACCGAGCTCGAGGTGGTGACGGTCATCGTCTGCGGTCCGGTCATGTCGAAGGTCGCCGGCACGGTCACCGAGAAGGTCTGGCCGCCCTCGCCGGTGACGCTGAAGGCCGCGCGTGTCGGGACCGGCGTATCCAGCCCCTGGGCGCCGCTGAAGGTGCGCGCGCCCGTGATCGCGTCGATAGTCACCGAGCCGGCGCCGGCCAGGGGTTTGACCACCCGGCCGAACACCAGGTCCGAGGTCTTGGCGATGGCGATCGAGCGGATGACGGTCGCCCGGAAGGGGCCGATCGCGCCGGAGGTGGGCGTCGCCGGGCTTTCGGCGGCGAAGGCGAAGAAATCCGCCTCCGCCAGGCCTGTCGGCAGGCCGGAATCGTCGCCCGCCACGCCCATGTCGGCGCCCATGAAGAAGGTCTTCGAGGAATTGGGGCCGATGGCGGCGATGGTGAAGGCGCCGGAGCCGGGCGGGCCGGGCCCGCCGGTCAGCTGGGCGGTGCCCATGGTGAAGGTGATGCGGGTGAGCGCCCGCGCGCGTCCGATGGGCGACCCCGCCGAACCCAGGCGGATGTTGACGTTTTGGGTGCAGTCGCCGGCAAGGGACGCCGCGCAGCTGACCGTCACCATGGCCCGCGTCGCGCCGGCGCTGGCGCGGGTCGCGGTCCCGGAGATCGTGGTCACCGCACCCGAGGTCGGGTCGATGCGGAACACCGTGTTGCCCGTCGCCGCCGAGGTGACCGTGCCGAGGTCGACGCTTTGGGTGATCTGGACCGAATAGACCGGCGCGGCCTCGGCGGCCCCTGAAAGGCTCAGGAGGAACAGACCCCCGCCAAGCGTCGCAGCGCCACGCCAAAGGCCCCTGAAGCTGATGAGCCTGTTCATGGTCACAACCGAACGCGCACGCCTCACTCCGATGAATCCCTAGTCTAGCCGCAACCGGGGCTTGCGTCCCGATTTCGAAGGTCGAAAGCGCTTGCGGCCAGCGCCCGCCGGACTTCGAAATCGATGAGGACGCCAGCAGGCGTAGGTTTCAAGTGTGCTTCTTTGGATTTGAAGTTCGCTGAGCGCCTTGTCCCGAATGGGGCGAACTTCAAATCCAGCACGCTTGCGCACAGTCAGCAGGGCGGCCGGGCGTCCGCATCGCCGCGGGGTTCGAATTTCACCTCCGCGGCGACATCCGGGGTAATTGAACCGTCCGGCCTAATTGTGACGCTGACCGGGGCGGTCAGGCGCATGCGCAGGCGCGCGGCCTGGTCCTTGTCCAGTTCGACGCGGTAGGTCCCGGCCGGCACATCCTGGAAGTTCACCGAACCGTCGAACTCGGTGATGCCTTCGATGGCCACGCCCTTGTCGTCCACCAGCCGAACGCGGGTGGCCGACAGGCCGACCGGCGGCTGGTCCGGCCGGCGCAGCTTGACGTTGACCATCACCTCGCCGGTGGGGCGCATGGGATATTCGACGGTGGTCACCCCGCCGGGCCGCGGCGCGAACTCGACGACCGATGGCGGCGTCTTGACCTGCTGGTTCTCGACCTCGGCGATGCCCACCAGCAGGCGCGCGGTGGACCCGGCGCCAAAGCCCGAGAGGTAGGCGCGGCCGTCCGCATCGGTCTTGACCCGAAGCTCCCCGCCCTCGAGCGAGACATTGGCCACCGGGCGCTCACCCGGATCGAACTTGCCGTTGCCGTTGGCGTCGATGAAGGCGTGGAAGGCGACGGAGCTGCCCGAGCCGGGGCCGGAGCGGGTGAGCTGGTAGCCGGATTGCGGGTTGTAGCCGACACCGAAGTTCATCTGGGCGCCGAAGCGCCAACTGGAGTCGGCGGTGTCGTACTGGCCGGTCAGGGCCAGGTCGCCGAACTTGGTGCGGGTGGTGCTGCCGGCCAACAGTTCCGTGCCCTTGGGCGCGTCCAGCCGCTCGGTGGCCCCGAACCGCAGGGACCAGGTGTTGGAGATGGTCCGGTCGACGAGGATCTCCAGGTCGCTCGGCTTGACGTTCGGAACCAGGTCGTAGTTCAGCGTCCCGCGCACCTGCCACTGGTAGTTGCGGAAGGTGGAGAACCCCAGCGATCCGCGCAGGAGGTCGTTGACCTGGCCGTTCGCCGCGGTGTTGCGGTCATATTCGAAGCCGGTCGAATAGAGGATTCTCCCCACCGAGGTCGTGGCACGCACCTGGCCGATCCAGGCGCGCCCGCCGTCGGCGTAAATGTCGCGCAGCGCGCGCACGGTCAGGGGCACGAGTTGGCGTCCGAAGCGCACATTGTCGTCGACGGTGACCTCGGTGCGACGGGTCAGCGGCCGGTCGATGGTCGCTTCGGAATTGTTCTCGTCCAGCAGGCCGCCGCGGTACTCGGAATGACGGAACAGGGTGTTGGCGCCCAGGATCCGGCCGGCGACATCGACCGAGGCGCCTTCGCCGCCCCGGTTGTCCGCGGCCACGTCGAACTGGGTCGCGAAGCCGGCGATCGAGGTGCGCAGGCCCGCGGTGTAGAGATCGCGCTGGACCCCCAGGGTGTCGGAGTAGACCGCCGCGCCCAGGGCGGCAGTGACATATTGGGTGAGGCCGTAGTTGATGTTGGCCACGACCCTTGGCCGGCCGAGGCTGCGGTCGACGGCGAGGGGGTCGATGCTGCGGACCCGGAACAGCGGTTGGTTCTGGTCCACGGCGCCGAACTCAAGGGTCATCTGGCCGGGCCGCAGCAGGCCGCCGCTGGCGTTGATGACCCGGGTTTCCTCGTTGCGCTGACCGCGTGGGCCGTAGGTCACGATGCGGACCACATTGACGCCCTGGGTAAGCGGCACGTTGAGGAATTCGTAGCGGCCGTTGACGGCCGTCTGCTGAGCGGCCTGCAGGACGTCATTGACGTAGAGCTCGACATCGTCGCCGAGCGGCAGTTCGCCGCGCAGGTCGACGCGGTTGAAGACGCTGGTCTGATCGAGCGGGACGGTCGAGAGCTCGAACCCGCGGCCGCCGAGGCTCCGGGGTCCGATCGACAGACCCGGCGTGAAGACATCGCCCAGGCCGACCACACGGGCGTGCAGCGGACCCAGCAGGTCGCCGTCGAGCGACCGCTTCTCGAGGAGGACCCGGGCCGTGTTCGCCCGGCCAGCGTCGTCGGAGCCGACATAGGCCTGCAGGCCGGCGTAGAGCAGGTCTCCGCCCAGGCGGATGTCATAGCGGGTCGGAGTCTTCGGCTCGACAGTCTGGGCGCCCAGTCCCAGCGCGATGTCGAACGAGGGCGGGCTGAACAGCCTGTAGGGCTCGTCGACCCGCATCACCTGGCGCGCGGTCGGGTTGGGCGCCGTCTGGCGCAGCCGGGCCAGGCGCTGCAGCCGACCCTGTATGGGCAGGAGCTCGGTGGCGGTCAGCCGCATCTGCAGGGCGCGTCCGTCGACGTCGAACTTCAACGGCAACAGCTGAGCCAGGACCGAGGCGCGCACATAGATGTCGGCGGGCTCGACCGCCACGTCCCCGGCCGCGAGGGGGATCTGCATCGGACCGACGCGGGCGGTGTTGGTGGCCAGGTCGATGATCAGCGAGCGCCGCGCCTCGCCCAGGCGGCCCACCACCCGGCCTTCGCTCGGAGTGACGTCAATGTCGAGCTCCAGCAGCCGGCTGAGTTCGCCGACCGGCAGCAGGGGATCGTCGGCGGAGCCGTAGGCGGCCATGCCCTCGCTGACGATCGCTCCGAGGCCGCACGCGTCGAATGCCGCGGCCACGTCGAGGTCTCCTGCGCTGGTGAGCGTCGAGGTGATGCACCCCTGCGCCTGAGAGTAGGTGAGCGTCGGGGAGTAGGCGCGCATGCTCGCCTCGGCGGTGGAGACGATCTCCCCCGAGTAGCTGCTGCCGTTCGCCCAG
>PLEH01000137.1:0-322 GCA_003136395.1 Phenylobacterium sp.
GTAATCGGTGATCATCTCGTAGCCGTCGATCGTCGAGAGCACCGGCATGCCGGCCCAGACGCCCTCGGCGAAGCCGTAGGTGCCGCCGGAGGGGATCGCCACCGAATGCAGCTTGCCGGGCGTGCGGAGGTCGCGGACGTGATCGACCAGGGCGTTGGCCGCCGAGGCCGCCGACGAAACCCCGCGGGCCTCGATGATCGCCCCGCCGCGCTTGCCGACGGCGGGCAGGAAATCGTTCTTCAGCCAGGCCTCGTCACCGATCACCGAGGCCGCGGCCTTGCCGTTGATCTTGGCGTGGGTGAAGTCGGCGAACATGGTCGGG
>PLEH01000137.1:350-7081 GCA_003136395.1 Phenylobacterium sp.
GTGTTGCAGGGATTGCCGACCACGCAGACGCGGGTGGACTTGGCGGCCACCGCGTCGATCGAGCGGCCCTGGCCGATGAAGATCTTGCCGTTGTCCTTGAGCAGGTCCGCCCGCTCCATGCCGGGGCCGCGCGGCTTGGAGCCGACCAAGAGCGCCCAGTTCACGTCCTTGAAAGCCACGTCGGCGTCGCCGGTCAGGACCATGGATTGCAGCAGCGGGAAGGCGCAGTCCTCGAGTTCCATGGCGACGCCCTTCAGCGCCTTCTGCGGACCTTCGACGGGGATTTCCAGGAGCTGCAGGATCAGCGGCTGATCGGCGCCGAACATCTGTCCGGAGGCGATGCGGAACAGGAGCGCGTAGCCGATGTTGCCCGCGGCGCCGGTGACCGCCACACGGATCGGTTTCTTGGACATGCTCGTGCTCCTCTAGCTGCTGCGGCGGGTCCGTAGCCCACGCGGAGGCGGGCCGCAATGCCGCGCGCTCGCCGAAACGGAGTTGGCGTGGGCGCGCCGGGCATGTTCAGCTTGGTGATGTTCGAGATCGACCCCGCCTTCCTCGCGACATCACAGCCCGTGGGCGACCTGGCGCTGAGCCATGTGCGCCTGCAATCCGACGCCCGCTTCCCCTGGATCGTGCTGATCCCGCGCCGTCCGGCCGCCCGCGAGCTCGAGGACCTGGCGCCCGGCGAGCGCGATGTCCTGATGGAGGAGATTCTCAGGGCCGGAAACGCGGTGCGCGCCGTGGGCGAGGCCCTGGGGCGGCCGGCGGCCAAGCTCAATGTCGCCCAGCTCGGCAACGTCACGCCGCAGCTGCATGTGCATGTGATCGCGCGCCGCCCGGACGACGCGGCTTGGCCGGCGCCGGTCTGGGGCGTGGGCGTCGCCGAGCCCTATGCACCGGCGGCGCTGGAGGCTGCCTTGGCCGCGGCGCGGCTGACGCTGGGGCTCTAGGGGCTCGTCCGGCGCAAGGTGACGGTGAAGTGCTGGTCGCCGCGGGCCAGGTCGCCGGTCCAGCGGCCGTCGGCGCCTTCATGCAGGCGGATGACGCAGGCGATGTCGCCTGCGGCGAACCGCAGCGTCAGGTCCTGACCCGTGCGCTGGATGTCGTCCACCAGGCCAGACGCGTTCAGCGAGCCGGGGCGGCGCAGGTCGCGCCAGACCGCCTCCAGCCGGTCGCGGCGATCGACGATCTGCAGGGCGAAGCGGTCCACGTCGCCCCGCTCGGTCAGCGTCCAGCCGCCCTCCAGCGGGCCCTGGAAGCTCTCGGCCGAGGCGAAGGAGGAGCGGATGCGCGCGTCATAGGCCATGTCGCGCACGGTGGGCGGGGCGTCCGGGGTCTTGCCGGTCTCGTCGATGCGGACCGGCGCGTTCAGCTGGTGGCGGGGCGACGGCGCGAAGGGCAGCTGCGGGCCCGTCTGCGGCCCAGCTTGCGGCAGGGGGCTGGTCTCCAGCTCCGGCTCGGAGGGCGCCCGCGCCTGGCCGGCTGTATCCGGCTCGTCCTCGTCCTTTGGCGGCGGCACGCTGCGGTCGATGAGGTCGGCGATCACGTCGCGCGGCGCAGGGGCGGGCGCTGGCTGGGCGCGGGCCGCCACCGCGCTGGCCATCAGGGCCGCGGCGATCATCAGGCGTGAGCCCACCCCGATCCGCATAGATCCTTCAAACCTCCCCCGCGGCGATGGCGTCAGCCACGGCGATCAGCCGCTGAGCCTCCGCCAGATGCAGCCGCTCGACCATGCGCCCCTCGACCCTGAGAACCCCTTTGCCGGCATTTTCCGCCGAATCGAAGGCCTGCGCCACCGTCCGCGCCCAGGCGACCGCCTGAGGCTCCGGCGAGAAGACGCGGTTGGCGATCTCCAGGTGCGTGGGGTGAATCAGGCTCTTGCCGTCGAAGCCGAGGTCGGCGCCTTGCGCGCATTCCCGAGCCAGCCCTTCCAGGTCTGGAATGTCGTTGTAGACGCCGTCGATCATGGTGAGGCCGTGGGCGCGGGCGGCCATGACGCTCATGGCCAGGGCCGGGACCAGCGGCGCGCGATCGGGCCCCGGTCGGCAGCGCATCTCCTTGATCAGGTCGTTGGTCCCGATCACCCAGCAGCCGACCCCCAACCCCGCGGAGGCGCGGCCCAGGGCGTCGAGCGCGAAGATCGCCTGGCAGGTCTCGATCATCGCCCACAGCGGCGTCTTGGCGCCCAGCGTCGTGCGGTAGGCCGCGAGGTCCTGCGGCGAGCTCACCTTGGGGACCAGGACGGCGTCGGGTCCCGCGTCCGCGGCGGCGGCCAGGTCTTCGGCCCCCCAGGCGGTGTCGAGGCCGTTGACGCGGATCACCAGCTCGCGCGATCCGAAACCGCCCAGGCGCACCGCCTCGCAGGCCAGGGCCCGGGCCGCGAGCTTGGCCTCCGGGGCGACGGAGTCCTCGAGGTCGAGCACCACCACGTCGCAGGGCAGCGTCAGCGCCTTTTCCATGGCGCGCGCATTGGAGCCCGGGAGGTAGAGCACGCTGCGGCGGGGTCTGGCCTCAATCGCCATTTGCGATCCTTCGCGCATAGATATCCGCCTGTCTTAGCGGCCGGAGCGTTTCCCGGCGAAGCGGAATCGCGTCGACGCTCAGGAAGAGCGACCCAGCGGAGAATCTAGATCACACGCCGGTTCTTTGAAGCCGGCGAGTGATCTAGGGTGGGGCCATGACCACACGCTACGATCCGGAAGCCAGGAACGTGCTCGGCGGGGAGCTCAAGCCCTGTTCGGTCGATCCGGTGACCGGGTTCTTCCGCAACGGCTGCTGCGAGACCAGCCACGAGGACATCGGGATGCACACGGTCTGCGCGGTGATGACCGCGGAGTTCCTGGCCTTCAGCCGGGCGGCCGGCAACGACCTGTCGACGCCCGTGCCCGAGGCGGGCTTTCCGGGGCTCAAGCCCGGCGACCGCTGGTGCCTCTGCGCCCCGCGCTGGAAGGAGGCGCTCGACGCCGGCGCCGCGCCGCAGCTGGTGCTGGACGCCACCCACGAGGAGACGCTCGCCATCGTGCCGCTCGGAGTGCTGAAGGACTACGCCGCCTAGTCTCCTCCCCCTCCCGCCATTGCTAGGGCAATGGGGGAGGTAGGAGCGGATACTCGGCCTCCAGCCGATAGTGCGCCTGCTCGCTGCCGAGGAAGCTGGAATAGAGACCGAAACTCGCCACCCGGATCGCGGGCGACCTGAGCAGGTTGTGGGCCTGGATCCATTGGGCGACCTCGCCCGGGTCGGGGTGGCGCAGGTAGGCCAGCGTCAGGTGCGGGCGGTAGTGGCGGGGCTCGGGCTTGAGGCCGGCGCGGCGCGCGGCGGTCTCGCAGGCCTTGGCGAGGCGACGAAGCGGCTCGCTTTCGGCCACCCCGGCCCACAGGACGTGAAGATCGGGGCCTTCGCCGAACGCGCCCACGCCGGCGAGTTCCAGGTCGAAGGCCGTCCCCCGCAGGCATGTCAGCTCGGCGTCGAGGTCGCGGGCGATGTCCTCGCGGATGTCACCGAAGAACCTGAGCGTGACGTGCAGGGCCTCAAGCGGGCGCCAGCGCGCGCCCTCGACGCCGGTCTGGCGGCGGGCAAGCGCCATGCCGATATCTTCCGGGATCGGCAGGGCGGCGAAGAGCCGGATCATCGGTCTACCTAGCCCAGGACGCCGGGCGCCGCAAAACAGCCGCTGAAAGCGCAGCCAAGTCCTAACAAGACCTTGATCAACAAGGCCTTGCTTCCGCCTCACCGGACCCCGATATTTCGCATGCGTCCAATTGGGACGTTTAGATCAAGGGTTCTGCTCAAATGAGCGACTTCAACCGCGGCTACGCGCGCACGGTCTCCACGGACCGCGCCGACATGTCGGTTGACGCAGGCCTCCGCAGTTTCATGCTCGGGGTCTACAACAAGGTGGCGCTGGGCCTTGTGCTCTCGGCCGGCCTCGCGTTCCTGACCGGCGCCTACCCACCCGTGCGCGACCTGATGTTCCGCATCACCGTCGACGGGCGGCTGGCCGGTTTCACTCCGCTCGGCATGATCGTGGTGTTCGCACCGCTGGTCGTCCTGCTGATGTCGGGGTTCGCCATGCGCAACCCGACGGCCAAGGGCGCAGGCGCGCTCTACTGGACCATCGTCAGCCTGATGGGCGCCTCGCTGGGCGTCGTGGTGCTGGTCTATACCGGCGCCTCGATCGCCTCGACCTTCCTGATCACCGCCGCGGCCTTCGGCGGGCTCTCCCTGGTGGGCTACACCACCAAGAAGGACCTGACCGGCTTCGGCAGCTTCATGATCATGGGGCTGATCGGCCTGATCCTCGCCAGCCTGGTCAACATGTTCCTGCACCTGGCGGCCCTGGCCTTCATCGTCAACATCCTGGGCGTGCTGATCTTCTCGGGCCTCATCGCCTACGACACCCAGCGCCTGAAGATGACCTACTACCAGCTGGGCGGCGATCAGCAGGCCATGGGCGTGGCCACCAGCTACGGCGCGCTCAGCCTCTACATCAACTTCATCAACCTCTTCCAATTCCTGCTGAGCATCCTGGGCAGCCGCCGCTAGGCGCCCCGCAGGACCAAGCGTCAGAGCCCCGGCGGGAAACCTCCGGGGCTTTTTCTTGGCTCAGTCGACGACCTTAAACCGGCCGCGGTCGAAGAAGCGCAGGACCTGCTCCAGGTCGTGGCCGCGGCGCAGGATCATGCCGCCCTGGCCCAGCACCGCCCAGGCGCCCTGGCGCCGCGCGAGCGCCGGGCGTTTCTCGATCCGGTAGAGCGGCTGTTCGGAACTGCGCTTGTAGACAGAGAACACCGCGGATTCGGCGAGCCCATCGATGGCGTAGTCGCGCCATTCGCCGGCGGAGACCATCCGTCCGTAGAGGGAAAGGAGACGAAGCAGCTCGCGCCGCTCGAAGAATACGGTCACCTGACGCGGCGACGCGTGGGACGTGTCGAAAGCCATCGCCCCGAGCCTAGACCTGAATCGCCGCCGCGAGCCAGACCCGGCGCGCCCATTGCAGCGCTCCCGCCGCGAAATGACCTTATTCCCGACCCGCGAGCGCCTGATGCGACCCCGATCTTGCGAGGGTCGGTTGGTCAGAAACGGCGGTCCCGGATCCTGAACAGCCCCCCCAGCCCCCCAGGATCGGCGGACTGGCCAATCGGCGATACATCTCCTCCTAGTACCGAACCCCCGCGGGTGCTCTCCAGCCGCGGGGGTTTTCGTTTAGGGACGATCCTGGGAGACCGGGCCTGTCACCAGCCCCCCAAACAGGCGCCAGGCTCAGGACCTGGGCTGGCCCACGCCGATGACCCGGCCGCCGTGGCCGGCCTGGACCAGGACCACCGTCTTCAGGCCGTCCTCCGACGCCGCGGGCAGGCGGAAGGCCGCGGGCTTGCCGCGCCAGGCGCCCAGGCGGGTGACCTCGCGCACGACATTGCGATGGGGGATGGTCTGGCCCTTGTTGTCGCCGGACTTCACCGCCACGTCCTGTTCGCGCGGATCGTAGCGAATCAGCCAGACCTCGCCGCCGCCCTTCGGCGCGCGGGCCGAGCCCACATAGACGCGGGGTCCCACGAAGCGCAGGTCGGGCGGATTGCCGGGCTTCTTGGCGGCGCTGGCCACCAGGGCGTCGACCTTTTCCGGCCTCGAGCCGGAGACCTGGGCCAGGCCGTCGACGACCACCTGGGGCGTATAGGGTTCGCGAAGCGCGAGCCGGGCCACATAGGCTTTCTGACGCTCGGCGAACTCGGGCCTGGCGAAGGTGTCAGCCCAGCCGAGATAGTCCCAGTAGTCAACGGCGAAGGTGAGCGCGAGCACGCCCTTCTGGTCGGCGAGCTCCGCCACATGGGCGTTGGCCTTGCCGCAGGAGGCGCAGCCCTGGGCCGTGTAGAGCTCGACCACCACGGGAGGCCTGGCCGCCGCCGCTCCTGCTGAGAGGAGGAACGCCAGGGCGAACGCGATCGGGCTGAAAAGCGCTGCTTTCCGCATCGCTTCGGGCTTAAAGGCGCTTCTTCGCCCTGTAAATTGCAACAAGCCGTGAGGAGGGCGGACAGCGGGCGCCGTCCGCCGCACCCACGGGCTCAAGCCGCCGAGCGCGCCAGGTTGCGCAGCACGTAGTTCAGCACGCCGCCGTTCTTGTAATACTCAAGCTCCGTGGGCGTATCGATGCGGCAGCGGACGGGGAAGCGCGCGATGCGCCCGTCGGAGGGACGGTACATCTCGATGGTCAGCTGGCGGCGCGGCGAGAGTTCCGTCAGGCCGCGGATGGTGACGATCTCCTCGCCGGTGAGCCCGAGCTTGTGCCAGCCTTCCTGCAGGAACTGCAGGGGAAGCACGCCCATGCCCACCAGGTTCGAGCGGTGGATGCGTTCGAAGCTTTCGGCCACCACGGCGCGGACGCCGAGCAGCTTGGTGCCCTTGGCCGCCCAGTCGCGGGACGAGCCGGTGCCGTATTCCTTGCCCGCGAACACCACCAGGTGGCGGCCCTCGGACTGGTAGCGCATGGCCGCGTCATAGATCGACATCACGTCGCCGGACGGGAAGTGCTTGGTCATGCCCCCTTCGATGTCCGGGGTGATGCGGTTGCGGATGCGGATGTTGGCGAAGGTGCCGCGCATCATCACTTCGTGGTTGCCGCGGCGCGCGCCGTAGGAGTTGAAATCCATGGTCGGCACCTGGCGGTCGCGCAGGTAGACGCCGGCGGGCGAGGTCGCCTTGATCGAGCCGGCCGGGGAGATGTGGTCGGTGGTGA
>PLEH01000250.1 GCA_003136395.1 Phenylobacterium sp.
CCCTGGGCGCTGGCCGGCAGGCGCGCCGCCCGCTGATCGACGTCGGCCATCATCTCCTGCAGGGCGCTGAGCGAGGCGCGGGCCGCCGCGGCGCCCTCCTCCAGCCGCTTGGCGGTGGCGGCGCCGGCCTGGTCGACCATCTCCGACGACTGCTCGACGAGGGCGCGTGCCTCCGAAAGCCTGGCCTCGAAGACCTGGTTGGCCTGCTGGCCAGCCGAGAACGCGGCCTCGGAGAGCTGATCCACCTGTTCGCGGGCGGCCGCGGCGTGGCTGGCCGCGGCGGCGCGGGTTTCCNNCTGGGCCTCCAGCTGGGCGCGCTGGTCGGCGGCGGCTTCGGAGACGGTCTCCAGTGACTGCAGGGTCGACTGGCCGAACTCCTCGCGCTCGGCCTTGGCGGTCTCGGCCAGGTCGCGGAACTGCTCGGCGGCGTCGACCATCAGGGCGCGCAGGCTCTCGCCGCCCTTCATCGCCCGGTCGCTGAGCTCCACGGACGAGGCGCGCGCCTGGTCTATGAACTCGCCGAGCTTGGCCGCATGGGCCTCCGCCTGGCCGGCGAAGTCCTGGTGGTCGGTCTTCAGGGTCTGGGTGAGCGTGATCAGGGCCGTGCGCTGTTCGGTGAGGCCGCCCTCGACGGCCCGGACCTGATCGGCGACGCCAAGGCCGGCGGTCTCCAGGCGCGCGATATGACGCGTGAGGTCCTCGCCGGCGGTGCGGGCCGCCTCGCTGGCCACGTCGGCCGCGGCGGCCAGGTCGGCGGCGCGGGCCGAGAGCGCGGCCTCGGCGTCGCGCAGCTGGGTTTCGGCGAGCTCGGTGGCCTCGGCCACCATCTTGGCTTGCTGGGTGATGCTGTCGACGACCCGTCCGGCCTGGGCGTCGAGGCTAGAGGCGAGCGCCCCCATCTCCGATCGTTCGCGGCCGAGCGTGGTGGTGAGTTCCCGGGTGGTGCGAACCGAGCTGTCGGTGGTCTCCACCAGCCGCACGCTCTCCATCGCCAGGGCGTCGCGCAGAGCCAGCAGGGCCTCGCGCGCCTCGTCGGCGGCCGCGGCGGCGATGACGATCTCCTCGCGGACCCCCTGCACGACGTCGCCGGCCCGGGCCGCCGCGGCGATCGCAGGTGCGAGCATCTCCTCGGCCATGGCCTTGGTGCGGCGGGACTCGGCGCCCAGCTTCTGGCCCTGGCGGATCAGGTAGGCGGCGGCAAACACCAGGATGGCCGGACCCACGGCCAGCAGAGCAAAGACCGCCAGGGCGAAGGTGTCGTCGCGGAACGGCGCGATGCCGCCCCGATAGCCGATGGCGAAGGCGATCGGCGCCGCGGCCCAGAGCACGGCCACGGCGAAGGCCACGAGATAGACCGGCCACGCGGACGGGGCGCGGTAGGGGTCTGCGTCGTCGTAGTCGTCCTCGGCGCGCCGCACGGGCGTGCGCGGATCGGCGGCGACCACCTGCGAGCGCCAGGCAGGCGGCTGCATGGGGGCATAGGGGCTGGGCTCGACATCGTGCGGATCGTCGTCCCAGGCGGACCCGGCGCGCAGATCAGGCGCGGCGTCGCGTTCGGCGAAGGTCTCGCGGGGCGAGGCGCCGAAGTCTGCTGGCTGCGTCCGCTTCTTGATCCTCATACGCCTCTTCCGTCGGCGGATCTGACCCGCCGCACGGCCAAAACGGGCCGCGCCCCAACTGCCTGGAGAAGGATTACCCGCGATAGGTCGCGACGCAAACAGCCGTGCGCACGGAACGCACGATCAGAGACGGTGTGACGCGGGGAGGTTCAGACCCTGACGGGGTGCGGGCGCTGGCGCGCCTGCGGGCAGGAGGTCAGCTTCATGACCTTGTGCTGGTTCGCGTGCGTGCGCGCCACGACCCGTTCTGCCAGCGGCGGTGTGTCCGGATTGACCTGGGCAGGCGCCATGGTGACGCCGAAGTGCGAAAGCGCAACGGCGGAGGAGTGCACGACGACCGCGGCGACAATCTCGGTAAATGTCGTCATCGCCGACCCCGGGCTCCAAAGCGATTCCGTCGAGCGGTGTTATACGGCAAGCCAAGCCATGGCGCGACGGGCGGCTGCGTGAAATTTGCGTAATGTTGCCGGCCGCCGCCGGGGCCGAGCGGCCTCAGCGCCAGCGGCTCTGGACGTAGTCGAAGACCTGCCCCATCGGCGCGCACCAGACGTCGAGGGCGGCGATGTGCTCCAGGATCTTGTTGTGCGTCGCCACGCTGGCGTCGCCGTCGCCATGCCACTTGGGCAGGACGTCGTGGAACACCAGGATCGCCCAGCCGCCCTGCGCCACCGTCTCGTTCAGATACCGGATCGCGGGCCCGACGCCGTCGCCCTCATAGGTCGGCTCGAAGGCGTGCAGGTGAAGCGGGTCGGCCGCGGCGGCCTCCGGCCGGTTCGGGCCGCCCGCGGTGGTGCGCGCGGCGACCACGCCGTCGCGTTCCAACACCCTGCGGTAGCGGCTGTAGCGTTCGCGCCGATCGCCCTTGCCGACTCCCAGGTAGCCGCAGGGATAGGCGAACGTCCGCTCCCGATCGGCGCCGAAATGGGTGTCGAGAAACCCCTCCATCGGGTCGATCTCGGCGTGCGCGAGCCGCTCGGCGGTGTAGCGGCCGAGCGCGCAAGGATGGGTCATGGTGTGGTTGGCGACCTCGTTGCCGTCGCGCGCCAGGGCCTCCCAGTCGGCGAGCCGCCAGTGGACGTTGGTTTCGGTCAGAAAAAAGGTCGCCTTCATCCCCAGCCGCTTCAACTCGGGGACGGCGTTGTCGAGCTGGCTGTTGAGGGCGTCGTCATAGGTCAGGCTGACCGCCGCCCGCGCCCCGTCGGGCCACACCCGACCCAGTTGCGCCTGGGCAGAGCCGCCGAGGCCCACCGCGGCGGCGGCGGCGAACAATGATCGTCGGGAAAGTCGGGAGTCGCCCATGCGTCATCAACGGCTACGCTTGGCGATGGTTTCCTGCAACGGACCTCGCAGCTCAGGAGTCCTGGGCCGATTTTTCCGCCCGGGCCTTGCGCCGGCGCAACAGGTAGCGGATCGCCCAGATGATCCCGACCACGACGACGACTCCACCGGCGGCGGCGAGCGTCCAGCGCCCCGCATGGTGGCCCTTGCCGAGCAGATTGTGGATCGCCTCGCCGAAGATGAAGCCCGCCATGGTGAAGGCGCTCGCCCAGATCACCGCGCCCAGGATGTTCAGCAGGGTGAAGCGCCAGGTCGGCACCTGGGAGACGCCGATGGCGATCGGGCTCGCCACCCGAAGGCCGAAGATGAAGCGAAAGGCCAGGATGTAGCTGATCGGGTATTTCTCGATGAAATTCAGCGCGCGGGCGAAGGCGACCTGCTGCGTCGCGCGCACCACCCAGCGATGGGTGCGGAACCGCCGCCCGGCCACGAACAAGAGGTGGTCGACGATCCCGGATCCCGCCGTGGCGCAGCCCAGCACCACCCACAGGTTCAGGATGTGCTGGCGCGCGAGGATGCCGCCGACGATCAGCGCCGTCTGACCCTCAAAACCCGCCCCCAGGAAGATCCCGATCGGCCCGTACTGTCGCAGAAACTCTTCCATCGCCTCGCCGGATATCGTCGGGAGACGCGCTCATAGCACAGCCGGCGCGTGGGTCAGCGGTCGATCCCGCGCCGCGGGAAATCAGCCCGCGAGCTGGCCCTTGAACGTCGCGCCCTCAAGGTCGAGCAGCCACCGCTTGCGGGGCAGGCTTCCGCCATAGCCGGTCAGCGAGCCGTCGATTCCGATCACGCGGTGGCAGGGCACGACCACCGCGACTGGATTGGCCCCGTTGGCGTGGCCCACCGCGCGCACCGCGGTCGGTCGGCCGATCCGGCTCGCCAGGCCCGCGTAGCTCAGCGTCTCGCCGGCCGGGATGGTGCAGAGCGCCTCCCAGACCTGGAGCTGGAAGGCGGTGCCGGAGGCCTTCCACGGCACCGTCTCTAGCGCCTGCGCATCGCCGTTGAAATAGGCCTCGAAAGGCCCGCGGACGCTCGGCGGTGATTTGCCCTCCACAAGCTTGGCCTTGGGATAATGGCAGCCGAGCCAGGCCAGCATCGCCGGCTCATAGTCGGTCCAGTTGAAGGCCCGCAGAACCCCCTGCTCGTCCGTGACCAGCAGCGCCGTGCCGATGGGCGTGGCCATCCGGTCCAGGGTGAGCATCTCAGGCGGCGCGTTGCTGGTCGGCATCGATCTTGGTCCTCTTGGTGTCGCCCTTCTCAGGCTTGGGCGTCTTGGCGATCTGGCCGGCGTCCGCGGCCCAGAGATGTTGCGCGGCATAGGCGCGCCACGGCCGCCACGCCTCGGCACGCGCCAGCAGCTCATTGGGCGTCGGCCGCATGCCCGCCTCGTCAGCCATGCCGCGCATCAGGCCGATATCGGCCTGCGGGAAGGCGTCGGGTTCGCGCAGTTCGCGTAGCGCGATGTACTGCGCCGTCCACTCGCCAACCCCCGGCAGGGCCTTCAGAGCCGCGATGGCGCTCTCGAGGTCGGCGCGCGGCGTGAAGATCGTGGGATCGGCCGCCACCGTGCGAGCCAGCGCCTCCAGCGCCGCGCCGCGGGCCCTGGGCATACCTAGCGCCGCGATATCCTGGCCGACGATCTCAGCCGGCGTCGGGAAGGCGCGGGTCAGGCCGAGCGTCGCCGCGAAGGGATCGTCGATCCGCGCGCCATAGGCCTCCACCAGCTTGGCGGCGAGGCCGCGGGCGGCGGTGACGGTGATCTGCTGGCCAAGGATCGCGCGCACGGCGAGTTCGAAGCCGTCCCAAGCCCCTGGCGCGCGAAGTCCGGGCCGCGCGGCCACCAGGGGCGCGAGCGCCGGGTCCTGGCTGAG
>PLEH01000309.1 GCA_003136395.1 Phenylobacterium sp.
CCCCTGCCCCTGTCGAGGCCGCCGCCCCGGCGCCGGCCCGCGAGCCCGAGCCCCCGGCGCGCGAACGGCCCGAACGGGATCGTGACCGCAACCGCGGCTCCCGCGGCGGCCCCCGGGACAGCCAGGACCGGCCCGCCCAGGCTCACCCGGCGCCCGATCGGCAGCACGATCGCCGCCCGCGCGACCGGGACTCCCATGAACGCGCGCCCCAAGAGCGTGATGGCGGCGACGACGGCGTGGTCGGCTTTGGCCGCGACGTGCCCGCCTTCCTCTCCAGGCCGTCACCGCCCCGCTCCGAGGATTAGGGGCCAAGAGGGGTGCGGCATCGGGCCACCCCTTAACGCCTCGTTTGGTGTTCCAGCCGTAGGGTCAATCCCCAGAGTTGGGCTCTTCGCATCGCGCGATGGGCCTCTTGGGAAGACCGGAACCATGAACGCGGACGTCCAGACTGCGCTGCGCAGCACCAGGTCCTATGATCTCGCGCGCAAGGCCCTTGAGGTCATGGAGGCCAATCACGTCTGGCCGACCGTCCGCAACTTCGACCTCTGGGTGCACTACGTCGCCGAGAAGGAAAGCCCTCTGGCGCAGGAGATCGACCGCCTGCTGGCCGCCGGCGAGCCGATCACCGAGACCCTGGGCGCGGAGCTCGCCGCCCAGTTCCTGCCCGAGGCGAGGCTCAACACCGATGTCCTGGAGGCCGGCGATGTCCTGTCCAAGGAGTTGCAGTCGGTCACCACCGCCATCGAGAACGCCCAGCGCTCCAGCGAGGAATACGGCCAGGAACTGGCCACCGCGTCCGAAAAGCTGGAGGGCGAGCATGCCGGCCCGGTGAAGGATGTCGTCCAGGGCCTGACCGCCGCCACCAAGAAGGCGCAGGTGGAAACCGCCGTGCTGGAAGGTCAGCTCGCCGAGACCACCGCCGAACTCGGCCGCCTGCGCGAAAGCCTCGACCAGGTGCGCCGCGACGCCATGACCGACGGCCTGACCAACCTGGCCAACCGCAAGGCCTTCGACGAATGCCTGGAGTCCACCTGCGAGAAGGCCGACCTCGCGGGCGGAGGCATGACGCTGGCGATCATCGACATCGACCATTTCAAGGGCTTCAACGACGCCTGGGGCCACCAGATCGGCGATCAGGTGCTGCGCTATGTCGCCAGCGTCATCGGCCGCATGGGCGCCGCGCCCCGCATGGCCGCCCGTTACGGCGGCGAGGAATTCGCGATCATCTTCCCGGCCGAGAGCGGCCGCGCCGCCTTGACGGTGCTGGAGGAGATCCGCGAGGAAGTCTCGTCCCGCTCGCTCAAGCGCCGCTCCACCAACGAGGACCTGGGCGCCATCACCGTCTCGGCGGGCTATGCCGAGCGTCTGGCGGGCGAGAGCACCATGAGCCTGGTGGAACGCGCCGACGCGGCCCTCTACGCCTCCAAGCACGCCGGCCGCAACCGGACCACCGCCGCCCAGCCCATGGCCGCGGTCACGACCGCCGCCGCCTAGGACGGCCGCGCTTTCAGCTAGGCTTCCGCAAGGGTAAAGTCCTTAGGTCGAGCGAAGTCTCGAACTGGAGGATATCCCCATGGACGGCGCCCAATCGCCCGCAAAGGTCCGGACCGAGGTCCGCGGCAACATCGGCATCATCACGCTCAATGACCCGGCAACGCTGAACGCGGCGGGGGTCGAGCTCATGGACGGGCTGACCGCGGCGTTCGACGCCTTCGTGGCCAATCCGGATGTCCGCGCCATCGTGCTGACCGGTGAGGGCCGCGGCTTCTGCTCCGGCGCCAACCTCTCGGCCGGCGGCTCGCGGATCACCGAGAACCCGAAGGGCCCCAACCAGTCCCTGCTGAAAGTCTACAATCCCTTCGTCAGCGCGGTGCGCAAGTCGCCCAAGCCGCTGGTCGCCGCGGTCAATGGCGTGGCCGCCGGCGTCGGCGCCTCGCTGGCGCTGGTCTGCGACCTGATCGTGGCCGGCGAGAGCGCCTACTTCCTGCAGGCCTTCCGCCGCATCGGCCTGGTGCCCGACGGCGGCGCGACCTACCTGCTGCCTCGCCTGGTCGGCAAGGCGCGCGCCATGGAGCTGGTCCTCTTGGGCGAGAAGCTTCCGGCGAAGACCGCCCTCGAATGGGGGATGATCAACCGCTGCGTGCCCGACGCCGACCTCATGGCGACCGCCATGGCCTTGGCGACCCAGCTCGCCGACGGGCCGATTTCGCTGGGCTACACCCGCAACCTGATCTGGGCCTCCCTCGACGCGGCCTGGCACGACCAGGTGGAGGCCGAAGCCTATGTGCAGGGCGACGCGGCCCGCACCGAGGACGCCCGCGAAGGGATCATGGCCTTCGTCCAGAAGCGGCCCGCCGAGTTCAAGGGGCGCTAGGCTTCGTCCACGAACCACACGAACCGCGCCGGGTCCTGAGAGGCCCGCGCAGCGGGCGCCTGCCAATATCGGAACCGCGGAAGGACGCGGAAGGGCGCGGAATGGCTCCGGCGCTCTCCCTGCTCGTTCCGCGTTTTCCGCGGTTGAAAAGACTGAGCCTCCGCTGGCGCGGAGCTTCGGACGGGTACGCGTTCGTGGGGTTCGTGTGGTTCGTGGACCAATTCCCCTTTAGGACACCGCCATGAGCCAGTCGCGGCCCCTGGCCGTCTTCGCCTATGACTTCGACGGGACGCTGGCGCCCGGCAACATGCAGGAGCACGCCTTCATCCCCGACGAGCTCGGGATGAGCCACGAGGACTTCTGGGCCGAGACCAGGCTCATCGCCCACGAACAGCGCGGCGACCCGATCCTCGCCTACATGCACCTGATGCTGCAAAAAGCCCGCGACAAGGGCGTCGAACTTTCCCGCGAGGCCTGGAGCCGCCGCGGCGCGAACCTGCCGCTATTCCCCGGCGTCGAAGGCTGGTTCGACCGCCAGACCGCGCGCGCCGCGTCGCTCGGCCTGGATCTGCGCCACTTCATCATCTCGTCCGGCAACCGCGAGCTGATCGAGGGCTCGCCGATCGCCAGGCATTTCGAACGAATCTACGCCTCGGCCTTCCTGTTCGACGAGGCCGATGACGCCATCGGCGCGGCGCTCGCGGTCAACTACACGTCGAAGACCCAATACCTCTTCCGCATCAACAAGTGGACGCTGGAGGAATGGGACGAGACGTCCATCAACAAGGTCATGGCGAAAAGCGAACGGCCGGTGCCCTTCGACCGCATGGCCTTCTTCGGCGACGGCCTGACCGACATCCCCACCATGCGGCTGCTCACCGACCAGGGCGGCGCCGCGGTCGCCGTCTATGACCCGCAGAGCGAGAAAAGCATCAAGGCCGCCCGGCAGCTCCGCGAGGACGGTCGCGCGCGCCTTGAGGGGGTCGCGGACTATTCCGAGGGCGCGGAGCTCGACCTGCTCGCCCAGCGGCTGCTCGTCGGAATGGCCGCCCGGGTCGGCGCCCATGGCCTGGCGCTCTGGCCGCAGGGCCCGGCCGCCTAGGTTGATGACTCAATTGGACCTGTGAAATTTCAAGACTATAGACAAATACATCCGCTCATCCCGGCGAAGGCCGGGACCCAGATCCGATAGCTGGAATGCGGGTTGGGCTGGCTCAGCGCGGCAGGAGCCCACATCTGAGCCATTCCAT
>PLEH01000260.1 GCA_003136395.1 Phenylobacterium sp.
CTTCGCACATGGTCTGCAGGCCCCACTTTTTGTTGCGGGCCTTCAGCGCGTGCAGCAGCGTGGTCATCAGCTTGGTGCCCGACGCGCCCAGCGGGTGGCCAAGCGCGATGGCGCCGCCGTTGACGTTGAGCTTTGCCGGGTCCGCGCCGGTGGTCTTGAGCCACGCCACCGGCACCGAGGCGAAGGCCTCGTTCACTTCGTACAGGTCGATGTCGTCGATCGACATGCCCGCCCGCTTCAGCGCCTTCTCGGTGGCCGGAAGCGGGGCTTCCAGCATGATCACGGGGTCGTGGCCGAGCAGCGTCAGGGTGTGGATACGGGCCAAGGGCGTCAGGCCGTATTCCTTCAGCGCCTTTTCCGAGACGACCATCACGCCCGACGCGCCGTCGCAGATCTGGCTGGATGTGGCCGCGGTGATCGCCCCGCCCTCGCGCAGCAGCTTCACGCCGCGGATCGCCTCAAGGCTGGAATCGTAGCGGATGCCTTCGTCGCTGTCGTGACGCACGACATTGCCCTCGGCGTCCTTGCCGTCCCGGCCGTCGACCGCGACGATCTCATCCTTGAAGGCGCCGGCCTGCGTGGCGGCGATCGCTTTTTGGTGGGAATTGTAGGCGAATTCGTCCAGCTGATCCTTGGTCAGGCCGTACTTGGCGGCCATCATCTCGGCGCCCATGAACTGGCTGAACTGGATGTTCGGGTAGCGCTTCTGCTGGTTGGGGCTCATCGGATTGCCGAAGCCCTCCTTGGCCGGGAGCGCCACGGAAAGGCCCATCGGCACGCGGGTCATGCTCTCGACGCCCGAGGCGATCACCACGTCCATGGTGCCGCTCATCACCGCCTGGCTGGCGAAATGCAGGGCCTGCTGCGAGGAACCGCATTGCCGGTCAACGCTGGTGGCCGGCACGCTTTCCGGCAGCCGCGACGCCAGGACCGCGCCGCGGCCGATATTGGTGGCCTGCTCGCCCACCTGCATGACGCAGCCCATGACCACGTCCTCGACGACGGCCGGGTCGATGCCCGTGCGGTCGAGCAGTTCGTTGAGGACCACCGCGCCCAGGTCGGCCGGGTGCCATTCGCGGAGACGTCCGCCCTTGCGCCCGCCGGCGGTGCGCGTCGCAGCTACGATATAGGCTTCGGCCATGGCCGTGCTCCCTCGATGAATTTCGAGCGCTTTATTGGCGCGTCAAAACGACTGTATGAAGGCGCCGCAGCGGAAGACAAGATCGGTTGACGCGAACGTCAACCCGCGCGGTGCGTCGGCGGACAGGGAAACTCAAGTGAAACTCAATCTCGGCTGCGGGTTCGATAAGCGCGAGGGCTGGCTGAACGTCGACAACTTCGCCGCCTGCGAGCCGGATCAGTTTCTTGAGATCGAAGCCACGCCCTGGGCGCTCGAGGACAATAGCTTCGACCATATCCTGATGAAGCATGTGCTGGAGCACGTCGGCGCGCAGTTCGAGGTGTTCGCCGCCGTCATGCGCGAGCTCTACCGGGTGGCCGCGCCGAACGGCCTGATCGAGATCCATGTGCCCCACGTGCGACACGACACCTTCTGGTCCGATCCCACCCACGTCCGGGCTTTCACGCCGCTGACCTTCCAGATGATGTCGAAGCGGCAGAACCGGGCGTGGATGGAAGCGCGCGCCAACTACACGATGCTGGCTTTCGTGTTGGACGTTGATTTCGAGGTCGAGACCATCGTCCAGAACTATGACGGCCGCTGGCTCGCCAAGCTGCATGCCGGTGAAATCACGCAGGAGGCCTTGCGTGAACGCGCGGCCGAGAACTGGAACGTGGCGCGCGAGCTACAGGTGAAGCTGCGGGCCGTGAAGCCCTAGTCCGCGAAACTGTCCTGCAGGATCCGCTCAAGCCACTCGACGTCAACGCCGTCGAAGGCCGCGGGCGTGGTGGCATCCACGTCGAAGACGGCGATCAGATGCCCCTGAGCGTCCACCACCGGCACCACGATCTCGCTGGCCGAGCGGCTGTCGCAGGCGATGTGGCCGGGAAAGGCGTTGACGTCTTCCACCACCTGGGTCTGGCGGCTGCGCGCCGCAGTCCCGCAGACACCCTGGCCAAAGGCGATGCGCAGGCAGCCGAGCGTCCCCTGATAGGGGCCCACCACCAGCTCCTCGCGCTTGTCCGGATCGACCACGTAGAAGCCGGTCCAGTAGAAATGCCCGAAGCTCGCCGCCAGCATCGAGGCCACCGTCGCCATGCGGGCGACCACGTTGGGTTCGCCGTCGAGCACCGCGGCGATCTCCTGGGCCACCGTCGCATAGCGCTCGGCCTTGGCCGCGGGCAGGACTTTGTCGTTGAACGCTTCGGCCATGGATGAGGATGTAGCGGTCCCGGACGATCTGGACAAACCCCGTCGGCGTGGCCTTTGTAGCGCGTCCAAGTTTCGGGGAGCCTCCATGCGTCTTGCCTTATTCGTTTCCGCGCTCGCGATCGCGTGTGCGTCGTCGTCGTTCGCCCAGGCTCCTGCCCCGGTTCCAGAGGGTCCCAACAGGACGTTCCAGCCCCGGGACATCTTCGCCCTGCGCGCCGCCGGCGATCCGCAGGTGCGCCCTGACGGCGGGGCCATCGCCTATGTCCGGACCACCCAGGACATCATGACCGACAACGGCCGCCCTTCGATCTGGCTGCTGGACCCGACGACCGGCGCGCAGTCGCCGCTGGTGGTGGATGACGCGGCCAATATGCGGCCCCGCTGGTCGCCGGACGGAACCCGGCTCGCCTATGTCGTGGCCGGTCCGGGCGGGGCGCAGATCTACGTCCGCTGGATGGCCACGGGCCGCTCGGCCAAGGTCGCGAACCTCGAGCAGGCGCCCAACGCCATCACCTGGTCGCCGGACGGCAGGACGCTGGCCTTCGTGATGCTCGAACTGGCGCCCACCAAGCCGCTCGGCCAGCCGCTCACCCCGCCGCCCGGCGCCAAGTGGGCCGAGCCGCTGAAGGTCATCGACAGGGTCACCTATCGCCGTGATGGCGCGGGCTATGTGAAGCCCGGGTACCGGCATCTGTTCGTGGTCTCCGCCGACGGCGGTCAGCCGCGCCAGCTCACCTTCGGCAAGTTCGATGAGGGCGGCCAGGTCGCCTTCACCCCGGACGGCAAGAGCCTGCTGTTCTCCTCCGACCGCTCGTCCACCTGGGAGCTCGACGGCCAGGAGAGCGATATCTACCAGGTGGGTATCGCCGACGGGGTCATGACCCGCCTGACCAGCCGCGTCGGGCCCGACCAGGCGCCGACGCCGTCGCCGGACGGCTCGAAGATCGCCTACGTCGGCTACGACGACCACGGCCACCGCGGCTACGAGAACGTCCGTCTCTACGTGATGGATCGCGACGGCAAGAACAGCCACGTGATCACCGGCGGTTTCGACCGCAGCGTCGGCGCGCCGACCTGGGCGGCGGACGGCAAGAGCCTCTATGTCGACTACGCCGACCACGGGATCACCAAGGTCGCCCGCGTCACCCTGGACGGGAAGATGGAGACGCTCGTCAGTGGTCTGACCGACGGCGCCGAGATGGACCGACCCTACACCGGCGGAGCCTTCTCCGTCGGCAAGAACGGGCTGGTGGCCTTCACCATGGGCGACGCCGCCTCCCCGCCGGACATCGGCGTCCTGCGCGGCGGCAAGGTCCAGCGCCTGACCAATCTCAACGAAGACCTGTTCGCCGCCCGCACGCTCGCCAAGGTCGTGCCCTTGCCGGCGACCTCCTCCTTCGACAAGAAGCCCATCGACGCCTGGATCGTCACCCCACCCAATTTCGACCCGGCGAAGAAGTACCCGCTGATCCTGGAGATCCACGGCGGGCCGTTCGCGGCCTATGGCCCGGCGTTCTCCACCGACGACCAGCTCTATGCGGCGGCCGGCTACATGGTGGTCTACGCCAACCCGCGTGGCTCGACCTCCTACGGCGACGAATTCGCCAACACCATCGACAAGAACTATCCCAGCCACGACTACGACGACCTGATGAGCGCCGTGGACGCGGCCATCGCCAAGGGCTCGGTGGACCCGAACCACCTCTACGTCACCGGCGGGTCCGGCGGCGGGGCGTTGACCGCCTGGATCGTCGGCAAGACCGCCCGCTTCCGCGCCGCCGCGGCCCAGAAGCCGGTGATCAACTGGGCGAGCGAGGTGCTCACCACCGACGGCTACAACTTCATGGCCACCGCCTGGTTCGGGAAGATGCCGTGGGAGGATCCGGAGGGCTATTGGAAGCGCTCGCCGCTGTCGCTGGTGGGCAATGTGAAGACGCCGACCCTGGTGATCGTCGGCACCGACGACCACCGCACGCCGCCGTCGGAGGCCGAGCAGTTCTTCGACGCCCTGCAGTTGCGCCAGGTGCCCACGGCGCTCATCCAGGTGCCCGGCGCCTCGCATGGCGGCCTGGCGGAACGACCCTCGCAGTCGGGCGCCAAGGCCAAGGCGATCCTGGCCTGGTTCGATCGCTTCAAATGAGCCGAAGCGCCGCCCTCGCCGCCCTGATCCTCTCCGGTCCTCTTGCTTGTCTTGGGGCTGGCGGCGGGGCCCAGGCCGCAGCCGCGCCACGCTCCGCCGGGATCGCCGACCCGGACACCAGGGCCTGGTGGCAGATCGCCGAGACCCTCTCGTCCGACGCCATGGAAGGCCGCGACACCGGCTCGGCCGGCCACCACCGCGCCGCGGTGATCGTCGCCGCGCGGTTCAAGGCGGCGGGGCTGCAACCCGCGGGCGACGCCGGGACCTTCTTCGAGACATTCCCCGTCCACGAGAGCCGGGTCGAGACCGCGGGGACGACATTCCAGGTGACGAGGGCCGGCGGCGCGCCGATCCGGCTGTCCTTCCTGCATCAGATCTCCGTGCGACCCACCGACGACCTGCCGCCCGACCTGGACGCCGCCCTGACCTTCCGCGGCTACTGCGGTCCGGGCGACCTGGAGGGCGCGAAAGGCAAGGTTGTCGTCTGTTTCAACACCAAGCGGGCCGGCCTGCCCTCCGCCGCCAAGCGAACCCTGGCTGCCGAAGCCGCCGGCGCGGCGGGCCTGATCGAGGTGGACGACCCCTATTTCACCATCGAGCCGCCGCGCTGGCCGGCCGCCTACGCGCGCGCCGTCGCCATCGCCGGATCGCCCCCGCCCGCCGCGCCGCGCCTGCCGGTGATGACCCTGAGCGCCCGGGCCTTCAAGGCGATGACCGCGGGCTCGGGCCAGGACGCCGACGCCATCCTCAAGGCGGGCGGCGCCAAGCAGCCCCTGACGGCGTTCGACCTGGCGGCGCGCCTGCAGGCCCACTTCCACCTGAGCCGGCGCGACTACAAGGCCGAGAACGTGATCGCGGTCATGCCGGGCGCCGACCCGAACCTGAAGGGCGAGCACCTCGTGCTCTCCGCCCACCTTGACGGCTATGGCTTCGGCGAGCCGGTGAACGGCGACCGGCTCTACAACGGGACCCTGGATGACGTGGCCTACGTCGGGACCCTCATCCGTTTCGCCGACAAACATAAGGGCAAGCCGCTCCGCCGCAGCGTGGTGTTCGCGGCCTTCACCGGCGAGGAAAAGGGGCTGCTCGGCGCCCACTGGTTCGTAAACCACCCCACCGTGCCAAAGACCGCCATCGTCGCCGACATCAACCTCGACCAGCTACGCCCGCTGTTCCCGCTCGACATCCTCACGGAACTGGCCGTGGACGACTCCACACTCGGCCGCACGGCGCGCGAGGTGGCCGCGACCATGGCCATCCGCATCCAGAAGGACCCCGAGCCGGAGCGCGGGCTGCTGCAGCGCGCCGACCATTGGCCGTTCATGCAGGCCGGCATTCCGGGCACGGGCTTCATCTTCGGCTATCAGCCCGGAACCGAGGCCGAACGGCGATATCGGGAATGGTACCAGGTCCGCTACCACCGGCCGCAGGACGACCTGACCCAGCCGATGGATTTCGAGGCCGCGGGCAAGTTCAACCGCTTCTTCTACAAGCTGGCGGAAACTGTGGCGGACGCCCAGGAACGTCCAGCCTGGACCCGCCCTCCCCTCCCCTAATGGGGAGGGTGTCGAGCGAAGCGCGACGGGTGGGGAAGTGTGGGCCAGAACGCTGAGCCAGCGCTTGAACGCGACTGCCCCACCCTGACGGCTTCGCCGTCTGTCCCTCCCCATCAGGGGAGGGAAGGCTAGGCGACCTCGGCCGCGGCCCCGCCGCCGGGCTTGGCCTGCTCGGGAACGGCGGCGCGGGTCAAGGCCGCGAACAGTTCGGCAGCCTGGATCGGCTTGGCCACATGCCCGTCCATGCCGGCGGAGATGTACTGGTCCACCTGGTGGGACATGGCGTTGG
>PLEH01000008.1 GCA_003136395.1 Phenylobacterium sp.
ACCGCGACCGCAAAGTCGCCACCTGGCTGCATCGAGCACTCGAGACCTACCGCATCCCAAAGCACATCCAGGGCCGCGAAGGGCTCCTGGGCGTCATAGGTCCGCGGCTGCCGCCGCTGTTTCAGGACCGGGCGGAACTGGCCACGTCCGGTGACCTCGCAGCTTCCGTGCGCGAGGCACTGGAGCAGGCCGCGACCCTGATCGTCATCTGCTCTCCCAACGGCGCTCGCTCGAAATGGGTGAACGAGGAGATACGCGCGTTCGCCGCTCTGGGCCGCCGACAGCGGGTCCAGTGTCTGATCGTCTCCGGCGTCAGCCATGCGACCACCAAGGGCCAGGACCCGGCCCTGGAGTGCCTGCCGCCGGCGCTCTTCGAGGGCGGCGCCGGCGAACCCCTGGCTGCCGACCTGCGGCCCGGCGGCGACGACCGGACGACCGCGAAGCTCAAGCTGCTCGCTGGCATTCTAGGCGTCGGCTTCGATGAGCTGCGTCAACGCGAGCAGGCTCGCCGACAGCGTCAGCTGGCCGCCGTCGCCGGATTGTCCGCCGTGGGCTTTGTGGCCATGAGCGCGCTCGCCGGCTTGGCCCTGGTCTCGCGCAATGAGGCCGTGCGCCAGCGCGATATAGCCCGCCAGAAGACGCTTACCGCTGAGCGCACCGCGACCTTCGTGAAGTCCCTGTTCCAGGTGTCCGACCCTTCCGAGTCACGCGGCGACACGCTGACAGCGCGGGAGATTCTCGACCGGGGCGCGCGTGAGCTTGACCAGGGGCTGACGGGCGAACCTACCGTCAAAGCTGACCTCTCGACCACGCTTGGAGAGGTCTACGGCAGCCTGGGCCTGGTGCGTCAGTCTACAGCGACGCTGCGGCGCGGGATGCAGCTAAGCGGAGTCGCGCCTGCGACCCGGGTCCGGCAGTATGTCGCGCTCGCCCACGCCAATTGGCAGGCCGGGAATTACGAGGCTTCCATCGCGGCCGACCAACAGGCGCTGGCTCTACTGCCAGCCGGGGACGCGGCCTCCGATGCGCTTCGCGCCCGCGTCTTTTCGGGTTTCAGCGTTTCCTACATGCGGACGGGCGACCACTCGGCCGCGGAACGCGAGGCCCGAGCGGCGCTCGCGCTCGACCGCAACCTCCACGCGGAGGAAACACAGATCGCCTTCGACCTCGAGGTGCTGGGGCAGGCTCTGCTCTATGGGGGACAGCTGGAAGAGGCGGCCGTCGCGATCCGCCAGGCGCTAGACATCCGCCTGCGCAAGCAGGGCGCCAGCCATCCCCTCGTGGCCGACGACTATAACTCGCTGGGGTCGATCGCCTACCTCAAGCACGACCCCGCCGCGGCTGAACATGACTTCCAGCGCGCCCTCGCAGGGTATGAAGCCGTATTGGGGCCAAATCATCCGATGGTCGCCAGCGCTCTGAACAACGTTGCGCGCACTCTTCTTGAACGCCGCGCGTTCGAGGAAGCCCGGCGGCTCCTGGCCCGCGCCCTGCAGATCAACCTGAAGGCGGTCGGCGACCAGGCCGACGACCTCATCTTCGAATACGCCAACCTGGGCATCGCCGAACGCGGGGTCGGCGATCTCGCGGCCGCGGAGGCGGCGTTTGAGAAGGCCGAGCCCCTGGCGCGCCAACGCAAGCACCGCAACCTGGCTCCCATTCTCGTCGAGCGTGCCGAACTCGCTTGCATGACCGGGCGCTCCGCCCATGGGCTCGACCTCGTTACGGAAGCACAGCCGATCATGGCTGCGACCTACAAGAAGGACGCCTGGCGCACCGCTTGGGTGGGGGCCGTACGCGCCGACTGCCTGGCCCGAGCAGGCCATCGCAGCGAGGCCGCAGCGCTGCTGGGCGCCAACGCTCCGATCATCCAGGGGCGTTGGGCGCCGGCGACCCTGTACGGCGAGCGCCAATCCGCCATGCTCGCGCGCGTCAGCGCCGCGCCGGTATCCCATGCGAGAAGCTGATAGAGTTCCGCTCCCGGGCGCGCCCTTTCTTGTCGGCGTCACCGGCAAGCGGCATCTCCAGGGGCGTGACAAAGCCGTGCGCGAGGCCTTCGACCGCGTCTTCGACATCCTGGACCGGGAGCTCCCACGGACACCGAAGGTCGTGGTCACCTCGCTGGCGGAAGGCGCCGACACGATTGCGGCCGAAGCGGCCCTGGACCGTCCCGGCTGGCGGGTCGTGGCCCCCCTGCCGTTCAGCCTTCCCGTCTACGAACGCGACTTCGCATCCGATGCGCGCGCCCGCCTCGACGCCCTGATACAGGATCCGCGCGTGACGGTGCTGGCCCTAGCTCCGCTCCGCCGTTCGGAAGGGGCGCGGCGCTATCGCCACGCCGACCTGGTCCGCGGCCCCAAACCTCAACCAGAGCGGACGTTGCACTATGAACAGGCCGGCCTGTTCATAGTCGAGCGCGTCGGCCTCATGATCGCCGTGGCGCCTTCCGACGAGCGGCCCGCCCGCATCGGCGGGGCTGGCCGCATTATCCAGGCGCGGCTCGCGGGTTTCGACGACAAGGCCTGCGAGATCTGTCACCGCAGCGCGGAGCTCCTCACGCACGGCGCGCTCTCCGATGTCCGGTCTGGGGCTCTGTGGCGTATCTGCCTCGACGACCCGCCGTCCGACTGCCTGCCCATCTCCGTTGAGTTGCCGCATGGCGCCTGCGGAGATGCCGAGCGCGATCCGCTGTTGCGACGCGAGAGCTTGGCGGTCGGCAAGGCGCTGGAAGAAATCAACCAGCACGTCCGCCCAACGCCATCCGCAGCCGGCGCCACGGAGCAGCTGGCGGCGCTGCGCGAAGGCCTGTCCCGCGTGCAGCGGCGGATGAAGCGCCGCGTCGAGCTTGCGGTCTGGACGATCGCCGGCCTGTTCGCCGCCGCGATCGCCGCATTGGAGACCCACGTCGCCCTGCGCCAGCTTGCGTGGGCGACGGTCCTGAGCCTTCCCTATTTCCTCTGCGCCGCTGCGGCCGTCGCGCTCTATGTCGCGGCGCGAGCCGGCCGATGGCAGCCGATGGCTGAGGATTTCCGCGGCATGTCCGAGGCATTGCGGATCCAGCTCGTCGCCTGGCAGTCAGGCATGACCGGACCCAAGAGCCGCGTCGACCTGCGCTATCTCCACGGAGAGAGCGGCTCCCTGCGGGTGGTGCGCGACACGATTGGTCAACTCGTCGAAGGCCTGCGGCTCCTGCACAAGCCCGTCGCGCCGGACGCCGAATCCGCCGAGCGTTGGGCCACCGGACAGTGCCACTACTTCGCGCGCCGGATTCTCCAGCGAGGCGCCTCGGTTGGGTTCGTACATGCGGCCGCGTGGTTCCTCTTCGCGGTAGGCCTAATGCTTTCGGCGGGGGTCGCGGCGATGCTGTGGCCGCCAGCTCAGAGAATCGCCATCGCTGTCGCGGAAGCGCCGCTGACGCCGACGGTTCGTCTTGAGGCCACCGGTGCCTGTGCCGCCCTTTTCGTCGTTTGCTTCGCCGCGGCTCGGTGGGCGCAGCAGCGCATGCGCGCCCGACGCGATGGGGGCGTGCCGCCTTGGCCGTTGCGGTTGGTCGGGGTCGTCTCGGCCATTATCGCCGGCCTCGGTCTCGGCCTCGCGGCCTTGGTGCTGACAGGTCTGGTCGTCGGGCACACGGGCGAAGTTGAGCCGGATCGGGTGGTAGGCCAATCAGAGGAGCTGCTGGTTCTGGCGGCCGTGCTCACGACCTCATTCGCCGGCGCCATCCGCTTCGTCTCGGAGAAGCTGTCATGGGAAGCCGAGCTCGAGACCTATGAACACGCGCACGACCTTTTCAACCGCGCACAGCGACGCCTTATGCAGATGTCGCCCGCCGCCAGACGGCAGTGGCTCGGCCTAGTCGAGGACCTCGTGGGCGAAGCCCTGCGCGAAAGCGAGAGCTGGCTGCTCGCCCACCGCGAGCGCCCCCTCGAGCCGGTCGTGGGGGGGTGAGGCGCGCCTCCGCGTCCAGCCAAGAGCAGTCCCCTGGCGGTAGCGCCAATGTCCGCTTTCCCCCCAAAGCGGACGTTGGGAGAGTCCGCTTTCGGGCGTGTGCCAATTGTCCCGCAGACCGGTCTCAGGGCCTGACCGACATCGGAACGACCTGCTGATTTCTGAAGTTAGGCGGCCCCTTTAGCCGCCGCGATCCCAGGGGATGATGTGCGCTGAGTATCAAAACCCCCGGCTCGACACCCGGTCGGCACCGGAAATACCAAAGAGTCTGATCATCCTCGCGCGCGCCCGCGCGTGCCCGCGGAATCAATTGGAAACCCATCGCTGGCCGTCGGAAATCACAGGGTGGATGTACGCCTAACCGTGTCGTAGGGATCCGTGGCGGTCCCTGAAACGACGTTCGGCGCACGAAGTGTATGACCTCTTCAGCTTGAGCGACCTTGTCGCCGGGAGAAGGCTAAGCCCATCGCTGACCGATTGGCGATTGCGGTCGAACTGGATCGCCGGCGCCTAAAACGCCTGGTCTTTTAGCGAGCCGCACTCAGGACGTGGAGCGCGCGTGCCATTTCCGGCTCCGTGGCATGGCGGACGCTTTCGGCGAATTCCTTGTAACGAATCGCCGTCTCCTGCTCGATCTCGCGATGACGCTCTTGCGTTCGGTCCGCAGTCTCATTGGACTGAGGCGGGGATTTCTTCTGCGCTTGCCCGGTCACACGACGTCTCCCAATCAGCTAGCTATATAGCCCAACGTGCCTCGCCATGAAGCGCGCATTGAGCGCTGGGTCGAAATAGTGCTTGCGCTTGATCCAGACCAAGCCCTCGCTTTTCGTGATCACCGCGACGTCGATAGGGCCGCCGACGGTCTCCGAAGGTTTCGTAACCTTCTCCTTCAGAGATTGTAAATTGATTAGCGTCTCGGCGAGTTCCGCCATTTCGCTGATCGGCAAAGAGGCTAGAACCCGCTTCAGCGG
Organism: Phenylobacterium sp.; assembly: GCA_003136395.1. Classification (GTDB taxonomy): domain Bacteria; phylum Pseudomonadota; class Alphaproteobacteria; order Caulobacterales; family Caulobacteraceae; genus Phenylobacterium. The sequence continues at coordinate 4,920 of PLEH01000008.1, forward strand.
ATAAATGTGCTGGTTCCGGGTTTTCTCGAACCACTCGTCCATGAACTTCTTACGGGCGTCCGACCGCATTTTCGCGACTTGGTCAGCGGGTAGCTGATCTGCGCCGCCTGCGGTCAGCGCCTCCACAAAGGACACCATGCTGTTATCGAAACAGCCGACGACGTCGCGGAAAACCTCGCTGTCTACGCCCAGCTGGAAGGTGTCGATCATCCCAGTCTGGGCGAAGCCAGTAATCTGGGCCGGTACGCTGTGCGTCACGGCCTCTCGTTTGACCTGCTGCAGCAGATGCTTTCCCGCAAACATTCCGCTGGAGACGTTGTGGACGTAGGACGGAAAGATGTCGTGGTCGCCATAGCCGCAGAAGACCAGACCGGTCGTCCCGAGGTGGAGGCCTGGATTCTTCGCGACCATTAGAAAGGCGAGCTCAGTCAGCGACTCGTAATCCGTGGGTTGTGGCACGGGATCCGCAAGGTAGGCCGTGATTTCAGCGGTCAGTTCCAGCTTCCATCCAGCGAGGGTGGCGTCCAGAAAATCCTGGGGCAAGCGGACATGTGACGCGACGGCGTCCAACTCCACCCTTTCGGCGGCGATTAGGGCGTCGAAGTGAGCGGTCCAGTCCTCGTCTGCCACACCATCCCTGTCCCGCACCTCGAGGGCCATCCCATAGGCAGCCGCCTTGATGGCCGAGAACACCGCCTCCTTTTGGACCTCGGCCGGAAACAAGGTCGGGTCGCCCTCCAAGAATTCGCAGAACTCCTCGGCATAGCCCTCGATCGTGTTGAATGACTTGTTGTCCAGCTGGGCGCGGAAGCGCTTTGCAATGATCTCCCAAGGCACCCCAAGAATGTCGGCCCCGTCGAAGATCATCAAGCCCACCGGGTGATGGTTGGAGACCTGAAAGATCTTGTTGGCGCCTTTGAAGTAGCGGATTTCGCGCTTCTCACCGGTCCACTGGGAGACCGTCGTCGCACTGTCGGCCGCCAGCACCAAGGCGTGGCGGTTCATCACGCACACTTCGGAAGTCATGACATTTCCCGCTCGGCCCCGAATCAATCGATATTATTCGAGAGCTGAAGCGACCGCCATTGTCGCTGCCCAAGCCGCGCTCGACTCCCCTACTACTTAAGCCGCTCGTCGCGAACGCTTCCAGGCGCCCGTAACGTTCAATCGCATCTGCATCAGTTCTTCGCTGACCCCGTAGGCGCTGGCCGCGTCGCTCAACCTCAGCCCGCGATTCGCGACGACAAGAGCGGCTTCCTCCGAGACTAGGATTGCCGGACCGAGCCAGTTGGCCTCGGCCTCCAACTCGGCATCGAAATGGCGTCGTCCCGTAGCGTCGGCCAGCCGGTGAGGCGGGTGCATGAGAAGGAGGTGAGCCAGTTCATGCGCTATATCCGCCGCCGTTCGCCCGGGAGACTGCGCGTCATTGTAGATAATCGCCTTGGGTGAGACGCCACAAAGCGTCATCGCGAAGAACTCATCCTTGCCGGCGTCTCTCAGAAGGTAATTGGCAGCGTCGGGATGAGTCACGGCGAAGTCGGACAACTTCATCAACCCGACGCCGACATGCTCGGAGAGTGAAAAGGGGCAGATCGGCGCAGCTGGATCGAGATTGAGTTCACGCCTCAGTTCGCGAGCCGTCACATTCGATTCCGTTTTGAAGCCGCGCCGGAGTTTCACCTATTTATCCCGCAACTGCTCGTAGGCGGCGTGAAGGATAGCTTCCATCGCACTCTTTCCGCGGTCACTCAGCTTGGGATCAGCGCGCAAATAGGCGGTGACCTGCGCCAAGGGCTCCGGCGCCCGAGCGTGCGCTGTCTCCGTAAAAAACTCGTCCGCCCGCAGGCCTGCCCAACGCGACAGCGCCCCCAGACTGTCGACGTCGGGCCGCTTCCCCTGCGACATCCGTGTGAGGGTTGAGGCGCTCACCCCCGCTTCGTCGGCGACCTTTCGCCAGGTCAGACCTCGTGCTTGTCGGGTGCTGTCCAGTGCCGCGACAAACCGGTCCCCATCAAAATGCACCGCAGTCACGATTGTGACCTTGCAATCCTGTTCGACATGCGCAATCTCCCTGTAGTCGTTCGACTCTCGCAACGGCGGAGCGAAATTGCAAGAAGGAGAGTGGTGATGGTCGAATATGAAAGTGGGGCCCCCGAAGGCGAGGCAAAGAAGGGGGACGAAAAGACGGTGACGATCTTCGTCGAAGGCACGCCTCATCGGTGGCCCAAGGGCGAGAAGATCACCTACGCGCAGGTCGTGACCCTCGAGGTGCCCGACTACGCGCAGCACCCCGAGATCACCTACGCGGTGAAGTACCGCAACGGCCCCGGCCATAAGCCGGAAGGCATCCTGCCGCCCGGCGGCTCCATCAAAGTCCAGGAAGGCATGGTGTTCAATGTTTCGGAAACTGGTCAGTCGTAACCCCGACCTCCAGCGGCTGGTCGAGCGCGGCTACGCCGTCGCGTTCGATGACGCCAACTATCTGGTAGTTCGCGATATCCCCTATCTCGACGCGCAAGGCGACGCGCAGAAGGGTGCCATCGTCAGCAAGCTTGTGTTCGTTGATGGCGAACGTGTGCAGCAGGATGACCACCAGATTTTCTTTGCCGGCGGTGTGCCGCACGAACTGGACGGCGCACCGGTCCGGAACTTGGGCGGCGGCCCGACTAACTTGGCGATGAGCCAAGCCAGCGCCGATGTCGTCGTCCAGCGCTCGTTCTCCAATAAGCCTCGCGACACCGGCCGCTACGCGGACTTCGAGGCCAAGATCGACAGCTACGTCGGCATCATCTCGGGTCCGGCGATCGCCAAATACGGTGTCAGTCCCTACACCTACGCAGTGCGTGACGAAGAAGCGGCGGCTTCGGTGTTCAAGGTCCGCGACAGCCTGACCAGTCGGGCGGAGATCGTCGATCTCGCTGCGCGCTTGGAAGAAGAGATCGTGGCTGTGATCGGTCTCGGTGGGACTGGCAGCTACTTGCTGGACCTCCTGGTCCGCACGCCAGTCCGGGAGATCCGTGGGTACGACGGCGACGACTTCCTAGTGCACAACGCTTTTCGCGCGCCCGGCCGCCTCAGCGAGGGCGAACTCGGCCAGTCAAAAGCGGAAGTTCACCAAGCGCGTTACGAAAACTTCCGCGAGGGCCTGACGCTCAAGCACAAATATATCGACGGTGACTCGATAGCGGAGTTCGAGGGCGTGACCTTCGCCTTCGTGTGCATCGACAAGGGCATTGCGCGGGCGGAGATTTGGGACTTGCTGATCGCGCTTGGCATCCCGTTCATCGACGTCGGCATGGGCCTGCGCCGGAAGCCTGGGGGGTTGTCCGGGATGATGCGGATTACCTATGTCGCGCCCGGCGACCCGCTGGGCCTTCGGCACGCGCAACTGGTCGAGATGGGCGTTGGTGGTGAGGACCTCTATCGCACCAACATCCAGATCGGTGAGCTGAACGCGCTCAATGCTTGCCTCGCCCTGGCTCGTTTCAAGCAGCTATGCGGCTTTTACGTCGACGCCGTCGACGGACCGCACCTGCTCTTCGACGTGACTGACCTACGGACGGTCGCGACCGAGCCAGCCACCGGCGACACCGCCGACAACGACGATGGGGGGGCGGATGACGACGAAGCTGAAGCGGCTTGAATTGTGTCGTGTCGAGGAGATGCCGGCGGTGTTGGAGCCCGGCCGTCTGTATGTCTCTGAGACCTTTGGGACAGCCGCGCATCTGTGCGCCTGCGGATGCGGATCAAAGGTCCGCACCCCGCTTGGCCCTGCGGAGTGGTCGGTGCGTGAGAATCTGCGTGGTGCCAGTCTCTGGCCATCGGTGGGCAACTGGCAGAAATCTTGCCGATCTCACTACGTCATCGAAAGCGGCGAGGTCATCTGGTGCGAGCCCTGGTCAGAGGCCGCCGTGTTGGCGGGCCGTGAGGCCGAGACCAAACGCCGAGCTAGCTACCACGACGATCTCCACCGCGGCCGATTGCCTTGGTTCAGGCGTTGGCTGTTCAGACTGTTCGGTCGCTAACGGTTGGCTGGCCGGGCCCAAAGCGGCAATCCCAAAGGTCTGCGAAGAGTCAAAAACAGGACCTATGACGCCACAGTCGGAGAGGGCAAAGTCCATCCCGGTGGTTAAACCGGGGGTTTTCAAAGAGAGCCCAGCAATTCCCCTCGGGGAATGGCGGTGCGAGTGGGATTCGA
>PLEH01000091.1 GCA_003136395.1 Phenylobacterium sp.
GCGGCGGGTCGAGCGCGGCCAGAGCCTGCGGGAACGCGGGTTCGCAGGCGGCGATCAACTGGGCGCCCAGCGCCGCGCCGTCGGCCAGTTCCTTGTCCACCTCGGCGTCGGTCGCCAGCTTCAGTCCGGCGGCCCGCCCGCCGCGACGGGCGAGGTCGGGTAAGTTCGCGAGTGCCTTGCCGGCGGTTCCGAACCGCCGGAGGAGCTGGTCGAAAGTGACAGGGCCGACGTTCTCGGTCCGGCTGAGCTTCAGCCAGTCCCGCCGCTCGGCCTCCGAAAGCGCCTGGCTCACGCCGCCTCGGCCGTCTTGGATCCCCCGATCCGCGGCTCTTCGCCCTTCAGCAGGCGGCGGATGTTGGGGAGGTGGCGCAGGTAGATCAGCCCCGCCATCAGGGCGGCCAGCACCGCCACCTCATGGCGGCCCAGCATCCAGGCTGCGACCGGCGACACGAGCGCCGCCGTCAGCGCCGCCAGCGACGACATGCGAAAGACCGCAGCCATGAGGATCCAGGTCGCTCCGGCCAGCAGCCCCACCGGCCAGGCCGCCGCCAGCAGGGTCCCGAAGAAGGTCGCCACGCCCTTGCCGCCCTTGAACCTCAGCCAGACCGGAAAGAGGTGCCCCACGAAGGCGGCCCCGCCCGCCAGGCAGGTCAGCATGGCCTGGACCTGGTCGCTCGCCCCGCGCGTCGCCAGCCAGGCGGCCAACACGGCCAAGGCCCCCTTTCCGCCGTCGCCGATGAGGGTAAGGGCGGCGAGGTCGCGCCGGCCGCTCCTGAGCACATTGGTCGCCCCGATGTTGCCGGACCCGATGGCCCTCGGGTCGCCCGCTCCGGCCGCCCTCATCACGATCACCCCGAACGGGATCGATCCCAGCAGATAGCCGCCGATCAGGGCGACATCGATCTGGGCGTTGCTCAGGCCTTCGAACATGGACGCTCCCCCGAAAACAGGAGTCGTAACGCCTAGACCTCGGTGGCGAAAGCCGACTTGAGCGCGGCGATCTTCGGCTCGTTGCGGCGGTATAACGTCCACTGCTTGATGCGCTTGGCGGTGACCAGCTCGGCCTGGACCAGGATGCGCATGTGCTCGCTGAGCGTCGGCTGGCTGACTGCCAGCTTCTCGGCGATGAGCAGCCCGCAGACCCCGTCGTCCACCAGGTCGCCGTCCACCTGCTCGCGGAAATGGGCGCGCGGGTCCTTCAGCCAGTCCAGGATCAGCAGGCGGCGATCGTTCCCGAGCGCCTTCAGGGCATCGACGATATTCATATTGCCAAATGGCTAAGTCACGATACGGTGGCTTCAGACTTAGAGGGAACCGTGCGCATGGACAAGCTGGACGACCGATACGACATCGGGACCGACGTGTTGTTCGAGCCCGGCGAGCCTATCGACGTGGCCGCCGTGGCCGCCGCGGTCCAGCCCTGGTGGAATCGCACCCTCACGGCCGTGAACGACGCTGTGGTGCGCCTGGGCGTGCTGGAGGGCGACTTCCACTGGCACAAGCACGAGGGCGAGGACGAGTTCTTCTACGTCCTGGAGGGCCATCTCGAGATCGAGTTCGAGGATCGCACCATCAGCCTCGCGCCGGGCCAGGGCGTCACCATCCCGCGCGGCGTCATGCACTTCCCCCACGCCCACGGGCGGACCGTCGTGCTGATGGTGGAGAAGGCCGGCGTGGTCCCGACCGGGGATTGAAGCCGCGCCAGACCGGAGAGCCCGGGCGACACGGGACGGCGCCGCTTGATCGAGGTCAAGGAACGTCGTTCTTATCCTACGTTAGTCTTCTCCCGTCGTATCCCGCGGCTGGAGGCAAATGAAATGCGCAAGCTCCCGATTCTGCTCGTCGGCTGCATGGTGGCCGCGATGGCGCCGCAAGGGTCAATGGCGCAGCCGGGTCCCTATGGGCATCCCGGCCGTCAGCCGCCGCCTTCCCAGCAGGGCGGCCAGTACTACTACAACGGCCGCTGGGTCGATCAGAACGAGTGGCAGCGCCACGGCGCCGAGCGCGACCGCTGGGCGCAACGCTACCAGCAGCGCAAGCCCCACAGCGACAGCACGGCCCTCGTCGCCGGCATCCTCGGCTTCGCGCTCGGCGCGGCCATTGTCGGGTCGCAGCAGCAGGCCGCAAAAGCCCGCACCGCCGACCAGAGCTGGGACGCCTACTGCGCCAAGAAGTACCGCAGCTATGACCGCCACAGCCGCACCTACCTCGGCGCCGACGGCCTGCGTCACTACTGCCAATAGGTTCGTGGTGGCCCGCCACCTGTTCCCCGGCGCCGCCGTCGCGCTCGTGGCTGTCAGCCTTCTGACGGCGGCCTGCGCCTCGACGCCAAAGCGCGCCGGCCCGGGCGGCCCGCCGGTGGCCGAACAGGGGCACGGCCGCTCGAACGCCATGGTCTCCGGCGGCGACAGCGGGCTCGGCATCTCCGGCGCCGATACCCCGCCAGAGCTGCGGGCGGTCGTGGCCGCGCCTTATGTCCTGCCGACGCCGCCCGACTGCACGGCCGTGGCGCGGGAGATCGCCGACCTCGACGGCCTGCTGGGCCCGGATGTCGACGCCCCGCCGCCCGCGAAAGCCGACCTCGAGCACTCCGCCGGCCAGGCGTTCGGCTCGGCCGTGCGCGGGGCGATCCCCTATCGCTGGGTGCTGCGCTGGATGACCCAGGCCGGTCGCCTGGATCAGGAACTGCGTCAGGCCATCCTGGCAGGCACGGCGCGCCGGGGTTTCCTGAAAGGCGTTCAGAAGGGTCTGGCCTGTCCGGCGCCGCCAAAGGTCGCGACGCGTTAGGTCGCTGGCGCGATCACCCGCCGAACACCGTCCGCCCGTCCACGACGGTCCGGAGCACCTTGCCCTGCAGGCGGCGGCCGTCGAAGGGCGAGTTCTTCGACTTCGAGATCAGCTTGTCGGCGTCGATCACCAGCGGCGCGTTGAGGTCGCAAAGCACCAGATCGGCCGGCGCGCCCTTCGCCAAACGCCCCTGCGCCAGGCCCAGGACGTCGGCGGGAGCCGAGGTCACGGTGCGGATCAGATCGATCAGCGGGATGCGGCCCTCGTGGTGGAAGGTCAGCAGCGCCGGCAACAGGGTCTGCAATCCCACCGCGCCGGGCGCCGCCTCGTCGTAGGGCAGTCGCTTGTCCTCGGCCGGCGCCGGGGCGTGGGCGGAGACCACGATTGAGATCAGGCCCGACGCGACCGCCTCGATCACCGCCTGGCGGTCGTCCTCGCTCCTGAGCGGCGGGTCGACCTTGCAGAAGGTGCGGTAGTCGCCGATGTCGATCTCGTTGAACGACAGGTGGTTGATCGAGGTGGTGGCAGTGACCGGCAGGCCCCGGTCGCGCCCGCGTCGGAAGCTCTCCAGCGCGTCGGCCGTCGTAAGCTGGTCCACCAGGAGGCGCGCACCGGTCAGCTCGACGAGCGCCAGGTCCCGCTCCAGCATGATCTTCTCGGCGATGCCCGGCACGCCCGGCAGGCCCATCCGCGAGGCGAACTCCCCTTCGCTGGCCGCCGCGCCCGCCGAGAGCCACGGGTCGGTCGGCCGGTGCGCCACCAGCACCCCGAAGGCCTTGGCGTAGGCCAGCACGCGGCGCAGGACCTTGGAGTCCACGATCGGTCGGTCGGCGTCGGAGATGTAAAGGCAGCCCGCCTCGGCCATCAGCCCGATCTCGGCCATTCGCTGCCCTTGCGCGCCCTTGGTGGCGGCCCCGGCGACGTGAACCTTCACCAGCTCGATGTCGCGGGCGCGGCGCAGGATGAAATCCACCACCGAGGGCTCGTCGATCACTGGATCGGTGTCCGGCTGCAGGACGATGGAGGTGACGCCGCCGGCCGCCGCCGCCAGCGCCGCTGACTTCAGGGTCTCCTTGGTCTCGGTCCCGGGCTCGCCGGTCTTGACCCGGATGTCCACCAGACCGGGCAGCAGCAGGGCGCCCTTGCCGTCGATGACCTCCACGTCCGGCGCCAGCGAACCCAGGTCGCCGCCCCTGACCACGTCGGCGATGACGCCCTCGGTGACGATCAGCCCGCCCGGGCCGTCATAGCCGCTGGCCGGATCGACGATCCGGACATTGGTGAAGGCGGTGGGACGGCCATTTGCCGGTGAAGACGTCATCGGTCGTTCTCGAGACGCGCAGCGAGTGAGGTCAGCACCGCCATCCGCGCGGCGACGCCCATCTCCACCTGGTCCTGGATCAGGCTTACCGAGAGGTCGTCGGCCACGTCCGAGTCGATCTCCACCCCGCGGTTCATCGGCCCCGGGTGCATCACCCGCACATTAGGCGCCGCGCAGGCCAGCTTCTCGCGGTCGAGACCGAAGAAGCGGAAATACTCCCGGTGCGAGGGCGCCATGACCCCGTCCATCCGCTCCAGCTGCAGCCTGAGCATCATCACCACGTCGCAGCCGGCGATGCCGTCGCGCATGTCGTGGAAGATGGAGACATTCCAACGCTCGGCCTGCGGCGGGATCAGCGTCGCGGGCCCCACCAGCCTGACCTCTGCGCCCAGCATCTGCAGCAGCGCCACGTTCGACCGCGCCACGCGGGAATGCATCACGTCCCCGCAGATCGCCACCTTCAGCCCCGCGATCCGGCCGAAGGCGCGGCGCATCGAGAGCGCGTCCAAGAGCGCCTGCGTCGGGTGTTCGTGCTGGCCGTCGCCGGCGTTGATCACCGAGCAGGTGACCTTCTGGGCCAGCAGGCTCGCCGCGCCCGACGAGGCGTGCCGCACGACCAGCAGGTCCGGCTGCATGGCGTTCAGCGTCACCGCCGTGTCGATCAGGGTNNCCCTTGAGCAGGTCGAGCTTCTTGGAGGTCTGGCGGTTCAGGCTCACGAACCCGTCCGCCAGATCCAGCAGATTGGCCACCTCGACCTCGTTCAGGTCGGTGGCGGACAGGAAATGGCGTTTGGGAAAGGAGAAGGTCCTTTGCAGGACCTCGTTCAGACCAGGCGGGGCAGTCGTCATTAAAGGGGCGTCTTAGGCGGCTTTGACCGTCGAGGGAAGCGCGCCTTGAGCTTGGCCGCGCCTAGCCCCTAGTCTCGCCGCTCCGGCGCGGGGATTCGCCCGGACAGGGAGCGTTCCATGACCGTCAGTCTCTTCACCTTCATCGACCTGTTCGACCGCCAGGTCGCCACAGCCTCGAGCCTGCTCGCCAAGGGCGCCGCCCACGCCAAGTCCGCAGGCGTCTCCGAGGCCGACATGCTGCAGTGGCGGCTGATCGAGGACATGGCGCCGCTCGGCTTCCAGCTGATGGTCGTCTGCAACTTCACGCGCCTGTGGCCGGCGCGGGTCGCGGGCCTGCCGCTCCCGGCCGAGGTAACCGCCGACCTCGACGTGGCGGGCTTCCAGGCCGCGCTCGCCGACGCGCGGGCCTACCTCGCCGCGCTCAAGCCTGAGCAGTTCGCCGGCCGCGACGACGTGCCCCTGACGGTCACCATCGGCAATGGCATGTCGCCGACCCTGCCGTCGGCCCAGTGGCTGACGGTCTTTGCGACCACCAACATCTATTTCCACCTCTCCACCGCCTACGGGATTCTGCGCTCCAAGGGCGTCCAGATCGGCAAGATCGACCTCTTCGCGGGCGGGCTCTAGGCGTTCCGCAGCCGGTCCAGCGCCCCCTGCAGGATCCACCCCGCCGCGGCCTTGTCGACCACCTCGGCGCGGCGGGCGCGGTTCATGTCGGCCTCGTCGATCAGCATCCGGTTGACCGCCATGGAGCTCATCCGCTCGTCCCAGAAGGCGATGGGGAGGTCCTTGAGCCGCAGGATGCTGCGCGCGAACGCCCGGCTGGACTGGCAGCGCGGCCCCTCCGAGCCGTCCATGTTGACCGGCAGGCCGATGACGATCCCGGCCGCGCCCCGGCTCTCCATCAGCCTGAAGAGGGCCGCCGCATCGTCGGTGAACTTCGTCTTGCGGATCAGATCGAGCGGCGTGGCCACCGTGCGCGACACGTCTGAGACCGCCACCCCGATGGTCTTCTCGCCCAGGTCGAGGCCCACGATCGGCGCCTGAGGCGCCAGCAGGGCAGGGAGTTCCAGGAGGTCGACGACGGCCATCGGCCCCTCATAGCTTGCAAAATGCCCCGCCGCACGGCTAACCCACGCCCTTGAGTTTGAGGAGGATGGCATGACCATCGACGTGGCGACGGTGCGCAAGGTCGCCAGGCTGGCCAGGATCGCCCAGCCGGAAGAGACGCTGGAGAAGCTCGCCGGCGAGCTGAACGGCATCATGAGCTGGATCGAACAGCTGAACGAGGTCGACACCGACGGCGTCGAGCCGATGACGTCAGCGGTGCACATGCCCGCGCCCATGCGCGACGACGTGGTCACCGAGGGCGGCGACCCGGAGGTGGTGCTCTCCAACGCCCCCAAGCGCGCTGGCAATTTCTTCGTCGTGCCCAAGGTGGTCGAATAGATGTCCGACCTCACCAAGCTGACGCTGAAGACCGCCCTCGACGGGCTGGCGTCCAAGTCCTTCTCGTCCGTCGAGCTGACGAAGGCCCATGTGGAGGCTGTCGAGTCCGCCCGGGTGCTCAACGCCTTCGTGCTGGAGACGCCGGAGCAGGCCATCGACATGGCCAAGGCGTCCGACGCCCGCCGCGCGTCGGGCTCCGCCGGACCGCTGGACGGCGCGCCGCTCGGCATCAAGGACCTCTTCTGCACCAAGGGGATCCGCTCGACCGCGGGCTCGAAGATCATCGGCAAGTTCATTCCCACCTACGAAAGCACCATCACCGCCAACCTCTGGCGCGACGGGGCGGTGATGCTGGGCAAGCTCAACATGGACGAGTTCGCCATGGGCTCGTCCAACGAGACCTCGGCCTGGGGCCCGGTGGTGAACCCCTGGCGGACCCGGGGCGGCAACGCCAAGCTGACGCCGGGCGGGTCTTCCGGCGGTTCGGCGAGCGCGGTGGCGGCGGAACTCTGCCTGGGCGCCACGGCCACCGACACCGGCGGCTCGATCCGTCAACCAGCCTCCTTCACCGGCACGGTCGGCATCAAGCCCACCTACGGCCGCTGCTCGCGCTGGGGCGTGGTCGCCTTCGCCTCCTCGCTCGATCAGGCCGGGCCCATGGCCCGCACCGTCGAGGACGCCGCGATCCTGCTCACCTCCATGGCCGGCCACGACCCCAAGGACTCCACCAGCCTGGCCGTCGAGACTCCCGATTTCGCGTCCTTCGTCGGCAAGTCGGTGAAGGGCCTGCGAATCGGGGTGCCTAAGGAATACCGCGTCGACAACATGCCGGCGGAGATCGACGCGCTGTGGGAACAGGGGATCGCCTGGCTGAAGGATGCCGGATGCGAGATCGTCGAGGTCTCCCTGCCGCACACCAAATATGCGCTCCCAGCCTACTATATCGTCGCGCCCGCCGAGGCGTCGTCGAACCTCGCCCGCTATGACGGCATGCGCTACGGCCTCAGGGTCGAGGGCGCGAACCTCACCGACACCTACGAGAAGTCCCGCGCCGAGGGCTTTGGCGCCGAGGTGAAGCGCCGGATCATGATCGGCGCCTATGTGCTCTCGGCCGGCTATTATGACGCCTACTACGTCAAGGCGCTGAAGGTCCGCCGCCGCATCGCCGACGACTTCGACCAGGCCTTCGAGAAGGTCGACGCGCTCTTGACCCCCACCGCGCCGTCCGCCGCCTTCAGCCTCGGCGACCGGTCCGACGATCCGGTGGCCATGTACCTGAACGACATCTTCACGGTGACGGTGAACCTGGCGGGCCTGCCCGGCATGAGCGTGCCGGCCGGCCTCGACGCCACGGGTCTTCCGCTCGGCCTGCAGCTGATCGGCCGGGCGCTCGACGAGGGCACGCTGTTTTCCCTCGGCGGAGCGCTGGAAAAGGCCGCCGACTTCCGGGCCAAGCCACAGAAGTGGTGGTGATCCGGCGCGAAGCTGGCAGACTGCGGTGCAGCGCCGTCTGACCGGAGTCCCGGCGGCGCGAGGGCGGGGCGTCATGAATCCTTGGAAGATCGGCGTCCTGGCGTTCAGCCTGGCGATTGTGGCCGGAGTCGCGCAGGCCGCGGACGTCGGCAAGCCGGCCGGCGACTTCACCATCACGCTGCTGGACCGTTCGACGGTCCGCTCCGCCGACCTGAAGGGCAAGGTGGTGGTCGTGAACCGCTGGGCGACCTGGTGCACGCCCTGCAAGGCCGAGATGGCCGCTTTCGAGAACTATTACCGCACGCACCCGGACACAGATCTGAAAATCTACGCGGTCACGGTGGAGCTGGAATACCCGGCCCGTAAGCTGCAGCCGCTGCAGTCCATCCTGTCCTATCCCCTGGCCACGGCCGTGTCGGGGCGCAACTACCGGCAGCTGGCCGGCGTGCCGACGAGCTATGTGATCGATCGTTCGGGGATTGTCCGCTACGCCGCGGCGGGCGCCTTCACCCTGGAAAGCTTCGAGGCGTTGATCACGCCGCTGTTGAAACAGCCGGCGCCGCCGGCCGCCGCAAGCGCGTCGCCGGCCCTGCCTTAGAGTCCGTCAGGAGACACGGCCTCCCGCACGGGGTGCGGGAGGCCTTGCCGTCAGTCTTATTTGACCTTGTCGAGATCGGCCTGGATTTGCTTCAGCTTGGCGTCGTCGATGGCGCCTTGGCTCATCGGGGCGACCTGGGCCAGCGTCATGTCCTTGATCTGGTCGAGATATTGCTCGATCCCGGGGACGTCCTTCTGGAGGACGGCCTTGGACTTCTCATTGGCCATCAGAGCGCCGATGGTGGTCTTGTCGACCGACATCGCGCCGTCGGCGGCCGCGGGGGCGGCCGGGGCTTGCGCGAAGGCCGGAACGGCGGCGAGAGTCGCCAGAGCGGCGAGGCCCGCGACAAACTGGATCTTCATAGGTGGGTTCCTTCCCCGAGTGGTGTTGCCCGCGAAGCAAGAGCGCAACTGCGGGGTGCTGCGCAAGTTACAAACCAGACAGCGCGACGCTGTGGCTCACCCTTTCGAGAGAGCCGCGTTCCCGATACCGGTTTTGCGGCTCAACGCAAAGTGACGCTTGCGTCATGCTTTCTCTCAAGGCTTTGGGGCGCTAGTGAGGCGTCATGGTTGAGAAGAACAAACTGATCGAGGGCCGCACCGGGCCGTGGGAAGTCGTCCTGGGACTGGAAGTGCACGCCCAGGTGGCCTCCAACGCCAAGCTGTTCTCGGGCGCGGCCGTGGGTTTCGGCGCCGGGCCCAACGAGCAGGTTTCCCTGGTGGACGCCGCCATGCCCGGCATGCTGCCGGTGATCAACCGCCACTGCGTCGAGCAGGCGGTGAAGACCGGGCTTGGCCTGAAGGCCCAGATCAATCTGAAGAGCCACTTCGACCGGAAGAACTATTTCTACCCCGACCTGCCGCAGGGCTATCAGATCAGCCAGTACAAGCACCCCATCGTCGGCGAGGGCGAGGTCATCGTCGAGCACGACGACGGCTCGACCTTCATGGTGCGCATCGAGCGCCTGCACCTGGAGCAGGACGCCGCCAAGTTGCTGCACGATCAGGATCCCAACTCGACCTATGTGGACCTGAACCGGGCCGGCACTGCGCTCATGGAGATCGTCTCCATGCCTGACATGCGCTGTTCGGAAGAGGCGGCCGCCTACGTCAAGAAGCTCAGGACCATCCTGATCTATCTCGGCACCTGCGACGGCGACATGGAGAAGGGCAACCTGCGCGCCGACGTCAACGTCTCGGTCCGCAAGGTGGGCGCAGAGCTCGGCACGCGCTGCGAGATCAAGAACGTCAATTCCTACCGCTACATCCAGGCGGCCATCGAATATGAGGCGCGCCGGCAGATCGAGATCCTCGAGGACGGCGGCAAGATCGACCAGGAGACCCGTCTCTACGACCCGACGAAGAACGAGACCCGCTCCATGCGCTCCAAGGAAGAGGCGCACGACTACCGCTATTTCCCGGACCCCGACCTCCTGCCGCTCGACCTGGATCCCGCCTGGGTCAAGGCCATCGAGGCGACCCTGCCCGAGCTGCCGGACGCCAAGAAGGCCCGCCTGCAGACGCAGTACGGCCTCACGGCCTATGACGCCCAGGTGCTGATCACCGAGCAGGCGAGGGCGGACTTCTTCGAGGCCGCCGCCAAGGGTCGAGACGCCAAGCTGACCGCCAACTGGGTGACCAACGACCTGGCCGCGCGGCTGACCGCCGGCGGCCTGGACATCTCCGACAGCCCGATCAAGCCCGACGGCGTCGCCGAGCTCGTCCAGATGATCGAGGAGGGCGTCATCTCCTCCAAGATCGCCAAGGACGTCTTCGAGCGCATGTGGGCCGGCGAGGGCCGCGCCCGCGAGGTGGTCGAAAAACAAGGACTCCAGCAAGTCTCGGACACGGGAGCGCTCGACGCGATCATCGACAAGCTGATCGCCGACAATCCCGGCCAGGCCGCCCAGGTGAAGGAAAAGCCCCAGGCCATCGGCTGGTTCGTCGGCCAGGTGATGAAAGAGACCGGCGGCAAGGCCAATCCGGGCGTCATCAACCAGATGCTGAAGGCCAAGCTCGGCTAGCGTCCCGATTCCGAAGTTCGCAAGCGCTCGCGGTTGGCGCCCAGCGAACTCCGGAATCGATCAGGACGCTAGCAAGTCTATGTTTCTAGTGTGCTTCTTTGGATTTGAAGTTCGCTCAGCGCCTAGCCCTGAGTAGGGCGAACTTCAACTCCAGCACGCTTGCTAGTAGTTCGGCACGACGTCGTAGACGCGGCCCGTGCCCTGCTGGACCAGCGCCATGCCGCCGGGCGTCTGCACCCAGTCATAGCCGCGCGGCGGCGGGCGCAGGCGGTAGCGGCCGGGGTCCTGGATCACCGGACCGCCCTGGGAGAGATAGCCGCCGCGCCGTGGCGCGCCCTGGTAGGCGCCCGGCGGCGGGCCGTAGCGCGGGTCGTAGCGGGGATCAACGCGCTCGCCCTGATACCCGCCGCGTGGATCGTATCTTGGGTCGTTGCGGGAGTCATACCTGGGATCGTTGCGCGGATCGCCGCGCTCAAAGCGCCCGCCGCCGCCCCGATACTCCTGACCGCCGCCGCGGAAAACCTGCGGCGGGCCACCGCGCGGCTCCTGACCGCGTCCGCCCCTCGGCTCGGCGCGCTGTTGCTGTTCGCGGTGATCCTTCGCCACAGCGCCGCCCGCCGTGGCCAGCGGAGCGGCCACGAGCACAACGGCAGTCAAGGCGGAGATCAGGCGGCGCATTTCGCCAATCATCCTCAAAAACACGGTCACGGTCGACGCGTACAATGTCACGTGCGTCTGAACTGCGCCTGAACAAGCCTCGTCAATCGAAGCTTCACTAGGCCCGGCCTGCGACCGGACGACGCGCCCCCGAAGATGAAGCCAGGACAACGGCGGTCTTAACCATGTGTTCAGCGCGCACCTGTTTCTCTGGCCTCGATAGACGCCGGACGAGGTGTTCCAGAACGGAGCTCCGCCGGCCGTAACAGGGACAAAGGTCATGCTTGCGCAACTGCAAGTCGCCAACGAGGGTCTCCCCCTGCCGAGTGCAGAAGCGACTGGCGACGAACTCTTCCGTCTCGGGCTGCTCTATTCGACCGGCCAGGGTGGCGCGCCCTTGGATTATGTTTCGGCCCACATGCTGTTCAACTTGGCCGCCATGCGTGGCTCGGTCGAAGCCAAGGTCTACCGCAAGGAGCTTTCGGAAGAGATGGCCTCCGACGAGGTCGCCGAAGCCCAGCGCCAAGCCCGCGAGTGGCTCGCCCACGGCTGATACAGGCGGTCTGAAGCCAGGTGAAACGGCCGCTTCGCGCCGCGGTCGCCCCACGTGAGAGGTTTTCAACCTCCAGGGGAGCCGTCTTGCATACCCCGTTATTTGAGCGCGAAAGGGCCGCCTGAGGCCGCGCGTAAAGCTGGCTCGTGAATGGGGCCGGCGCCAAGGAACACCAAATTCGGACTTCTGGCGGCGACGGCGCTCGACACCGCCGACCTCTCGGCCACCGACATTGCGAACCTGACGGCTGGTCTCCAGTCGGGCAGCTCGCTCCTGGCCGGCGTGCCGGAGCCGGCCACCTGGGGCCTGATGCTGGTGGGTTTCTTCGGCCTCGGATCGGCGCTTCGCCGCCGCCGGGCCGCGCTAGCCGTCTAGGCAGAACCTCCATCGTCGGCTAGAAACCGCGATCCCGGCGCGGGCCTGTTCCGCATGGCCCGTTCCGGGGCGACGACTCTGAGAGAAATCCCAGCGTTTTCAAGATGGTGACGTGGCCGAGTGGCTGAAGGCAACGGTTTGCTAAATCGTCATACCCGAAAGGGTATCCAGGGTTCGAATCCCTGCGTCACCGCCATCCTGCTTCGCCCCCTCCTTTCAGGCAAAGAGGGCGCGCTTCGCAGGATTGGCTGAGAGGTCGGCGCGAAGCAGGATGCCCTCCGAAGCCTTGGCGAAGGAGGGCCGACGCTTTCACTACGTCTATCTTCTGGAGAGCCTCTCCTCGCCGGATGAGCGCTACGTGGGCGTCACCGGCGATCTTCGCGGACGCCTCACCGAGCACAACGCCGGCAAGTCCAAGCCCACCTCGAAGTTCGCGCCTTGGCGGATCGTCACCTACTGCGCCTTCACCGACGGGACGAAGGCGCAAGCGTTCGAACGCTATCTGAAGTCGGGTTCTGGCCACGCGTTCGCGCGGAAACGGCCATGGTAGGCCCTTTGCCTCAGCCCGCTGCCGCCTGGCTGGCGGCCTGCTGGGCCGGGGCCTCGCCGTAGTCGGGTTCCAGCGCCTGCTCCATGGCCGCGAACAGGGCGGCGATGTCAATGGGCTTGGGCGCCATGGAATCCATGCCGGCGGCCTCGTATTCCGCCACCTGGTGGGTCATGGCGTTGGCGGTGACCGCGATGATCGGCGTCCGCGCCCGGCCGGTCTCGGCCTCGCGCTGGCGGATGGCGCGGGTCGCGGCCACCCCGTCCATGATCGGCATCTGGATGTCCATCAGGATGACGTCCCAGTCCTGGCTTTCCCAGGCCTCCAGCGCCTGGCGCCCGTTCTCGACCACGGTGGGCTCGACGCCGGCCTGGTTGAGCAAGGTCTTCAGGACCAGCTGGTTGGTGTCGTTGTCCTCCGCGGCCAGCACGCGGAGTCCCGCGGAGGCGGTCGACCCGGCGGCCAGCCGTTCGCTGCGGCGCGGCTGCTGGCGTGCCGTGGCGGCGATCAGCGGCAGGCGCACGACGAAGGTCGAGCCCTGGCCAGGCGCGCTGTCCGCCTCGATCATTCCGTCCATGAGCTGGGTCATCTCGCGGCAGATCGCCAGGCCCAGCCCCGCGCCGCCGTAGCGGCGGGCGGGTCCGGCGTCCGCCTGGTAGAAGCCTTCGAAGAGGTGGGTCAGCTCCTCCGGCGCGATGCCGATACCGGTGTCGGTCAGGCGGAACACCACCGCACCGTCCTCGCGGAACACGTATAGCTTCACGGCGCCAGTCTCGGTGAACTTCACCGCGTTGTCGGCCAGGCTGTAGAGGATGCGCCGGATGCGGGCGCTGTCGCCCAGGTAGCGCTCGCGCGCGCTATCGCCGACCTCGAAATCGAAGCTCAGGCCCTTCTTCTCGGCCAGCGGCTGGTAAGCGGCGGCGACGCCGCGCACCAAGTGCTCCATGTCGAACTCGGCCAGCTCCAACTCGAGCGTGCAGGCTTCAATCTTGGAAAGGTCCAGGAGGTCGTTCAGAACCGCCAGCAGGCTTTCGCTGGAACGGCGGATGATCTTCACCCGCTCATGCTGCACCTGGGTCAGGTGTTCGGTAGTCAGGGCCTGGGCCATGCCCAGCACTCCGTTCAACGGCGTGCGCAGCTCATGGCTCATGTTGGCGAGGAAGCTGGACTTGGCGCGGTTCGCCGCATCGGCGGCATGCTCGCGGTCCTCGGCCGCCTCGCGCGCGCCCATCAGCGCGGCCCATGATCCGGCGAGTTGCGCCCGCGCTGACCAGAACAGGGCGCCGAAGATCACCAGCGGGAAAACGGCACAGAATGCGCTCAGCGTCTGCCCGTTCGCCAATGCGCCGCGCGCCAGTGAGAACCCGACCACCAGGAGGACCATCACGTAGGGGGCCATGCTGAACATGAAGATCAGCGGCGAGCGGTAGTAGCGCATCAGCGCAAAGACCATGGAGGCGGTCATCAGCGCGTAGGCAAACAAGCGCTCGTTCGGGCCGCCACGCAAAAAGAGCGCGAAGACCGCCAGGGCGAAGCTGGTGGACGTGAGCAGATGCAGCGCAGGAACGACGGCTTTTGCCGCCGCCGCGAAGCGGCCGTCACCGCCGGCGACGCGTTGGGCGTGGTCAGCGCCTGCGCCCACCGCAATCGCTGTGACCGCCCAGGTGAGGACGAGGGGCAACGGCAAGACTGTCATGCCCGTGAGGACCGCCATACCGATGGCGACGGCCTGCATGACCAGGTTGCGAGTCAGTTGCACGGAGAAGGCGTCGGCCGGCGAGTACGGGTGTTCCGTGATCGACTCGGTGTCTGCCGGGGGCGACGTAAGCATGAAGCAGTCCTGTCGACGCCGAGAATGACGGCAAATGCCTGCCACAACGTTACGTCACCCTCAGGTTGCCGACGGGTCTGGCCCCAACCGCCTTGTCAGGTCACCGCGGCGCGGACGCGGAATTCCGGGCGGTCCCAGGCGCGGGCGGCCAGGATGTCGGCCAGGGCGCGCGCCGCGTCCCAGACTTCGGCGTAGCTCAGGAACAGCGGCGAAAAGCCGAAACGCGCGATATCGGGGGCGCGGAAGTCGCCGACGATCCCGCGCGCCATCATCGCCTGGACGATGGCGTAGCCTTCGGGATGGGTGAAGGAGACGTGCAGGCCCCGGGCGGCGGCGTCGCGCGGACCGGCCAGGCCCAGGGCGGGATCGGCTGCGGCCGCCTCGACCCGCGCGATAAACAGGTTCGCCAGCGCCAGGCCCTTGGCCTCCACCAGGGCCGGATCGGCCTCAAGCTGCAGGTCCAGTCCCGCCTCCAGCGCCGCCAGGCCAAGGATCGGCGGGGTGCCGGTGATCAGGCCGCGGATGTCGGAGGCTGGCCGGTAGCCGTCCTCGAAGGCGAAGGGCTCGGCATGGCCCATCCAGCCCCAGAGTGGCGAGACGATCGCGGCCTGGTGGCACTCGGCCACGAACAGGAAGGCCGGCGCGCCCGGTCCGCCGTTCAGGTACTTGTAGCCGCAGCCGACGGCGAGATCCGCCTGCGCCGCATTCAGGTCCACGGCCACGGCGCCGGCGGTGTGGCAGAGGTCCCAGAGCATCAGCGCGCCCTTGGCGTGGGCGGCGGCGGTGAGCGCGGGCAGGTCCCAGCGCCGGGCGGATTTGTAGTGGATGTGGGTCAGCACCACGACGGCGGTGTCCGCGTCGATCGCGGCCACGAGGTCCTCAGGGGCGACGGTCTTCAGCCGCGCGCGGTCTCCCAGGAGGGCGACCAGGCCCTGAAGGGCGTAGAGATCGGTCGGGAAGTTGCCGGTCTCCGACAGGATGGTCGTGCGTCCAGGACGAAGCGAGAGTGCGCCGGCGGCCAGCTTGAAGAGGTTCACCGAGGTGGCGTCGGCGACCGCCACCTCGTTCGCCTGGGCGCCGATCAGCCGGGCGATCTTGCCGCCGACCCGCTGGGGCGCCTCGATCCAGTGGGCTGAGTTCCAGCTCCGCACCAGGCCTTCGCCCCACTCGCGGCGGGAGACCCGCTCCAGCCGTTCGTGGGCGCTGAGCGGTGGCGGCCCCAGCGAATTACCGTCCAGGTAGATCACCCCGCTCGGCAGATCGAAGGCGTCGCGGAAGCGCGCCAGCGGGTCGGCCAGGTCGAGGCCTTGGGCGTCCTCGCGGGTCACGGTTGCGGGAGGGGGTGGGAGCAGGGCATCAAGGGTTCTTAGTGCGCCCTGACACGGTCAGGAAGGGGCGGCGGCGGAAAGGGACCAAGCTGATGGCTATCCGGGAGCGGGCGTTCCGGTTCGCGGGCGCGGACGGCGCCGACATCGCCGGCTTCCGCTGGACCGACGACACGGTGACGCCGCATGCGGTGCTGCAGGTGGCCCACGGCATGGGCGAGCACGCGCGCCGCTATCTTGAGCCCCTGGCCCCGCTGATCGCCGCGGGTTGGGCGGTCTATGCCGACGATCACCGCGGCCACGGCCTCACCGCCCCCACGCCGGAACATCTCGGCGACTTCGGCGAGAACGGCGCGGAGCTGGTGGTCGAGGACCTGCGCCGCCTGGCCTCGCTGGCCCGCGCCGAGCATCCGGACCTGCCGCTGATCCTGCTGGGCCACAGCCTGGGGTCCTTCTTCGCCCAGGCCCTCGTCTTCGATCACAGCCGCGCCATCGACGGTCTTGTGCTCTCCGGCACGGCGGCCTTCGGCGACCGCACCGGTCCGGTCCGGCGTCTGGACGAGGTCGCGCTCGACGGCGAGACGCCGCGCACCCCGTTCGACTGGCTTTCCCGCGATCCGGCCGAGGTGGACGCCTACATCGCCGACCCGCTGTGCGGGTTCTCCCGCAAGGAGACGGCCGCCGGCTCCTTCGGCCGCGTCGCGTCGCGGCTGAAGGATCCCGCCGAGATCGCCAAGATCCGCAAGGACCTGCCGATCTACATCTTCGTCGGCGACAAGGACCCGATCAATCAGGACCTGGCCCTGCTCAAACCCCTGGTCGATCGCTACCGCGCCGCCGGCCTCACCGACCTGACGGTCAAGATCTATCCAGGCGGCCGCCACGAGATGCTCAACGAGACCAACCGCGCCGAGGTGGTGGCCGATCTCACCGCCTGGCTGGAGCGCGTGGCGGGCTGACGCGCGCGT
>PLEH01000097.1 GCA_003136395.1 Phenylobacterium sp.
CCTGCTGGCCGCGGCGCTGCGCTACTGCCAGGCGCAGACGACCCCCAAGCGGGTCGCCACCTTCGTCTGCGACAGCGGCAACAAGTACCTCTCCAAGGTCTTCAACGACCACTGGCTCTCAGACCAGGGCCTGACCGACCGGCCGATCACCGGCTCATTGCGCGATCTCGTGGCCCGCAACGCCCAGCTTGGCGGGGCCGAGACCGTGGGGCCGAACGACACGCTCGACACCGCCTACAAGCGCATGCGCACCGCCGACGTCAGCCAGCTGCCGGTGCTGGACGACGGACGGCTGATCGGCCTCCTGGACGAAAGCGACCTGCTCACCGCCGTCGAGGGCGGGCACGACCGGTTCAACGACCGGGTGGCCACCGCCATGGTCGCCAAGCTCAACACCCTGCAGGCCAACGAGCCGCTGGATGCGTTGATCCCTATATTCGAACGCGACGAGGTGGCCATCGTGCTCGAGGGCCGCGAGTTCCTGGGCCTGATCACCCGCGTCGACCTGATCAACCACCTGCGCCGCGCCTAGTGTGCCGGATTTGAAGTTCACCTCGATCAAGGCCAAACGCTGAGCGAACTTCAAATCCAAAGAGGCACACTAGAAAACATCCACTTGCTAGTGTCCTCATCGATTCCGAAGTTCGTCCGGCGCTAGCCGCAAGCGCTGTCGAACTTCGGAATCGGGACACTAGACCCCGGCTGCTCGGAGACACCATGACCGACGGTTCCAATCGCCTGGCGTTCGAAACGCGGGCGATCCACGCAGGCCAGCACCCGGACCCCTCGACCGGCGCGGTGATGGTGCCGATCTACGCCACCTCGACCTACGCCCAGGAAAGCCCGGGCGTGCACAAGGGCTTCGAATATTCCCGCAGCCAGAACCCCACGCGCTTCGCCTTCGAACGCTGCGTGGCCGACCTGGAGAGCGGCGTGCGCGGATACGCCTTCGCCTCGGGCCTGGCGGCCATCGGCACGATCCTGGAGCTGCTCGACGCCGGCGACCACGTGATCGCCTCGTCCGACCTTTATGGCGGCTCCTTCCGGCTCTTCGACAAGGTGCGCAGGCGCTCGGCGGGCCTGGAATTCAGCTTCGTGGACCTGGCCGACCTCGCCGCCGTCGAGGCCGCGATCACGCCCAGGACCCGGTTGATCTGGGTCGAGACGCCCACCAACCCCATGCTGCGCCTGGCCGACCTCGACGCGCTCGCGCAGCTCGCCAAGTCGCGCAACATCCTGATCGCCGCGGACAACACCTTCGCCAGCCCCTGGTGCCAGCGGCCGCTGGAGCACGGCTTCGATCTGGTGATGCATTCCACCACCAAGTACCTGAACGGCCACTCCGATGTGGTCGGCGGCATCGTGGTGGCCGGCGCCGAGGGCGAGACAGCCGACAGGATGGCCTTCCTGCACAACGCCGTGGGCTCCATCGCCGGGCCCTTCGACAGCTTCCTGGCGCTCAGGGGCGTCAAGACGCTGGCGCTGCGCATGGAGCGCCACTGCTCCAACGCGCTCGCCATCGCCCAGCGTCTCGAAACCCACAAGGCGGTGCAGCAGGTGATCTACCCCGGCCTCGCCAGCCACCCGCAGCACGAGTTGGCCAAGCGCCAGATGCATGGCTTCGGCGGCATGGTCAGCGTGGTCCTCGACCGCGATCTTGCGGGCACAATGCGGATGCTGGAGCGCACTGAGCTCTTCACACTCGCGGAAAGCCTCGGCGGAGTTGAAAGCCTGATCGAGCACCCGGCGATCATGACCCACGCCTCGATCCCGCCGCATGTGCGCGAGGAGCTAGGAATCTCGGACTCCTTCATCCGCCTCTCCGTCGGCGTCGAAAACGTCGACGACCTGATCGCCGACCTGGAGCAGGCGCTCAGTTAGCGTATCGCCCGCTCGATCGCCTCGCCCAGTTCCGTCCAGTCGTCGATCCGCGGGTGCGCGTCGGAGCGTGGAGCCAGCGGGCGCAGGCGCAGGTCAGCTACGTGCTGGAAGGTCGCCGTCGCCGGCGAATGCTCGGCCACCGAATCGAGGTTGGGGATCAGGTCGTCCACGAAGGCCGTCTTGCCGGCCGTCTGGGCCACCAGGGCCGAGGTGATCGGACCCTTGGGGCCGCTGGAGAGGATGAGCGCGTTGGGCAGACCGTGGCGTTTCAACCATGCCGCCCGCAGCCGCTCGGCGTCGGCCGGGGCGTTGGAGAGGATCAGCAGCTCCGCCTTCGGCCGCAGGCGGTTCAGCGCCGCGACCGCGCCGGGCGCGGGCTCCAGCTGATCGCAGCGGCTGCGAAAGAACTCCTCGAACAGCTTGCGGCCCTCGGCGAGGTCCAGGTGCTCCGTGGCGCCTGGCCGGTAGATGTTCTGGAAGAGGGCGAATCGCTCGAATCGCAGCTCGTAGCCGTGCTCGGCGATGAACGCGCCGAAGCCCAGCATGAAGAGGCCCAGCACCTCGTCCACGTCGACGATCACCAGCGGGCGGTCGCGGCCGAGACCGAGGCTTTCGAGGGTGGGCGCGCTCAGGGGTGCGGCGAACTGCGCCACGACGACTCCTTAGGCTAACGAAGTTTAAGGATATCCATGGGATGTAGAGGTCAGGGTGGGGTTGTCCGCGCTGCGCGGGTCCACGAGAACAGAGCCGGGTCCTAAATGGCCAAGAAGGTCCTCATCGTCGAGGATAACGAGCTGAACATGAAGCTCTTTCATGATCTCCTCGATGCCCAGGGCTACGAGACGCTGCAGACCCGCGAGGGCCTCCAGGCGTTGGCGCTGGCCCGTGAGCACCGCCCCGACCTGATTCTCATGGATATCCAGCTGCCGGAGATCTCTGGCCTGGAAGTCACCAAATGGCTCAAGGAAGACCCTGACCTCGCCTCGATCCCGGTCGTGGCCGTCACCGCCTTCGCCATGAAGGGCGACGAGGAGCGGATCCGGGAGGGCGGCTGCGAGGCCTATATCTCCAAGCCGATCTCGGTGGTCCACTTCCTCGACACCATCAAGCGCCTGATGGGCTGATCGCGATGAGTGCGCGTATCCTTGTGGTGGACGATATCGAGGCCAACGTCCGCCTGCTCGAAGCCAAGCTCTCCGCAGAATATTACGAGGTGCTGACCGCGCCGGACGGGCCGACCGCGCTCGCGCTGGCCGCCGCCGAGAAGCCCGACATCATCCTGCTGGACGTGATGATGCCCGGCATGGACGGTTTCACCGTGTGCCGCCGGCTGAAGGACGATCCGGAGACCCGCCATATTCCCGTCGTGCTGCTGACCGCGCTCGACGGCCGCGCTGACCGCGTCGCGGGCCTGGAGGCCGGGGCTGACGACTTCCTGACCAAGCCCATGGACGACGTCATGCTGTTCGCCCGCGTCCGCAGCCTGACCCGCCTCAAGTCGGTGATCGACGAGCTGCGCGAACGCGAGGCTTCCGGTCGCCGCATGGGCGTCATCGCCGGCGTGGCCTCGCGCCTGGGCGGCACGGGCGGGCGCATCCTGATCGTCGACGACCATGAGCGGCAGGCCCAGCGGGTCTGTTCCGAACTGGCCATCGAACACCGTCCGGTGGTCGAGAGCACGCCGGAAAACGCCATGCTGGCCGCCCGCGGCCCGGTCGACCTGATCATCGTCAACGCCGCGGCCAAGAGCTTCGACGGCCTGCGCTTCGCCGCCCAGATTCGCTCCGACGAGGCGACGCGCAGCCTGCCGATCCTGGCCATCGTCGACTTCGACGAACGCGCCCGGCTGGTGAAGGCGTTGGAGATCGGCGTCAACGACGTCCTGCCAAGGCCCATCGACCCGCAGGAGCTGGCCGCCCGGGTCAAGACCCAGATCCGCCGCAAGCGCTATACCGACTACCTGCGCGAGAACCTCGACCAGTCGCTTGAGCTGGCGGTCACCGACCAGCTCACCGGCCTCCACAACCGCCGCTACATGGAAAGCCAGCTGGACGCGCTGGTCCGCCGCGCGGTCCTGGGCGGCAGCGACCCGGTGGCGTTGCTGGTCATCGACATCGACCACTTCAAGAAGGTCAACGACAGCTTCGGCCACGGGGTGGGCGACGAGGTGTTGCGTGAGTTCGCCGTGCGCCTCGCCTCCAACGTCCGCGCCATCGACCTGCCGGTCCGCTTCGGCGGCGAGGAGTTCGTGGTGGTGATGCCGGAGACCGAACTCGCCCACGCCCACCGCATCGCCGAGCGCATTCGCCTGCACGTGGCCGGCTCGCCGTTCCGGGTGATGGACGGCGAGGAGCTGCTCACCGTCACCATCTCCATCGGCGTCGCCGCGAGCCTCGCCGACGACACGCCCGTCAAGCTGGTCAGGCGCGCGGACGAGGCCATGTACGAAGCCAAGGCCCACGGCCGTAACCGCGTGATCGCCAAGGCGGCTTAGCCGCAGCCGTAGACGAACTGCGCCAGCATCATCCGAGGCGTTGCCAGAACGTTCGGCGTCGGCGCATGCAGCATCAGCGGATGCATCAG
Source organism: Phenylobacterium sp. (assembly GCA_003136395.1). Classification (GTDB taxonomy): domain Bacteria; phylum Pseudomonadota; class Alphaproteobacteria; order Caulobacterales; family Caulobacteraceae; genus Phenylobacterium. The sequence goes on from PLEH01000097.1 coordinate 4,465, forward strand.
CAAGACATCTCCGGGCTCGCCCAGCATCTCACAAACCCGCACGCTCACGCCGTCCAGCTCCGAGCCCTCTTGCATGAAACGCCGCACGCGATTCTCGCCCGAGGGGGGCGACGTCAGGGCGGAGAACCAGGGCGAGCGCGCCGCCAGCGCCCTGCGCGCCTGAGCCGAGGGCAGGGGGCGTCCGGCGGCATGCATCTGAGCCTGGATCAGGCGATGCGACCCCGCCACGTAGCCGGTGCCGCCGCCGCCCGGCCGGGACGACGCCAGCACGAGGAACAGGCGAGCAAGGCGCGGGTCCTCCGGCCGCGCGCCCAGGTCGATGTGCCAATGCTCGTGAGGCACTTCCCATGCAGACTGGCCGGTGTGGAAACTGACCAGCGGGAGGCCCCAGTGAGCCGGCTCTTCCCACTCGCCGAGGAGCTCGTTCAACACCGCCCGGACGGTCGCGTTGGCCATGCCGGCGAATTCGCCGGTGCGTGAGGAGAGCTGCGAGGGCCGGGGACCGGGCTTGGGCCGCGCCTCGATCTTGCGCCGCAGGGCGGCCGCCATGGCTTGGACATCGCGGAAGGCGACCGCCGCTGGCAAGCGCACGACGCCCTCGCGCTGATATTCGTCGAGCAGATCGGGGGTGAGGACCGCGTGAACCTTCGTCATCGAGATGCCTGTGCCAGAAACGAAAAACGCCCGGGTGTTCCCCGGGCGTTTTCGTAGCAAATCCGTGGTTTGCGTCGGCTACTTGATCTTGCCTTCGCGGAATTCCACGTGCTTGCGCACGACCGGGTCGTACTTCTTCATGACCAGCTTGTCGGTCTTGGTGCGGGCGTTCTTCTTGGTGACGTAGAAGAAGCCGGTGTCCGCCGAGGAATTCAGGCGGATCTTGATGGAGGCGGGCTTCGCCATGGGGGTCCTTAGGGCGGGGCCGGACGGCCATTCTTGAGAAAGGGGGCCGACGGCGGATGTTCGAAGAGCCGCGGAAAATACGAATCCGCGGGCCAAAGTCAATGACTGGCTGGAGAAACCGCCAGCGAAGTCGCGCCTTAGAGGTGCTCGGGCCGCATGGCGCCCTGGCGGAACCGCAGGAACGGCTTGGGTCGTGCGGCGTCGTCCATCCTGAGCACCGCCTCTTTCAGCATCATCCGGGTGACGGTGGGCAGCGGCAGGGTCTGGGCCTCGTCGAAGTCGACCCAGGCGATCTCCTCCAGCTCCCCGCAATCGGCCTGGCGCTCCAGGCTAATCAGGCGCTCGGCGTCGGCCAGCAGGAACCAGGTGTCGAAGCGCTTGCCGACGCTGGGGGGCGTAATGGCCCGCGCAATGATGTCCAGGGCCTCCAGGTCGGCCAGCGCCCCCTGGGCCACGAAATCCCGCCAGGGGCCCACGGCGGGCCGCACGGGGGCCGGACGGGCCAGGAGGAGGCCGGTCTCCTCCCAGGTCTCGCGGATGGCGGCGGCGGCCAGCGCGCGGCCCCGGCCGGCGGGCAGATAGGCGTCGAAGAGTGCGGCTACGTCCGGCTTCATGTCGGTGGCGAAGGGGGCGCGATAGTCTGTGCGGTCGATCCGCCCGCCCGGGAACACCCAGCGGTCGGGCATGAAGCTGTGGCCGCCGTGGCGTTTGCCCATCAGCACGCGGGGCTTCTTGGCGTCTCGCCGGATGATCATCACCGTGGCGGCGTTCTTTGGCCGCACGGCGCGGGCGCCCGGGACCCTGGGCGGACCCTCGGGCTTGCGGAAGACGGTCTCGGATTCACTCATCAAACAACTGTATGACCGCGCCGGGCCCTGAGGGAAGGGCGCCTTTGCGGAAGCCTGCGGTGCGCGGCAGTATGTCCCGGCGGCGGGGAGACGGCATGGACCAGCATCACGATCACGACGACCATCTCGACAAGCGCCGCCTGGACAGGATGCTGTTCTTCACCGACGCGGTGTTCGCGATCGTCCTGACCCTGCTGGTGCTGGAGTTGAAGCCGCCGGTCGGCGCAACCGCAGCCGAGCGCGCCGCTGCGCTCGAGGCCCTCATCGGGCCGATGTTCGCCTTCGTCCTCAGCTTCGCGATCGTCGCCATCTTCTGGGTGGCCCACCTGGCGACCACCCAACGCCTCCTGCGGTTCGACTGGCCGGTGACCATCGTCAACCTGATCTTCCTGCTGCCGATGTGCCTCGTCCCCTTCGTCTCGGCGTGGATGGGCTCGGCGCTGAGCGGTCCGGAACCCTGGGCGGCCTATGACCTGGTGATGATCGCCTGCTCGGTAGGAAACGCCATACTGGTCTTCATCCAGAGCCGGGGCGGCGGACGGCTGATGGCCGGCGGGATGACGACGCGCGAGCGGTTCTACCGGCTGGGCCGCGCGATCAGCCCGGGCCTGTCGTTCGCCGTCGGCCTGGTCGGCGCCCTCGAAGGCTATGTCCGCTATTCGCAATTCTGCTGGGTGCTGATCCCGGTCTTCCTGACGGTCTTCCAGCTGTTCCTGAAGCCCCGACCCGCGCCCGAGCCGGCCTAGCGGGGCCCTTCGTCAGCGCCGGGGCCCGCCCTTCTTGCCTGCGCGGATGTTCTTCGGCCGCCCGGGCTGCCCTGCGCGGGGTGGGCCCTTGTAGCCGCCTCCGCCGCCCCGGAACCCGCCGCGGGCGCGGTCGTTGCGGTCGCGCATGCCGAGCCTGGGCTTGGGCGCATTGGGATCGGCCGCGGCCGGCTCGCTGACCATTTCGAACAGGAGGCCGCCGGTGAGGGGCGTCGCCTCGACCAGCTTCACCGTCACCATCATGCCGAGCGGCCAGCGCGCGCCGGTGCGGTCGCCCACCAGGGCGTGGGCCCGGTCGTCGTGCACGAAGTACTCGCCGCCCAGCTTCGACACCGGCACGAGGCCGTCCGCGCCGGTCTCGTGCAGCCGCACGAACAGGCCAAAGCGGGTGACCCCGGTGATCCGCCCGTCGAACTCCGCGCCCACCCGGTCCGACAGGAAGGCCGCCACATAGCGGTCCATCGCATCGCGCTCGGCGGCCATGGCCCGACGCTCGGCGAAGGTGATGCTCTCGGCGGTGTCCTTCATCTTCTGGATGTCGCGGTCGCTGAGGCTGTCGGCGCCCCCATCTCCGGTCGTCAGGCCCAGCGCCGCGATCAGGCCGCGGTGGACGATCAGGTCGGCGTAGCGGCGGATCGGCGAGGTGAAGTGGGCGTATTTCCCCAGGTTCAGTCCGAAGTGGCCGATGTTCTCCGTCGAATAGATCGCCTGCATCTGGCTGCGCAGCACCACCTCGTTGACGATGTCGGCGTTGGGCCCCAACCGGGTCTCTTCCAGGAGCTTGTTGAACCGGTCGGTGCGCGGCGCCTCGCCCTTCGACCAGGCGATGGAGAGCGTCTGCAGGAAGTCCACGAGCGCCTGGACCTTCTCCTGGCTCGGCGTGTCGTGGATCCGGTAGATCAGCGGGGTGCGTTTGGCTTCCAGGGTCTCGGCGGCCGAGACATTGGCCTGGATCATCATCTCCTCGATCAGCTTGTGGGCCTCGAGCGCGGCCCGCGGCAGGATCGAATCGATCCGGCCCATCTCGTCGATGTGGACGTGGCGCTCCGCGCTCTCGATGGCCAGGGGCGAGCGGGCGTCGCGCCCCTTCTTCAACACCGCGTAGGCCGCCCAGAGCGGGGCGATGACGGATTTGGCGATGGGGCCGGTCTTGTCGTCGATGCGGCCCTCGGCGGCGGCCTGGGCCTGCTCGTAGGACAGTTTGGCGGCCGAGCGCATCAGGCCGCGGACGAACCGGTGGCTGCGTTTGCGGCCATCGGCGCCGAAGACCATGCGCACCGCCATGCAGGCGCGGTTCTCGCCCTCCCTGAGGCTGCAGAGGCCGTTGGAGAGCACCTCCGGCAGCATCGGCTCCACCCGGTCGGGGAAGTAGACGCTGTTGGCTTTCTCCCGCGCCGTCTCGTCGAGGGCGGAGTTGGGCCGCACGTAGGCCGCGACGTCGGCGATGGCCACCCAGACGATCCAGCCGCCGGGGTTCTTGGGGTCGTCGTCCGGCTCGGCATAGACCGCGTCGTCGTGGTCGCGGGCGTCGGCCGGGTCGATGGTGATGAAGGGGACGCCTCGCAGGTCCTCGCGGCCGGCCAGGGTCGGCGGCTGAGCGGCCTCGGCTTCGGCCTCCGCGGCGGCGGAGAAGCCGGTCGGAATGCCGTGGGCGTGGATCGCCAGCAGCGACGCCGAGCGGGGCTCGTCCTCGCGGCCGATGACTTCGAGGAGCTTGCCGCGCTTGGGCCCGAAGCGGGTCTCCGCGGCGGTCGCCTGGGCCAGCACCAGATCGCCGTCGCGCAATTCTTGCGCCTTGGGGTCGGTGAGCAGCAGGCTGTCCTTGGAGCGGCGGTCCACCGGCTCCACGCGGACTTCGTGGCGGGACTTGCGGATCACGCCCAGCACGCGTTGCGCGCCGGCCCCCAGCGACTTGATCAGCCGGGCCTCGTGCTCGCCGGTCGCCAGCTTGACGAAGCGGACCAGCAGGCGGTCGCCCATGCCGGGCGCGGGGCCGGTGTCGCCCTTGCGGCTGGCGGCCAGGACCACGAGCGGGGTGTCCTCGCCCTTGGTGAGTTTGACGTACAGTTCGCCGTCCGCGTCCCGGTCGACCACGTCGACGACGCCGACTTCGGGCAGGGCGCCGACCTCGGCGAAGCCGCTGCGGCCACGGCGGCCCAGCGCGCCTTCGGTTTCCATGGTCTGGAGAAGCTGGCGAAGCGCCCGGCGCTCCTCGCCCTTCAGCGCGAAGGCCTTGGCGATGGCGTTCTTGTCGGTTTCGCCGCTGTCGCGGACGTATTTCAGCAAAGTCTCTCGGTCGGGCAGGCCTTTCGGAAAGCGGGAGGACTTGGGTTGTCTTGGTTTCGGCATAGGGGGTGCTTAGCACCTTTCTTGGGGTGTCTTGAGTGTTGGGATTAGGGGCGCGCGAAACCCGGCGGCGGCCACAAGGATTTGGGGCGATCGCACTCTGCGCGGCCATTCCGGCCGGCGCTGCGCAGGGCTCATATAGGGCCTGCCGGTTAAGATTGCACCTCTTTCGGCCACATGGGCCGTTAGGGTGAGCTCAGGAGAACGCCCCATGCTCAGCGGAACCCATCGCTTCCCCCGCCAGGACCAGGTGACCTACGGCCGGCCGGCCG
>PLEH01000084.1 GCA_003136395.1 Phenylobacterium sp.
CGTCGGGTCTGTCCGGCGGCCGCCGGACGGGGCGCCGGAGGCTGTCGCGAGCGCCGGACCCGACACCCCGGCCGCGCCGCCGGTCGGCGGCGCGCCCCCGGAAGCGATTGGGCGCGCGGCAGTGGGCGCAGGCGGCTTCGCCAGTCGTGGCCCCGGCGGCGTCGGGTTCCGCGGTCCGGGCGGCGGCCGCGGCGGCGGCGGTCAGGATGGGCGCCTGAGGATTTCGCTCTTCCACACCGTCTTCTTCGACAACCGGTTCCTGGTCCGGCCCGGCGGCCCGGTCCTCGACTTCCTGGACGGCGCCTCGCTGAACGGCGGCGGCGGCCTGCCGCGACAGGAGATCCAGGCCCAGTTCAACATCGCCGAGCGCGGCTATGGCGCGGAGCTCAACGCCGACTGGAAGAGCGGCACCATGGTCAAGGGCGGCCTGCCCGGCGCATTGGGCGCCGCATCCGGCGACCTCAGCTTCTCGGGCGTGGTCAAGGTCAACGCGCGGCTCTTCGCCGACCTCGACAAACGCCTGGCGCTCGTGGCCCGCGCGCCCTGGGTCAAGGGCGCGCGCTTCAGCCTCTCGGTGTCCAACATCTTCGACCAGAAAATCTCCGTGCATGACGCCGCCGGCGCTGCGCCGCTCAACTTCCAGCCGGCCTATGTCGACCCCCTGGGCCGCACCTGGCGGATTTCGTTCCGCAAGCTGTTTTCTTGACCTCGCGCAAGGCTGGCCGCGCAGGTTTGCTACAGACCTTGTGAGAAACCATCGCCTTGAAGGCGCCTATTTCGGAGGGTAGAAAGTCCCACTAGAGCAGTGGGACATTAAGGGCCAACTTCCCAGGTCTTCCGCAACCGCAACCTCGTACATATCTGAGGGTTGAAGGGGGGCGGATGGATCAGGCGCGCGGAGGGCGCGCCGGCCCGGACGTCCAGGAATTCTGAGGGGATAACAATGGCCGCAAGCGCCCTGTCTGTGATGTCGCCCGATGGCGGCCTCAGTCGATACCTGTCCGAGATCCGCAAGTTTCCCATGCTGGCCAAGGACGAGGAATTCATGCTCGCCAAGCGCTGGCAGGAGCACGAGGACCCCGACGCCGCCCACCGCCTGGTGACCAGCCACCTGCGCCTGGTGGCCAAGATCGCCATGGGCTACCGCGGCTACGGCCTGCCGATCGGCGAGGTGATCTCCGAAGGCAACGTCGGCCTGATGCAGGCGGTGAAGAAGTTCGATCCGGACAAGGGGTTCCGGCTCGCCACCTACGCCATGTGGTGGATCCGCGCCTCGATCCAGGAATACATCCTGCGCTCGTGGAGCCTGGTGAAGATGGGCACCACCGCGGCCCAGAAGAAGCTGTTCTTCAACCTGCGGAAAGCCAAGAGCGAGATCTCGGCCCTGCAGGAAGGCGACATGCACCCTGACCAGGTCAGCGTCATCGCCACCAAGCTCGGCGTGCTGAACGAGGAAGTGATCTCCATGAACCGCCGCCTCTCCGGCGGCGATGCATCCCTGAACTCGCCCATGCGGGCGGACTCGGAGAGCGAGTGGCAGGACTGGCTGGTGGACGACAAGACCCCCAGCCAGGAGACGGTGGTCGCCGACACCCAGGAAAAGACCCTGCGCATGGGTCTCCTGGAAGAGGCCATGACCGAGCTCACCGACCGCGAGCGCCACATCCTGACCGAGCGCCGGCTGAAGGACGAGCCCACCACCCTGGAAGAACTCGCCTCGCAATATGGCGTCAGCCGCGAGCGGGTCCGCCAGATCGAGGTGCGCGCCTTCGAGAAGCTGCAGAAGTCGATGAAGGCCGCGGCCATGGACCGCAACCTGATCGACGCCTAGGTCGGCCAACCGCTCCCGCGAAGGCGGCGATCAGGCGGCCGGAGCGATCCGGCCGCCTCTTTCGTCCGCGACGGCGGAGCGCGGGGACCAGCCCGTGAAACGCACCCGGATCATCCAGAAGATCAGCAGGCACAGCACGAGAAGCTGGGGGACGAAGAGGACGGCCAACGGCAGGTGAACCGACGCCGGCAGGAGCCGCGGCAAGCCGTTGGTGAAGGCTGAGCCGGCGGCCAGCATCAGCCCCAGGCACATGCGCCACAAATGCCGCGCGATCCGCGCCGCGCCAGTAACGCCGCCCGTCAGGACCAGCCGGGCGTCCCCGACCACCGCGATGGCGAGCACGCCGGTGAAACTGTAAATGGCGATCAGCACCGGGCCCTCGAACGGCGTTGCGCTCTCGATGAAGGGCGCCAGGCCGCTCGCCAACTGGACGCTCAACACCGCGAAGGGCGCGCAGAGGATGAGGGCGACCCCAAGCGCAACCCGTTCGGCGAGCCCCGCCGCCCGGCGCCGCACCGTCAGCCAAGCCGTCACCAGCAGGTAGGCCGTGAGGGCCGCGATAAACAGGTTCGCAAGCTGGCCGGGCATGGCCACGGCGAGATAGGCCGCGAACGTCGCCATGACCAACATGGAGCCGAAGAAGACGGTTCCGGCCTGCCGGTGCAGCCGCCCGCCCTTGCGGGCGGTGACGGCGATGACTCCCGAGACCAGGGCCAGGACGCCCGCCCCGACGTGAAGGGCGAAGGCGAGGCTCGTCAGAGCGTGAGGCACGGCTAGGGCGCGCCGCCGCCGGCGGGGGCCGGCTTCGCCTCGGCCGGCGGGTGCTTGTCCTCGTACCGCGCGCCCGACAGCGCGTTGGCGATGGAGTAGTTGCCCTCGTGGCAGGCGTATTCGTAGATCGGCCCCGTGGTGGTGCGCATCGGCATTTCGCCGCGCCACGGCTGCTTGAAGTAGTCCGGATCGTCGATGGTGAAGTCGTAGATGATCTGGTCCTTCGCCGTGCGCGTGAAGCGCTCGGTGAGCTTGCCCTTCGGCGAGAAGGTGAAGCCGCCGCCCAGACTGGCCACCGGGGCGTCGGAGCGCAGGTTGGTGGTCTCGACCACCAGGGTCTCGCCCTCCCACCAGCCGACCGAGTCGCCCATCCAGGGGCTGATGGCGGCCGGCAGGTGGGTGCGGTCGCCCATGCGGATGATCCGCACGTCGTGGTTCATCTCGATATTGATCGCGATGGAGCCGGGCGTCTGGACGATCTGGTAGTTGCCGTTGAAGCCGGTGTTCATCATCGGCGGCCCTTCCGGAGAGCCCACCGCGGTCAGGCAGCGCTCGGAGGCCGGGCGGCTCTCGGGGTCCTTGAAGGTCTCCTCGTTGGCCGCGCGGTTGGCCTTCTTGCCGGCGTCGGTGAAGGGGATCCGCCCGTCGGCGGGCTCCACGATCCAGGACGAACGCATCTGCCCGCCGATGCGGGCCAGGTGCAGGTCCATCTCGATGATGTCGGCCTGCGGCGCCTCCTTGACCACCGGCGGGGCGCCCAGCTTCGGATCGACCGTCGGCTTGAGCAGGTCGCCCACCAGGCCCTTGAACCCCGCCTCCATCATGGCGGCCTCCTTGTCGGTCGCCACCAGCGCCTTGAAGATCGGCGGCCGCTGCAGGAACGTCAGCGCGGTATTGGTCCACAGGCCCTGCAGGTCCGGCGTTCCGAAGGCGGTGCGCGGCGCCTTGTAGGCTGGCCGCGCCGCGCCGGCGGCCCCGGCGGCCCCGGCCGCCCCAGCAGCTATGGCGACCGCGATGATCAGGCTCGACAGTTGGCGCATGGGGCTGCTCCGTTTCAGGTTGCGAGGAGGACTTGGGGCGCGGCGCGGCGGCGCCTGGGAACGCGGATGCGGATCAGCCAGAAGACCATCAGGGCGAGCACCGCCAGCGCCGGCAGGATCGTCAGCGACGATCCGCGGATCGAATGCGGCAGGAACTGCGTGACCTTCGGCTGGGCGGCGGCCGAACCGGTGACGATGAACAGGGCCAGGCACATGCGCCACAGGTGCCGCGCGATACGCGGCGGTCCGATGAGGCCGCCGAGCCTGACGACGCGGACGTCGGACACCGCAGCCAGGAGCGCGATACCGGCCAGGATATAGGCGATCTGGTGCGGCTGGCCCCCGATCAGGCCTCGGGGCATGTGCGAGCCGACCTGGCCGATCGCGAAGGCGACCGTGGCCACGCCCAGGGCGTAGACGCCGGCGGCCATCTCGAAGCGGCCGGCGGTCCCGGGCCGGCGGCGCACCACCACCCAGGCCGTGGCCGTCAGATAGAAGGTGAAGGCCCCCATGACGGCCGAGACGCTGTCGCCCAGCATGGGCGCGACCACCGCCGCCACCGCCGACATGGCCAGCATGGCGCCGAAGAACACATGGCCCGCCACCCGATGGAGCCGGCGGCCCTTGGCCGCGAGCAGGGCTGTGAAGCCGGTGACAATGCCGAGGCTCGCGCCGGTGATGTGCGTCACGAGCGCGGTTCCCGCCAGCGCGCGGAACACCAGCGGGGTGTCGGGAGCGAGGTGGAGGATCATGCGGGCGACCTTGCGAGGGGCTGGGCGCGGCGGCCGCTCGGGGAGCGGACGCGGAACAGCCAGAAGATCATGAACGCCAGCGGGGCGAGACCCAGCGCCAGCAGGATCGGCGATCCGCGCAGCGGCGCGGGGAAGACCTGCGGCTGGCCGATGAAGAACGACCCCGTGGCGACGAACAGCGCCGTGCACATGCGCCAGATGTGGCGCGCCAGGCGCGCCGGCCCGGAAATCCCGCCGCGCAGGATCATCTTCAGGTCGAACGCCGCGGCGAAGGCGGCGAGCACGCAGAAGACCAGGCCCGCCACCAGGGGCGCCCCGCCGTCCGGGCCCTTCGGACTGTTGGCGGCCACCCAGGCGACCCAGGCCATGCCGGCCGCACTGACGGCGGCGGCGGCGAAGGCGGCCCGCTCGAAGCGGCCGACCTCGCCCGGCGCGCGCCGGACCGTCGCCCAGGCGGTGGCCACCAGATAGATGCCGAAGATCGCGCCCGGCACGTTCGCCGGCTGCACGAACGGCGCCGTCATCGCGGCGAAGGACATGGCGATCAGCATGGCGACCACGAAGACATCTCCGGACAGGCGATGCCCGCGCCCGCCCTTGCGGAAGGCCAGGGCCGCGCCGCCGGCGGCGATGCCCACGACTCCGCCGCCGATGTGCAGGACGAGCGCCGTCTCCGCGGCCGCGCGGATCAGCAGAGGAGCGTCAGGGCTGAGATGAATGATCATGAGCGCACGCTACCGGGCGGGGTCCGCAGGGCCATGACGCCGCGCATCAAAAACCTGACCCGGGGTTTCATGGATTCTGGCCGGCGGCGGAGGGCTTTGCCTCCGCCTGGCGGGTCGGGGCCGCCGGCTTCGCGGCCGCGACGCGGTCTTCCTCGCGCGCCCCGGCCAGGATGTTCGCCAGGCCGTAGTTCCCCTCGTGACAGGAGCTCGGGAACATACGTAGGGCGCGCGGTAGAGGGAGAACTCCGCGAGCCAGGGCGCGGCGTAGACCTTCGGGTCCTCGACGGTGAACTGGTAGACGAGCTCGTCCTGGCTGACCCGGGTGAACCGTTCGGTCACCTTGGCGTCCGGGTTGACGGCGAAGGAGCCCGAGAGCGAGCCCCGCGTACGGTCCCGGGGCAGGAAGTTGACGGTCTCGACCACCAGGGTGTCGCCTTCCCAGCGGGCGATGCTGTCGCCCATCGCCGGGTGGGCCGCGGCCGGGCCATGGACCTTGGCGAAGGGGATGATGCGCACCTCGTCGCCGGACTCGGCGTGGATCACGATGTGGTCGGCCGTCTGGATGAACTCCCACGGATCGATGGCGCTCATCATCGCCATGGGCGGCGTCGCCCCCAGGTTGAGACAGCGCTCCATGGTGCTGCGGTTCTCCGGGTTGTCCGACTCGCGGTCCCGGCTGCTCGGCGCCTCGCTCTCCTTCAGCGCCGCCGGCGTCAGCGGCATCCGGCCGTCGGCGGGCAGGACGAGCAGGCGGGAATGGCGCCGGCCCCGCACCAGCGGGAAGCCCCGCGAGGCGCGCATCAGGTCCGCGGCCTCCGGATCGAGGGCCAGGAACGGCGCCTTGATGAAGCCGCCGACAAAGGCGTCATGGCCGGTCTTGGCCGCGGCTTCCGACAGGATCAGATCGGGCGCGGGGCCCTTCTTCGGCGCCTGCAGCGGGGCGAAGAAATTGGCCTCCCAGACCGCCCCCTGCAGGTCGGGATGGCCGTCCGGCGCGCGGGGTGTGCTGCGGTCGGGCTTCAGGGACGTGGGGACATAGGCCGGCGCGGGCCTTGCGGGGGGCGCGGGCGCGTCAGCGGCGATCGCCGTGGCGGCGGCCAGGGTGAAGGCGGCGGCCAGGCAGGACAGACCATGCATGTCCGGCGTCCCTCACGCGGTGGCCGCGCGCAGGGTGCGCGGACTGGAGCCGGACCAGCGCTTGAAGGCCCGCGAGAAGGCGGCGGGTTCGGAGAACCCCACCAGATAGGCCGTCTCGTTCACCGAGACCTTGCGCGCGCCCAGGTAGTCGGCCGCCATCCGGTAGCGCAGCTCGTCCAGCACCCTCTCGAAGGTCACACCCTCGGCCCTCAGCTTGCGGAACAGGGTCTGGCGGCTGATCCCCAGCTTACCGGCGATCACATCCATGCTGGCCTGACCGGTGTGCAGGCCGGGCATCAGCAGGGCCTCGACACGGCCCCTGAGCGACTTTGAACTTTCCAGCGCCGCCAGCAGGTCGTCGGCGTGCTGCGTCAGCACCCCGAACACATAGCGCGGCAGGCGCGCGACCCGGCTGCCCACCCAGGCCTCGTCGAGCTGGATGGCGTTGCGGTCGCTTCCAAACACCACCGGCGCGCGGAAGACCCGCTCGTACTCGACGCGGTGCGGCGGCGCGGGGTGGGTCACGTGAACCGCCTTCACGCCGTAGCTCGGGTCGAGCCGGCGCGGCCCGCAGACCAGCTGGGCGAAGGCGGACTCGGTGAGTTCCGGGAAGTCGTTGGGGGTCTTGCGGTTGTCGACCATCCACAAGCCGCCGCGGTCGAACACCATGCCAAAGCGGTCGCCGGCGCCGTCGTTGTTGGTCTCGACGATCAGGCGGACGTAGCGGTTCAGCTGCTGAAAGGCCTCCAGCGCGGTTTCGGAGGCCTGGCCGATCAGGCCGAGGATCGAGACCTCGGCGATATCCACCTGCTCGCCATAGTGCAGGCCCAGAGCGCCATCGCCGGTCATCGCCTTGGCCGCGCGCATCAGCGCCACATAGCGGCCGAACGGGATGCGTGCGTCCTGGTCCTGGATCTGGGCCTCCGAGATGGCCGCCTGCTGCAGCAGCGCCGCCCGGTCGGCGCCCTTGGAGACGGCGAGCTCCAGCAGGCCGCGCGCGAACCCGGCGCCCGCCGTGGGCTCGGTCATGGCGCCGGCCTCGGCGTCCGCGCAGATTTTCAGCGGGGCGGGCCACTTCAGGACGGTTGCGGTCATCTCAGATCCTCCCGCGGCGGGATCAGGCCCGGCCGCTCGGGCGGAGCCAGACAGAGGCCGCGACACAGGCGACGGCGAAGGCGAGGCCGGTCCAGAGACCAGGTAGGGCGAGAACGGCGGCGATCATCGGCGTGGCTCCTAGATCGGGTCGCTGCGGCGGCGCAGCCAGACGCAGGCGGCGAAGGCGGCGACGGCGAAGGCGAGACCCATCCACAACCCTGGCGTGGCGACGAACTTGCCCGGGTCAAGCTGCGGCAGGCCGTTCGGGAACGCCGTTCCCGCCTTCATCGTGGCCTGCGTCGGAACTACGAACGCCTGCTGGAAACCGCCCATGACCCTGTAGACAATCAGCGACCAGACATTCTGCGTGCCCAGGGCGATCTTCTCGGCGAGGGCGAGAAACAGCGGCGGCAGGACGGCCCAAAGGAACGGCGCCCGCTTCGCCCAACCTGAAATGAACATCAGCCAGGCGTAGACCGGAGCCCACCACAGCGTCAGCGTGGCCAGCGCGTAGGCCACCAGCAAGGGCATCGAGACCAGCGGAGCCTGCGCCAACAGGTTTGCGACACCCTTGCCGTGTGCCGCGAGCGAGGCCGTGTTCATCAGCAGCATGATGAGCTGGGTGGCGATCGTGACCACGAACGCAACGGGGGGCAGCACGACGAGCGGGATGATCGCCTTGGAAAGCACGGTGGTCAGGTCCGACACCGGCAGCGACTTCCAGAACAGGACGCTGCGGTCGCGCCGTTCGTTGTGAAGCGCGCCGAGGCTGAAGAACACCGCCACGATGAACAGCGTCACGATGAACGCCAGGGCGACGAAGTCGTAGGGAATGGCCGCCAGCGCCGCGCGCTGCCCGGGCGTCATCGCGGTCGCGAGCTGGGCGGTGTGCGTCACGGCCGTTCCGTTCTGCACGACGGTCGTCGTGGTCTGCACCGTGGCTTTGCTGTGCGGACCGACGAAGACGCCGACCAGGCCGCCGAACAGGATCACGCCGGCGACCGCGAGAGGCGCGACGAAGACCGCGCGGTTCTCCCACAGCTCGCGGCGCACCGACCAGAAGAGCGGACGGGTGTCCGAGGGCGTCGGGCGCGGCTGCATCGGGTTGTCGGTCAGGGCGCTCATGCGGCCACTCCTTGAGGCTGTGCGCCTCCCAGCATGGCGACGAAGAGGTCGGCAATGCTGGGCGTGCGCACTTCGCCGAGCGTGGCGAGCTTGGCGCGGTCGGCCTGGTCGAACAGGAAGATGCTGCGGCCGAACACCTGGCGTTCGTGGATCGGGTTCAGTGCCAGGGCCGCGGCGCGGTTGTCAGGCCCCACCATCAGTTCAGCGTAGCGGGCCTCGAAGGCCTCCATGCTGGTGTCGAGCACGATACGGCCGTGGTCGATAAAGGCCACGTCGGTGAGGATGTACTGGATCTCCTCCACCTGGTGGGTGGAGATCACGATGGTGCGGTTGCGGTCGAAATAGTCGTTGAGCAGGCTGTCGTAGAACGACTTGCGGTAGACGATGTCGAGGCCGAGCGTCGGCTCGTCCAGCACCAGCAGCCTGGCGTCGATGGCCATGATCAGCGCCAGGTGCAGCTGGGCGACCATGCCCTTCGACAGCTCCCGCACCCGGCTGGTGCGCTTGATCGTGGTCTTGGCCAGGAACCCCTCGGCCTTGGCGCGGTCGAACCGTGGGTGGACACCGGCCACATAGTCGACCGCGTCGGCGACCCGCATCCAGCGCGGCAGCACCGCCACGTCGGCGATGAAGCAGACGTCGGCCATCAGCCGGTCGCGCTCGGTCCAGGGATTGCGGCCCAGGACCTTCAGCTCGCCCTCATATTCGATGAGCCCGAGCATGGCGTTGAGCGCGGTGCTCTTGCCGGCGCCGTTGGGGCCGATCAGGCCCAGGATACGGCCCTCCTCGACCTTCAGGTCGACGCCGTCGAGCGCGATGGACTTGCCATAGGCCTTCTTCAGGCCGCGGGCTTCGATGCAGGCCATGGTCTCAGCCCTCCTTCGGCGCGGCGCGGCCGGAGCCTGAGCCGAGCAGTTGTTCGGCCAGGCCCAGCCGAAGGATGGTCGCATGGACCTCGGGCCACTGTTCGGTGAGGAACCGCTGGCGCTCGCCGCGCAGCAGGATGTCCCGCGCGCCGGATTTCACGAACATGCCAAGGCCCCGCTTCTTGTCGACCAGGCCGTCGCCCTCGAGTTGCTGGTAGGCTTTGAGCACCGTCAGCGGATTGACCCGGCTGTCGGCGGCGACATTGCGCACCGACGGCAGCGGATCGCCCTCCTTGAGCAGGCCATCGAGGATCATCGCCACGACCCGATCCCGGATCTGGCGGTAGATCGGCTGGCTGTCATTCCATTCAGGGTCCATCGTCCGCCCATTGGCAGGGTCACTCCGACCCGCCTCGTTGAGGGGCAGCCTCCAAGGTGGATTGCTGCGCCGGTGTTGTACCTAACTACAACACCAAGCCGGATGCAAGCGGTTTTTTGCGGGAAGGCCACCCGGCCTCTCTGTTGATCGTCATCCCCCGGCTTGTCCGGGGGACCCATGAACTCCGTGGTGATCGGTGCGCACGGCGCGACCGCCGCCTCCTAGGGGCAGCGCGGAGATCATGGGGGGCCCGGACAAGCCGGGCCATGACGTACTGGAGGGGTTGGCTGTCGCCGAGACAGCCGTTCCACCGTCCGCCCACACCTCGCCCTAAATCTATGGCGGCCAGTTTGCCTGCCTCTGGAGGTTGCTCAAGGACGAGGGCGGAACGCCCTCGCCGCGGCGCGGCGCGCCGAAGAGCGCGTCCTTGACCAACCTCCAGAGGCAGGCTCGGATCATCCATGGGATTTAGGGGCGCCCAACCCTCTGAAGAGGGCTGGGCGGCTGGCTACAGGTCCTTCAGCGTCACCGCGCCCAGGTCCTCCTGATGGCCCGGATCGGCGCGCCAGACGTGCACGATGCCACCGCGTCGGGTGAAGCGCAGGCACGTCTTCGCCCCAAAGTTGGCCTTCCAGCACAAACGCCCGCCGGGCCACACATCATATTCCAGATGCCGGGAGGCCACCCCAGGCGCGTCAAACTCTCCGTCGCCCCAGAACGCCCAGCTTTTCGACTGATCCAGGGTGGTGAGCCGCCTGCCGAGAATCTGATCGCGGACCTGTGACTCGGTAAGGGCGCCTGTCAGCGGCTTTGCCTGTACAGGCGCGGCCAGCAGGGCCAGCACGCAGAGCCCGGTGAGACCTAGGTAGCGCCCGCTCATTTGACCCTCCGCCCTTCGACGATCCGAACTTGGGGGCGAAAGCCTGGTCTGCCAATCCCTCGCGATGGCGAGGCTGCGGCCTCCCGTCCTCAGAACAGCCCCGGGTAGAGCCCTCCGTCCATCAGCACGTTCTGGCCGTTGACGTAGCCGGCGTGGGCGCTGGCCAGGAAGGCGCACATGGCGCCGAACTCCTCTGGCCGACCCACCCGGCCGGTGGGGTTGGCCGCGGCGACCTCGGCCCGCACAGTCTCGACGGGGACGCCCCGCGCCGCCGCCAGCGCCGTGAAGTAGCTCTCCAGACGGTCGGTGGCGAAATGGCCGGGGAGCAGGTTGTTGATCGTCACCCCGTCGCGCGCCACCTCCCGCGCGATGCCGCCGATCGCTCCGGTCAGGCCGGCGCGTGCACCGTTGGACAGACCCAGCATGGGCAGCGGCGCCTTCACCGCGGCCGAGGTGATGTTGACGATGCG
>PLEH01000171.1:0-159 GCA_003136395.1 Phenylobacterium sp.
CGCCAAGATCGTCGGCGACACGCGCGCCGCGGACATCCACAGCCATTTGAACGCGGGCGGTCTGCTGCTGTGGGTGCGCACCTGGAACCTCGATGACGAGGGGCGCGCCGTCGGGATCTTGGCCAAACATTCCGGTCGCGATATCCATGTCCACGCGCA
>PLEH01000171.1:167-70444 GCA_003136395.1 Phenylobacterium sp.
CTTGGGACGTCATCGCCCTGCGCCTTGAACAGGGCGCCGACCATGACCTGCGCGTCCTGTTGAATCCTTTTCAGATGCTCGACGCTCTGAAAGCTCTCTGCATAGATCTTGTAGACCTCCTCGGTGCCCGAGGGACGCGCGGCGAACCAGCCGCTCTTCGCTACGACCTTGATCCCCCCGAAGGCGGCGCCATTGCCCGGCGCGGCGCTCAGCTTGGCTTCGATAGGTTCGCCGGCAAGCTGTGTGGCGGTGAGTGTCTCGGNNGCGCCCGGTGCTGGCGGTGATCTCGGCCGCAAGCAGGCCAAGCGCTAGGCCGTCCTTATCGGTGGTCCACACCGATCCGTCGCGGCGCAGTAGCGAGGCGCCCGCGCTTTCCTCGCCGGCGAAGCCAAGCGAGCCCTCCAGCAGCCCATCCACGAACCACTTGAATCCGACCGGCACCTCAACGAGCCGGCGGCCGAGCTGCGCCGTCACCCGGTCGATCATGGCGCTGCTGACCATGGTCTTGCCGACCCCGCAGCGCGTGCCCCAATCGGGCCGATGGCGGAACAGGTAGGCTATGGCGGCCGCCAAATAGTGGTTGGGCTTCATGAGGCCACCCGAGCGCGTCACCACGCCGTGACGGTCGGCGTCGGTGTCATTGCCGATCGCCACGTCGAAGCGGTCCCGCATGCCGATCAGCCGCGCCATGGCGTAGGGCGAGGAGCAATCCATCCGGATCTTTCCGTCCCAATCGGCGGGCATGAACCCGAAGGTCGGGTCGACCTCATCGTCGACCACCGTCCCGGCGAGGCCATACCGGTCGATGACCTCCGCCCAATAGTGAACACTCGCCCCGCCGAGGGGATCGACCCCAAAGGTGACGCCGGATGCGCGGACGAGATCGAGATCGACGACACTCTGAAGATCGCCGACGAAGGCGCCCAGATAGTCGTGGCGATGCAGGCACGCCGCGCGGCGTGCCTGCACAATCGGCATCCGCGCAACCCCGGACAGCCGCCGTTCAAGGATCGCGTTGGCGGCCTGCTCAATCCAGCCGGTCGCGGCCACATCGGCCGGGCCTCCGCTGGCGGGATTGTACTTGAAGCCGCCGTCCTCCGGCGGGTTGTGCGATGGCGTCAGGACGATTCCATCGGCGAGTCCGCCGGCGCCAGACCGGTTGTGGGTGAGGATGGCATGTGAGATCGCCGGGGTGGGCGTGTAGGCGTCGCGGTCGTCAATCATCGTGGTGACGCCGTTGGCGGCGAGCACCTCCAAGGCCGTCTCGTAGGCGGGGCGAGAGAGGGCGTGCGTGTCGATACCAACGAAGAGCGGGCCTTCGACCCCGGCGCGTTTCCGATAGAGGCAAACCGCCTGGGTCATCGCCAGGATGTGGGGTTCGTTGAAGGCGTTCGCGAACGCCGAGCCTCGATGTCCCGACGTCCCGAAGCGCACTCGTTGGGAAGGATCGGCTGGATCCGGCGTCCCGTTGTAATAGGCGTCGATCAGCCGTGACACATTCACCAACTGGCCGGGATCGAGCCGCTTCCCGGCTAGGGGGCTGATGTGCGCGCCGCTCATGCCGCCTCACCCGGCGACCTTGGACGCGGGAGTCGAATCCTGTCGATGAGACACCTCACCAAGTCGCCTTTCGCCGGCCAGCTGCGTGAGACTGGCGGCAGGATGGTCACGAAGCGCCAATTCGAGTGCTGGCGCACCACCTCGTATCACGATACAATTTTCCAGTCAGCAAATGACCTCAAGAGTTTTGTTGCAACGCTTGGTGATTTGTGGCGTTCCCAATGCTGGACGGAAAATACTTGTTTCCGTCGCCTTCCAGCAGATGTGCCGCTTCATCCCGTCGCAGGGTCCGCGCGGCAAGGGCGGCGGAAAGGTCTCGATGGCCTCCGGGCTGCGCCGCGTTCTCGAGCTGAAGTCCGCGAGTTCGCCTTGGGACGACACGAACGCGATCCGAGAGATGCTCTTCAGCGTCGAGCGGCTTGAGGAGCATGCCCGTAGTCTGGCGGCCGCCCAAGGGGTGAGCCCGCGGAAGCCCCGAGGCCACCCGCTGCTGGATCGGTTGACCGACAACGAAGCCAGCCTGATCGGCGCCTACCGGTCCATTTGCGGCGCGGTCAGCGAGGGCGCGGCGATCACGCCCGCCGCCGAATGGTTGATCGACAACTTCCACCAGGTCGAGCGGCAGATCCGCCAGGTCAGGTCGGACCTGCCGCCACGCTACTATCGACAGCTCCCGCAGCTGGCGCACGGCCCGTTCGCAGGCTTGCCGCGGGTCTTCGAGATCGCCTGGGCCTTCGTCGCGCACACCGACAGTCGTTTCGACGTCGATGTGTGGACCAGCTTCGTGCGCGCCTATCAGAAGGTGCAGCCCCTGACGATCGGCGAGCTCTGGGCGTCGGCCATTACGCTGCGGATCATCCTCGTCGAGAACCTCCGGCGGATCGCCGAGCGGATCGTCGACAGCCGAGACGATCGCCGCCGGGCGGACGAACTCGCCAACCGCCTGCTCGGGGCGGGGGGCGAAGCCGCGGAGCCCGGGATGGTGATCCTCGGCGACCTCGACAAGGGGCGTCTGTCTGACGCGTTCCTGTTGCAACTTGTCTACCGGCTGCGCGACCAGGGCTCGACGGTGGCTCCCCTGCTCACGCATCTCGACGAGCGACTGGCGGTAGAGGGAAAGACCGTCGACGCGGCCGTCAACGACGAGCAGCAGAAGCAGGTTTCAGCCAATGTCACCGTCCGCAACATCATCACCAGCATGCGTCGCATGTCGGATGTCGATTGGACGGAGATCTTCGAACACGTCAGTGTTGTCGATACCGTGCTCGCCGACGGTTGCGGATTTGCGGAGATGGATTTCCCCACCCGCAACCTCTACCGCACGGCCGTCGAGGAACTCGCACGCGGATCCGGCCTCAGCGAGTTGGAAGTCGCACGCCGCGCGGTGCTCGCCGGCGCCCAGGCCGCGCCGGATGCGCCGGATGCGCCGGATGCGCCCGAAGGCGAGGCGCGCCTGGCGGATCCAGGCTACTACCTCTATGCGGGCGGCCGCGTCGAATTCGAGGCCGCGATCGGGTTTCGGCCGCGATTGCAGGTAGTTTTCGGCCGGTTCTATCGCGCGCTCGGCATCGGCGGATATATCGGCGCCGGCGCCATTGTCGCCGCGCTCCTGCTGGCCTTACCGATCCTGTTCCATGCGCAGGTCCGCCCGAGCTGGATCTGGCTGGGGTTGCTGGGAACCCTGGGCGCCATCCCGGCCCTCGACGCGGCGGTCGCGCTGGTGAACCAGGGGGTGACCCATCGGTTCGGCGCAACCCTGCTGCCATCCCTCGAGCTTCGCGATGGCGTGCCCAAACATCTGCGGACGCTCGTGGTGGTGCCGACGCTGCTGACCACCCCAGACGCCGTGGCCGCCCAGGTCGCGATGCTGGAAATCCACCATCTGGCCAGTCGCGCCGGCGACGTCCAATTCGCCCTGCTGTCCGACTGGACCGACGCCGCGACAGAGGACGCTGAGGGTGACCAAGCCCTGCTGCGGATCGCCATCGACGGGATCGCCCGGCTTAATCAGCGGCATGGCCCGGCGCCGGGCGGCGACCGCTTCCTGCTCCTTCACCGTCGCCGCGTATGGAACGAGAGCCAGCAGCGCTGGATTGGCTGGGAGCGTAAGCGCGGCAAGCTGCATGAACTGAACCGTTGGCTGCGTGGCGCGTCCGACACCACGTTCCTGAGCCTTGAGGGTTGTCCGCCGCAGCCGCCGGACGGCGTCCGCTACGTCGTGACCCTGGATGCGGACACGAGACTTCGGCGGGATTCGCTGCGTCGGCTGATCGGCAAGATGGCGCACCCGTTGAATCAGCCGCGCTACGACGCCGTCGCCGGCCGGGTCCTGGAAGGCCACGCGGTGCTGCAGCCGCGCATCACCACCGCCCTGCCGACCGGAGCCGAGGGGTCGGTCTACCAAAGGGTGTTCTCGAGCATGAGCGGCATCGACCCCTACTCCGCCGCGATTTCCGACGTCTACCAGGACCTGTTCGAGGAAGGCTCCTACGCCGGCAAGGGCATCTACGCGGTTGACGTCTTTGAAGCGGCGCTCACGGGCCGCACACCCGATTCCACTCTGCTCAGCCACGACCTGTTCGAGGGCGTTTTCGCGCGCGCGGGCTTGGTGTCGGACGTCGAGGCGGTCGAGGCCTATCCCGCCCGCTATGATGTGGCCGCCCTGCGCTATCATCGCTGGGCGCGCGGGGACTGGCAGTTGCTCCCCTGGATTCTCGGGTGGTCCGCCCTGCTCGGCAGCGCGCGCACGCGTTCCCCCGCCATGCCGGCCAGCGGGCGTTGGAAGATGATCGACAACCTGCGGCGCACCCTCTCGCCGATGACCTGTCTGCTGGCGCTCCTGGCGGGCTGGTTGCTGCCATTTGATGCTGCCGTCGCCTGGACGATCTTCGTCCTGGGGACGATCGTGTTGCCCAGCTTCGTGCCGGCGCTCGCCGGGATACCGCCCCGCCACGCCGGACTGAGCTTAGGCAGCCACTTCAGGGCGGTCGCATCGGATTTTCGGCTGGCGTTCCTTCAATCGCTGCTGATCACTGCCTTCCTGGCGCATCAAGCCTGGCTGATGGGCGACGCCATCGTCCGCACCCTGTTTCGGCTGTTCATCAGCCGACGGAACCTCCTGCAATGGACGCCGGCGGCGCAGGCCACGATCGGCCGCACCCCGACGACGGTCGCCTACTATCGCTGGATGGCGGGCGCGGTGCTGACCGGCTTGGCGGCGCCCGTCGCGGCCTGGGTTTCGGGCGACCGGTCCTGGCTGCTTGCCGTCCCATTTTCGATCCTGTGGATTGCGTCCCCGGCGATCGCGCGGTGGGTGAGCCGGCCCTCAACCGAAGGGGCCAGGCCGGCGCCGAGCGCGGCGGACGCCAGGGCCCTGCGCTTGATCGCGCGTCGGACCTGGCGGTTCTTTGAGACCTTCGTGACNNCCGACCAATATCGGCCTCTATCTGCTGTCCGCGGCGAGCGCGCACGACTTCGGTTGGCTGGGCCTCACGGACACGGTCGAACGCCTTGAGGCGACGCTCGCGACGATGGGCAGCCTCGCCCGCTTTCGTGGGCACCTCTATAACTGGTACGACACGCGCGACCTGCGCCCGCTCGATCCGCAATATGTGTCATCGGTCGACAGCGGCAATCTGGCCGGACATCTCATCGCGCTCGCCAACGCCTGCGAGGAGTGGCGCGACCTCCCGGCCGTCGCACGCCGGCAGGGCATCGTCGACGCGCTCGACCTTGTGGCCGAGGAGGTCGATCTGTTGCGCGACAGACGCCACATGGAGACTGTCACCTGGCGGCAACTCGACGACGCGCTGGCGCCGCTGGTGGCCGACACTCACCAATCCTTTGGGCCCTCCCATGAGATCGCCGATCAACTCGCCAACCTGGCGGCTGCCGCCGAGACTCTGGTCGACGTGACGTCGGCCTTCACGCTTGAACGGGGCGACGGCGCGAGTTCCGATCTGCTGTTTTGGGCGCGGGCCGTGCGCGCGTCGATTGCTAGCCACCAGCGCGATCTCGCCGGCTCCGGCTCCGCCGCCGAAGACCTTTCGTCCCGGCTCAGTGCGGTCGCCGCGGCCGCGCGCGACTTCGCCCTGGCGATGGACTTCAGGTTCCTGCTCGACCCGCAACGCATGCTGCTCTCCATCGGCTTCGTCGTGCCGGAAGGGACGCCGGACGAGAGTTGCTATGATCTGCTGGCGTCAGAGGCGCGGCTGGCCAGCTACGTGGGTATCGCCAAGGGCGACCTTCCTACGCGGCATTGGTTCCGGCTCGGACACGACGTCACGCCCGTCGACCACAGCGCGGCGCTGATCTCGTGGTCAGGGTCGATGTTCGAATATCTGATGCCGTCGCTGGTCATGCGCACGCCGATCGGCAGCGTGATTGAGCATACGGACCGCGTGATTGTCCAAAGGCAGATTGAGTACGGGAAGACGCTGGGCACGCCCTGGGGTGTCTCGGAGTCGGCCTACAACGCCCGCGACCTGGAATTGACCTACCAGTACTCTAACTTCGGCGTACCGGGCCTGGGGTTGAAGCGCGGGCTGGGCGACAACGCCGTGGTCGCGCCCTATGCGACGGCGCTGGCCGCCACGGTGGATCCAACCGCTGCGGCGCGAAACTTCGAACGGCTGGTCGCCGACGGCGGCCGTGCGCGGTACGGCTTCTTCGAGGCGCTGGACTATACCGCGCCGCGCGTGCCGCAGGGCCAGACCGTCGCGGTGGTCCGCGCTTTCATGGCCCACCATCAGGGCATGACGATTGTCGCCATCGCCGACGCGCTGCTGGACGGCGCCATGCGCCGCCGCTTCCATGCCGAACCCATGATGCGGGCGAGCGAGTTGCTTCTGCAGGAATGCATGCCTCGCGAGATCGCCGTGCAGCCTCCGTGGGCGAGCGAGGCGACCTCGGCGGTGCGCGTTCGAGAGTGGGACACCCCGGACGCCTCGCGCCGCGTCGATCCCTACGCGGCGACGCCGGCGACACACCTGCTTTCCAACGACCGCTACAGCGTCATGCTGACAGCGGCCGGCGGGGGATACAGCCGGTGGGGCGACCTGGCGGTCACCCGCTGGCGGGAAGACGCCACCTGCGACGACTGGGGATCGTTCATCTACCTCCGGGACGTCGAGAGTGACGCGATCTGGTCGGCCGGCGTCGCGCCGTGCGGCGTGGCGCCGGACCACTACGCGGCCACCTTCAGTGCGGATCGCGCCTCCTTCTCGCGACGCGACGGCGAGTTGAACACGCTCCTCGATGTGGTCGTGTCCGCCGAAGACGACGCGGAGGTTCGCCGCGTGACGATCACCAACACGGGCAAGCGCGCGCGCGATCTCGAAGTGACGTCCTACGCTGAAGTCGTCATCGCCCCGCAGGCCTCGGATGTGGCTCATCCCGCCTTCTCGAAGATGTTCGTGCAGACAGAGTATGTCGCGGACCTGGAGGCCATCCTGGCCACACGGAGACGGCGGGCGCCGGACGAGCCCGAAGTCTGGGCCGCGCATCATTGCGTGGCCGAGGGCGAGGGCGTGGGTAAGCCGGAGTTCGAAAGCAACAGGGCCCGCTTCCTCGGTCGTGGACGCAGCGTCCGCAGCCCCGCCGCCGTGATCGACGGCCGGCTGCTGTCCGGATCTACCGGATCGGTCCTCGATCCCGTCTTCGCCCTTCGCCGCCGGGTGCGCCTCGCCCCCGGGGCGACGGTTCGCATCGCGTTCTGGACCATGGTCGCCGACTCGCGCAGCGGGGTCCTGGACCTCGTCGACAAGACGAACGATATGAGCGCTTTCGATCGCGCCGCCACACTGGCCTGGACCAAGGCGCAGGTCCGGCTGCATCACCTGGGCATCGATCGGAGCGAGGCGAACCTCTTTCAGCGCCTGGCCGGGCGGCTGCTCTACGCGACGCCGGGGACCCGGTCCTCGTCCGAAGCCATCCTGCGAGGCGCCGGCGCCCAGCCGGGGCTCTGGTCGCAGGGGATTTCCGGTGACCTGCCGATCCTCCTGTTGCGCATCGCGAACGCCGAGGATGTCCGGATCGCCCATCAGCTGCTTCAGGCCATGGAATATTGGCGCTATCAGCGCGTGGCGGTGGACCTCGTCATCATCAACGAGCGCGCCTCCTCCTATGTTCAGGATCTGCAAAGCGCTCTTGAGGCGTTGGTGCGGGCCAGCCTGGCGCGTCCCTCGTCCGCGTCGCCGGCGGCCAGCGCCGGGGGTGTGTTCGTCCTGCGCGCCGACCTGATCCCCGCAGAAACCCGCGCGCTGTTGGGATCGATCGCCCGGGTGGTTCTGGTCGCCGAGCAGGGCGGCTTGGCGGAACAGCTTGACCACGCCTCCCAGGCCGGCGACGTCGCGCCGCCGGTCCGAAAGGCTCGCGCCGAGCGTGCGCCGCAGGCGATGGCCGCGCCGCGCCCGCAGCTCGAATACTTCAACGGCCTCGGCGGCTTTTCCGACGACGGCAAG
The DNA here is from genome assembly GCA_003136395.1 of Phenylobacterium sp. Lineage (GTDB taxonomy): Bacteria > Pseudomonadota > Alphaproteobacteria > Caulobacterales > Caulobacteraceae > Phenylobacterium. The sequence goes on from PLEH01000171.1 coordinate 8,189, forward strand.
GAATATGTGACGATCCTCGGTCCCGGCCAGTCCACGCCCGCGCCCTGGATCAATGTCGTCGCCAACCCTGCTTTTGGCTTTCAGACCTCGGCCGAAGGCAGCGGCTTCACCTGGTCCGTCAACAGCCGCGAGCACCAGTTGACGCCCTGGTCGAACGACCCGGTCACCGATCCCCCGGGCGAGGCCCTCTACCTGCGCGACGAAGAGACCGACGATCTCTGGTCGCCGACGGCCGCGCCGATCCGGGATGAGGCGAGCGTTTATCTCGCCCGGCACGGCTTCGGATACAGCCGCTTTGAACATGAAGCGTATGGCGTGGCCTCGGACCTGCTGGTCTATGTGCCCCTGGCGGATCCGATCAAGATCTCGCGCCTTCGGCTGCGCAACACCACGCGGCGGCGCCGACGGGTGTCGGTCACCGCCTATGCCGAATGGGTGCTCGGCGTCTCCCGGGCCGCATCTGCGCCCTTCGTCGCCACCGAACTGGACGCTGAGACCGGCGCCCTCTTCGCGCGCAACGCCTGGAACCCCGCGTTCGGGCCGCGCGTCGCCTTCCTCGACCTGGCCGGACGCCAAACCAGTTGGACGGGGGACCGCCGGGAATTCATCGGGCGCAACGGCGTCCTGGGCGATCCCGCCGGCCTGGCCGCGGGCGCGCGCCTGTCAGGGTCGGTCGGCGGTGGCCTCGATCCCTGCGGCGTGCTGCAGACCGTCGTCGACCTGGCGCCGGGCGGCGAGGCTGAAATCGTCATCCTCCTCGGAGACGCGGCGGATCGTACCCAGGCGGCCGACCTGATCGGGCGATACCGCGAGGCGGATCTCGACGCCATTCTGAACGAGGTCCGCGGCTATTGGGGCGACGTGCTCGGGTCCATCCAGGTCAAGACCCCTGACCGCTCGATGGACATCATGCTGAACGGCTGGCTGCTCTATCAGACGCTGGCCTGCCGCCTCTGGGCCCGGTCCGGATTCTATCAGGCCAGCGGCGCCTACGGGTTCCGAGACCAGCTGCAGGATGGAATGGCGCTGGCCGCGATCCGTCCGTTGCTGACGCGAGAACATCTGATCCGGGCCGCGGGCCGCCAGTTCCCCGAGGGTGACGTCCAGCATTGGTGGCTGCCGCACTCGGGCCAGGGCGTACGGACCCGGATCTCCGACGACAAGGCCTGGCTCGCCTTCGCGGTCGCCCACTACATCGAGGTTTCCGGCGACAGCGCGATTCTCGAGGAAGTCATCCCGTTCCTGGACGCGCCGACCTTGACCGCCGACCAGCACGAGAGCTTTTCCACGCCGGCGATCTCGAAACGCACCGGGACCCTATACGACCACTGCGCCCTGGCGCTCGAGGCAAGTCTCGCGGTGGGTCGGCACGGCCTTCCGTTGATGGGCGGCGGCGACTGGAACGACGGAATGAACCGCGTGGGGGAAGGGGGCCAGGGCGAAAGCGTCTGGCTGGCCTGGCTGCTGTACGCCACCCTGGCCGACTTCGCCCGACTGGCGGACACGCGACACGATGCGGCCCGCGCCGGCGCCTGGCGCGAGCACGCCGCCGCGCTGGGCGACTCGCTCGAACGGGAGGCCTGGGACGGCGACTGGTATCGGCGCGCCTGGTTCGACGATGGCGCGGTGATCGGCTCGGCGGCGAACACGGAATGTCGGATCGACTCGATCGCCCAGTCTTGGGCGGTGATCTCGGGCGCCGCGAAGCCCAAGCGCGGGGCCCACGCCATGACGGCCGTCGAACGTGAGTTGATCGACGAGGACAACGGCCTGGCGCTGCTGTTCACGCCGCCGTTCGACCGGACGCCCCACGACCCAGGCTACATCAAGGGCTATCCGCCGGGGCTGCGCGAGAACGGCGGACAGTACACCCATGCCGCGGTCTGGTCGGTTATCGCCTTCGCCAAGCTTGGCGAAGGCGACAAGGCGGCGGGCTTGTTTGCACAGCTGAACCCCATCAACCACGCGCGAACGCGGGCCGAACTGCGCCGCTACAAGGTGGAGCCCTATGTGGTCGCCGCCGACATCTATGCCGCGCCCGACCAGCTCGGCCACGGGGGATGGACCTGGTATACGGGCTCGGCAGGTTGGATGTATCGCGCGGGGGTCGAGAGCCTTCTGGGACTGCGGTTCGAGGGGTCGCGGCTGTATCTCGACCCTTGCATTCCGAACGGCTGGCCGGGCTTCGAAATCACCTTGCGCCGGCAGTCCGTACGCCTGCACGTCACCGTCGAAAACCCGGCGGGCGTATCGCGCGGGGTGGCGTCGGCGCGCCTGGACGGCGCCCCGCTAGCCCAGCGTCCCCTCCAGCTTGAGTTGGCCGACGACGACCGCCTTCACGAGCTCCTCGTCACGCTCGGCTGACACGAATTGACGGTGGCGCACGTCGAGGTCTCCGCGCGCCGTCGAGCGCCAGGCACTCTCGCGGATCGACCGGTCCCGAAGGCCGCGAGACTACGGGTCCGGAGCTGTACGCCGTCGATGAAGCGTCGGAACACTCGTTTCCTGCGAGCGATCCGCCGGCCTGGATCGCCCGTCGCGGTCCAGGTTGATCAATGGGCGAGCGTCTCGCGACGCTGTTGGATACGATCGAACGACTCCCACACCCCGTCTGAGCCGTGCCACTGGCCGCGCGTTGCGGCCTTGGAATATTCGGTCGCCCGGGCCTCGAAGAAGTTGGCGTGTTCAACGCCGGACAGCATCTGCTGCAGCCAGGGCAGTGGATTCTCGCGCACGCCGTACACCTCCGGCAGGTCGAGCTGTCGCAGCCGCCAGTCGGCGATGAACCGGATGTAGGCCTTGATGTCCTCGGGCGTCATGCCCTGGACAGGCCCCATCTCGAACGCCAGATCGATAAACTTGTCCTCCAGACCGACCACGGTCCGGCAGCTTTCGACAATGTCGGCGGCGACGCTGGCGGTGACGCATCCGGTCTCCTTCGCGAAGGCGTGGTAGAGCTTGATGATCCCCTCGCAGTGCAGGCTCTCGTCGCGCACGCTCCAGCTGATGATCTGACCCATGCCCTTCATCTTGTTGTGGCGCGGGAAGTTCATCATCATCGCGAAGCTGGCGAACAGCTGCAGGCCCTCAGTGAAGCCGCCGAACATCGCCAACGTCCGAGCGATGTCGGCGTCGGTGTCGACCCCGAACTGGCCCATGTAGTCATGCTTGGCCTTCATCGCCTCGTATTCCAGAAAGGCCCCGAACTCCGCTTCAGGCATGCCGATGGTTTCGAGCAGCAGCGCATAGGCGGCGATGTGCACCGTCTCCATGTTGGCGAAGGCCGAGAGCATCATTTTCACCTCGGTCGGTTTGAACACCCGGCCATAGCGCTCCATGTAGTTGTCCTGCACCTCGATGTCGGACTGGGTGAAGAAGCGGAAGATCTGCGTCAGCAGATTGCGCTCGCCGTCGCTGAGGTTGGCGCTCCAGTCCTTGCAGTCCTCGCCGAGGGGCACCTCTTCTGGCAGCCAGTGGACCTGCTGCTGCTTCTTCCAGAACTCGTAGGCCCAGGGATAGCGGAACGGCTTGTAGGCCTGCGACGGGGTGCGCAGTCCGGATGTGGCGATCAGCTCGAACACGGCGACAGACCTCCCATAAACATGTATTGTGAATACTTCATTGCGCACGATTCGACCATCGCCGTTGGTCAGGCGAATGAGCCGTGGATCGGCGTATCGTTTCCAGAAGGAGCGACAGATGGTCACCCGCACATCAGAGGCCGAATGGCGTGGCGCGCTGGCCGACGGCGACGGCTCGGTGAAGCTCGGCAGCGGCGCCTTCGAGGGCCGCTATTCCTTCAAGTCCCGATTCCAGGATGGCCCCGGGACAAATCCGGAGGAGCTTCTTGGCGCGGCCCATGCCGCCTGCTTCTCCATGGCGCTGTCACTTGTCCTCGGAGACGCGGGCTTCACCCCACGCCGGATCACCACCTCGGCCGCCGTCGAGATCGAGCGGTCCGGCGACGGGTTTTCCATCCCTCGCATCAGGCTGACCACGAACGCCGATGTTCCTGGCATCGACCTGGGGACTTTCACCACCCACGCCGAAGCAGCAAAGCGCGGATGTCCAGTCTCCAAGGCGTTGGCCGGTGTGGAGATTTCCCTCGACGCGCAGCTCGCCGAGCAAGGCTAGGCCGGTGAGCGGGCTCGTTCGCGTCAAACGGATCTACGAGCCGGCAGAAGCCCACGATGGGATGCGCGTGCTTGTCGACCGGCTCTGGCCGCGCGGGGTGTCCAAGGCGGAGGCGGCGATGGATCTATGGTTGAAGGCGGCGGCGCCGAGCCCTGGACCGCGGCGCGGGTCCAGCCATCGTGCGGACCGCTGGCCGGAGTTCCAATGCCACTATCGCGCCGAATTGGCGCACAATCCCCCCGTTGCGCAACTTCGCGACCTCGCCCGGCAATCCGACCTGACCCTGCTCTATGCGGCGAGGGACGAAACGCATAACCATGCGCTCGTGCTGGCCGACCAAGTCGTTTCGGCCGGTTGACGCAAGCCGATGTCATGGACCTGATCCTCGCCCGCGCCCTCCATGTCCTTTCCGTCCTGCTGTGGATCGGCGGCGTGGCTTTCGTGACGACGGTGCTGTTCCCGGCGGTGCGGCGCGCCCATCCGGGGCCGGCCCGGCTCGCGGCCTTCATCCAATTCGAGGGATGGTTCGCGCCGCAAGCGCGCATCGCCGTCGCCCTCGCGGGCTTGAGCGGCCTCTACATGGTCGTCAGGCTGGACGCCTGGGACCGTTTCGCATCGCCGCGGTTCTGGTGGATGCACGCCATGGTCTGTCTTTGGCTGATCTTCGCCCTGATGCTGTTCGTGATTGAGCCGTTCGTTCTCCACCGCCGCCTGGCGAAGGCGGTCGAAGACCCTGACTCGGGACGCCTGTTTGATCGCATGGAGCGCTTGCACCGCGTCCTATTGGCCCTCAGCCTGATCACGGTTTTCGGCGCCGTGGCGGGCAGCCACGGGCTCTGACAGCGCCTCGCGCGCTAGGGCGGACCTGATCGCGGCTTCAGGAAACCCACTACCGCGAACCAGACGTCCCAACCGAACCAGAGGACCAGGAGCGGAGGCCCGACGATCAGGGCGCCCTGCCTGGCCACCGCCTTGGCGATCGCAACACCTGGACGGTCCGGCGCGTCAGGCAAAGGACCCGTCGATCTCTCGTAACGCTGGAGTGGCGATGCTCGCGGATGTTGGGCCTGCATGATCGCTAAGCGGATCGGCTCGACGGACAGGGCGCCCACGACAAGGACGTAGAACGCAGAGGCGACGAGCCAGCACGTCAGAAGCGGGTGGACTCCGCCGCCGCTCCGGGCCCCAACCGTCAACGCCTCCGGCCGCTGGCGCGCATCCGCGATTTGCGGATCAGACCCTCATATTGGTGGGAGACCAGATGGGCTTGAATCTGGGTCACCGTGTCCATGGTGACGCTGACGACGATCAGAATCGACGTGCCGCCGAGATAGAACGGCATGTTGAAATAGCCGATCAGGATCTCAGGCATCACGCACACCACGGTGATATAGGCCGCGCCGACCACCGTGATGCGGGTGAGCACAAAATCCAGGTAATCCGCCGTACGCTTGCCAGGCCGCAGGCCGGGCAGGAAGCCGCCAAACTTGCGCAGGTTGTCGGCCACCTCCTCGGGATTGAACGTCACTGAGGTATAGAAGAAGCAGAAGAAGACGATCATCGCGGCGTAGAGGACGATGAAGGCGGGCTGACCATGCTGGAGCTTGCCGACGACCTCCGGGATCCAGTTGGCCCATGACGGAAGACTGGCGTTGGCCAGGAAACCCATGGCGGTCGCGGGCAGCAGCAATAGGGACGAGGCGAAGATCGGCCCCATCACGCCGGAGCTGTTGACCTTTAGCGGCAGGAACGAGGCCTCGCCACCGAAGATCCGGTTGCCCTCCTGGCGGCGCGGGTACTGGGTGAACAGCCGCCGCTGGGCGCGCTCGAAGAAAACGATGGCCACGATCATGCCGATGGCCAGGACGCCGATCAGCAACAACGCGCCACCGTTGAGCGCGCCGGTTCGCACAAGGGAGATCGCCTGGAAGACGTAGCGCGGGAAAACCGCCACGATGCCCGCGAAGATGATCAGCGACAGACCGTTGCCGATGCCGCGGCTGGTGATCTGCTCGCCAAGCCAGGTCATCAGCATCGTCCCCGCGGTCAGGGTAATGGTGGTGGAGATCAGGAACAGCATGCCGGGATGGGCCACGATCCCCTGACCGGATTGGAGCCCAACGGCGATCCCAAACGCCTGCAGCACGCCCAGCACCACGGTCAGGTAGCGGGTGTACTGGTTGAGGGTCTTGCGGCCCGCCTCTCCGCCTTCTTTCCGCAGCTTCTCCCAGGGCGGATACATCGTGCCCATCAGTTGCACGATGATCGAGGCGGAGATGTAGGGCATCACGTTCAGCGAGAAGACAGCCATGCGCTGCACGGCCCCACCCGAGAACATGTTGAACATGCCCAGGATGCCCTTGGATTGCCCCTGAAAGGCTGCGCTGAAGGCCGCGAGATTGATGCCGGGGATCGGGATGTAGGTGCCCAGCCGATAGACGACCATCGCGAACAGCGTGAAGGCGATGCGCTTGTGGAGGTCGGTCGCCTTGCGGAAGGTGTCGAAGTGCAGATTGGCGGCGAGCTGTTCGGCGGCCGAGGCCATGGCGATCTCCCGGCTCGGAGACGCGGACGCCACCTGCAGAGCCAATCGTACTTATATATCGTACTACGATATACACAATCTATATCGTGACACGATATCGTGGAGCGCCTTGACCGCTGAAACGCTCCACGCCTCGTTTAGTCGGAGCTGAGCTTTTCCATCTCGCTGAGCAGGCCGGAGAAGGCCGGGGCGATGAGGCGCAGTTCCCGCAGGTTACTCACCGAAAGGTCCGCGAGCACCTTTTCGCCGAGCGGGGTCAGCGCGACCTGGATCCTTCGCCGGTCGTTCACGTCGACCGTCCTTTGGGTGAAACCCGCCTTCTCCAGGCGGCCGACGAGTTCGACGGTGCTGTGGTGCTTGATGAGCAGTTCCGCCGCCAGGTCGCCGATCGACATGGGTTCCCGCGCCGTACGGACCTTGATGGCCAGAAGCGCCTGATGCTGCTGCGATGTGAGACCGACCGAGCGGGCGTTGGCTTCCGCGAACTGCAGGTAACGCCTCACGCCATGGCGGAACGAGGCAAGGGTTTCGTACTCGGCCGCGGTCAGCAGGCCCTTGTTTCGCACGGACGTTCGGGGGGACTTCATGCGCTCTCCTGGCCTTTGTTTGGCCGCGTCGCCAGCATAGGCGAACCCTGCTCGCGACTCATCGATTTCCTCATTGCATAGTTATATCGTGGCGCGATACGTTTATGACCATAGCGCGGGTCTGCGAGTCATCACCTCCGCGCGCCCCGCAAAGGAGGCGGCGTCATGAGCGACCTTCACGAAGGCTATCCCCAGGCTGACATCCACGCTGACGCGGCGGCCGTCGATCAGGGCCTGCGGCGCTACATGCTGGGAATCTACAACAAGGTCGGCCTGGGCCTGCTGCTCGCCGCGGCGGTGGCCTACGCGACCGCAAGCGTGCCCTGGCTCCGTGACCTGCTGTTCAGGACGGTGGCGCACGGCGGTGCGCATCGCATCAGCCTGACCTTCCTGGGATCGATGGTGGCCTTCGGGCCGGTGTTCCTGCTGCTCGGCTCCAGTTTCGCACTCTCCAAGCCTACGCCCCTTCGCACCGGCGCGCTCTACTGGTCGGTGGTCTCGCTGGTCGGCGCCTCCCTGGGCGTGCTGTTCCTGACCTTCACCGGTGCGTCCATCGTCACGACGCTAGCGATCAGCGCCATCGGGTTCGGGGGCTTGAGCCTAATCGGCTATACCACCCGCCGAGACCTCACCGGCCTGGGCAGCTTCCTGATCATGGGCGTTGTCGGCCTCGTCCTGACGCTCGCGGCGAACCTGGTCCTGGGCAGCCCGGCGATCGACTACGCAATCGGGGTTGTGGGCGTTGCCATCTTCGCGGGCCTGATCGCCTATGACACCCAGCGGCTGAAGCTGAACTATCATCGGTTCGGCGACGACGAAGACTCCATGGCGGTGGCGAGCGACCTAGGCGCGCTCAGCCTGTTCATCAACTTCGTGAACCTGTTCCAGTTCATGCTGATGGCGTTTTCGGGCCAGCGCCGCTAGGCGGCGGCGCCAGCGCGTCAGTCCAGCAGCACCCAGGCGACCAGCGCGACCGTCACGCAGATGGTGGTCCACGCCAGGGTGTTGACCAGCATCCGCACCATGCCGCGCTCATGTTCGTCGGTCATGCCCAGGGCGTCGCAGATCGCATTGGACGGCAACATGATCAGGTGGAGCATCTCTTGAGTCCTTGCATCGCGCTTCGCTGACGCCGGGGAGCGTCAGAACCGGCTCCGTTGGCGAAGATCACCCAGGCCGAAGGCGAGCAGCCAGACGACCTTGAGCAGTTCGGCGCCGATATAGACGGCGTGGAGGTTGGAGGAGGCCGGACGGCCACCGGCCAGGATCGCGGCCACGCGTTCGTCCAGCGCCGGGATCAGCCACAGCGCCTGGGCTACGACGACGGCGCCGGGAACCGCAAGCGCCAGGTAGGTGGATCGCCGCGCTTTCGACCATGCCGCCAGCACGACGAGGACGGCCAGCAGGGCCAACTCGACGTCGTTGTAGATCCTGAAGGTATGGCGGCCGACGTCGAGCGCGACCGGCAGGGACAACGACGGGGCCATGAACTTGACAGGCGTGGCCAGGAAGGCGACGCCGATGGAAAGGCCGGCCCAGAGCAACAGCAGGCGGGCGACCAGCCGATCCGAAAGGTTGGGCGGCGCGAGCGACGAAACGCCCATCTATCGCCCCTCCGCGCGGTGGAACTCGACATAGAAGCGGACCGGCCCCAAGGGCTCGACACGGTGCAGGATGGTGGGCTCGATGACCCCCGGAGGGGTCTGGGGCGTCAGCACGGCCTCGGAGACCAGTCGGCGCGGGTCCTCGATGCGATAGGCCAGACGCCCCTCCAGCACGTGGATCAGCGCCCAGGCGCCGTCCTTGGTCGTATGGGCCTTCAGGAGGCCGCCTGGCACGGTGTCCCGGGTGAAGACGTCCGTTCTGGCATACGGCAGGACACCAGCAGGGAGCGTCATACCGGCCTCCCGGCGGTGGGATGCATCGACGGAGCCTCGCCACGGCTGGCGGCGATGCCCATCTGAAGGCTCTGGGCGATCATCTCCGACTTTTCGACGAACAGCGCCGCAGCGTCCGGCGGACAGAGCCGTTCGACGGTCTGGCGGAAGAGGTGGAGCCAGCGGGCGAAGTGCGTCGGCCGTAGGTCCGCTATCCGGGCGTGCGCCACCATGGGCGAGCCCTTGAAGCGGCCGGACATCAGCAGGACCGACGACCAGAAGTCACACATCTTGGCCAGGTGAGCGTCCCAATCGTCGCCGATCACCCGGTTGAAGATCGGGCCCAGCGCCGGGTCGGTCCTGATGTTGCGATAGAAGGCATGGATCACCTCATGGATCATCGGCTCGGTGACGCCAGCTCCCACGCCAGGCCCCAGGCGGGGCTTGGCGGCAGGGAGCGGATCGTAGGTGTTCATGGCGTGCTCCAGCGATTGATCGCCTAAACAAGTATCTATGATATTGCTTATGGATTGGCTAGGCCCCACCTGGGAAAAGGGCCTCGAACCCAAGGGATTTTGATCAGGCGCCGAGCCGGCCGTCGGCGCACAGGAGCCATGCCGTGTTCATCCTGACCGAACGCACGCCCAACCCCGACGCGATGAAGTTCACCCCTCACGTGCAGCTCACGGACGGCGCCTCGTTCTCCTTTTCGCAAGAGGATTTCGCCGACGGCGCGTCGGCGCTGGCAGCCCGTCTGTTCGCGTTGGCGGGCGTGAGCCGGGTCTACATCGGCCCGGAGTTCGTGACGGTCACGCGGGCGCGCGGCGGTCCGCCCTGGGCCACGCTCCGCTTCCCGGCGATCGCCGCGATCGCCGACCACCTGGAGACCGGCGAGCCGGCCGTCGCCCAAGCCTCCTCGGCCGACGCGCAGGCCTGCGACGGGTCGATCGAGGCTGAGATCAGAAACGTCCTGGCCCGCCATGTGCAGCCGGGCGTCGCCCGGGACGGAGGCGAAATCCTGTTCGATCGTTTTGAGCCCGCCACCGGCGTGGTCTGGATCCGTATGCAGGGCGCTTGCGGCGGATGCCCCTCGGCCCGGCTTACCTTGAAGGCGGGAGTCGAGACCATCTTGCGTCGGTATGTGCCCGAGGTGCTGGGCGTGGAGGAGTCCGCAGGCGAGGCGGTCGGCCCGCCCGCGGCCGCGCGGCTGAAGACCTGGCTGGCGGGTCTTGGCGGGCGCGATGGGCCGCCTCAGCGCCCACGGTTCACCCATGGCGGAAAGGACATGGCGCGTCGCGTCGCCCCGGGCGATCCGCCGGCCGCGCCCGCCTCGGCCGGGGCCGGGAACTAGGTCACGGGGACCGACGCCTTGGAGGCCGCGAGGCCCCGCGCCAGAAGTCCGCTCAGCGCGCTGCGGTCCTCCACCAGGTCGGCCAGGGTGTAGGCGTCGAGCACCTTGAGGAAGGCGCTGCGCGCCTCATGCAAGGCCCGCCGCAGAGTGCAGGCGGGGGTGATCACGCAAGTCCCCTTGACCGGATCGAAGCAGGGGACGAGCGCCATGTCGGGCTCCGTGCGTCGCACGACCTCCCCAAGGACAATGTCCTCAGGCCGGCGGGCAAGGCGCAGGCCGCCATTCTTGCCGCGCACCGTCTCGACGTATCCGGCCTGGCCCAGCTCATAGACCACCTTCATCAGGTGGTTCTTGGAGATGCCGTAGCTGGCGGCGATTTCTGCGATCGTCGGCAACCGCTCGGGTTGGAGCGCGACGAACATAAGCACCCGCAGCGAGAAGTCCGTGTAGACCGTAAGACGCATCGCCTGCCCTGCTATCTGTCGCGCGCCGCGTCGGCGCAACCGCAAGGTCGGCGCGGCGCTCTCGAAGAAGGTGTATGCCAGATAGTGGTTAAATCGAGTACCCCCGCCCGCCATAGGCCGCGCCCGGGCCGATTACCTCAGAAGCCCAGGATCCGCTGAGCTTGAGGGACGTCGACGACCATCCCCTCGCAGGCCTCGTTGACGCGCACCTGGCAAGCCAGGCGGGAGCGGGCGTCGACGTCCTCGGCAAAGTCCAGCATCGACACCTCCATCGCCCCGGGCGCGCCGACGATCGATTGCCAGGCGGCGTCGATGTGGACGTGACAGGTGACACAGGCGCAATTGCCTCGACATTTCGCCTCTATGCCCGGCACGTCGTAACGCAACGCCGCTTCCATGAGCGACATGCCCGCGCGCACCGCCACGGACTGCGCGGCGCCGTCAGCCTGCACATAGGTGATGTTCGGCAAGCGATGGGCGATGGCGGCCGACGGACGCGCCCCGCCGTCAGCCGTGCTCATCGGCGGTGATCACAGGAAGCTCGTTGAACTGGTGGAACGGCGGCGGCGAAGGCAGCGTCCACTCGAGCGTCGTGGCGCCCTCGCCCCAGGGGTTGGCTTCGGCCTTCCGCCGCCGGACGGCGGCTTCGATCAGCATCGCCAGAAAGACAAAGACGCCCACCAGGGTGATCGCGTAGCCGATCGAGGACACCTTGTTCCAGAAGGCGAAGCCCTCCGGATAGTCCACGTAGCGTCGCGCCATGCCCTGCAGGCCCAGGAAGTGCATTGGGAAGAAGACCACATTCACGCCCACGAAGGTGATGGCGAAGTGAACCTTCCCGAGAACCTCGTTGTACTTTACGCCCCAGATCTTCTCGAACCAGTAGTAGAAGCCGGCGAAGATCGCGAACACGGCGCCGAGGCTCAGCACATAGTGGAAGTGGGCGACCACGTAATAGGTGTCCTGGACCTGGTAGTCGACGCCGGCGTTGGCCAGCACGACGCCGGTGACGCCGCCCACGGTGAAGACGAAGATGAAGCCCATGGCCCACAGCATCGGCGTCTTGAAGTCGATGGAGCCGCCCCACATGGTCGCGATCCAGCTGAACACCTTGATCCCCGTCGGCACCGCGATGACCATCGAGGCTGCGGTGAAATAGGCAGTCAGGTTGAGGTTCATGCCGGTGGTGAACATGTGGTGGGCCCACACCAGGAACCCGATGAAGCCGATCGCGATCATGGCGTAGACCATGGCCAGGTAGCCGAAGATCGGCTTCCTGGAGAAGGTCGACACCACATGGCTGACGATCCCGAAGCCCGGCAGGATCATGATGTAGACCTCGGNNGAAGAACCAGAACAGGTGCTGGTACATCACCGGGTCGCCGCCGCCCGCCGCGTCGAAGAAGTGGGTGTGAAAGTTGCGGTCGGTGAGCAGCATGGTGATCGCGCCGGCCAGGACCGGCAGCGACAGCAGCAGCATGAAAGCGGTCACCAGCACGGACCAGACGAACAGCGGCACGCGGTGCAGCGTCATGCCCGGGGCGCGCATGTTGAAGATGGTGGNNTGATGGCGCCGAGGATCGAGCTAGCGCCAGCCAGGTGGATGGAGAGGATCAACAGGTCCGTTGCAGGCCCGGTGTGGCCCGATGTCGACAGCGGCGCGTACATGGTCCAGCCGCCGCCGAACCCCCGCCCCGGCCCGCCGTCGGTGAAGAACGACAGGCAGAGCAGGATGAAAGATGCGACCAGCAGCCAGAAGGAGATGTTGTTCATTCGCGGGAAGGCCATGTCCGGCGCCCCGATCATCAGCGGCACGAACCAGTTGCCGAAGCCGCCGATCATGGCGGGCATGACCATGAAGAAGATCATGATCAGGGCATGCGCGGTGACCACCACGTTGTAGCCGTGCTTCGACCCCTCGATCAGCCCGATCTGGGCGATCCAGGAGTGCGGCTGGAAGATCTGGATCCCCGGCTCGTAGAGCTCCCAGCGGATCAGGCCGGAGAGCAGCGCGCCCACGATCCCCGCCACGATGGCGAACAGGATGTAGAGGGTCCCGATGTCCTTGTGGTTGGTCGAGAACAGCCAGCGGACGATGAAGCCCGGCTTGTGATCGTGGCTGTCGTGGCTGTCGTCGTGGGATTTTGCGCCGTAGGCCATCTTACGCGGGTCCTGGATCAGTGCGTGGCCGCGGCCGGAGCCGCGGGCTTGGTGGTGGAGGCGGCGGCGGGTGTCGCAGCCGCAGGCGTCGCGGCGGGGGCCGCGGCCGGAGCGGCAGCGACGGGCGGCGCGGCGTGTTTCTTGGAGGCCACCCAGGCGTCGAAGTCGGCCTGGCTCACGACCTTGACCTCGATGGGCATGAAGGCGTGGTCGGTGCCGCAGAGTTCGCGACAGGAACCGTAGTAGGTGCCGATCCGGTCGACCTTGAACCAGGTGGAGTTCACCTTGCCGGGCACGGCGTCCATGATCACGCCGAAGGCCGGCACGGCGAAGGCGTGGATCACGTCGGCGCCGGTGGTCAGCACCTGGACCGTCTGGTTCACCGGCACGACCAGGGGTTCGGTGGCGGCCAGGCGGTAGGGCACGCCGGCCGCCTTGGCCTTGTCCTCGGGCAGGATGTTGGAGATGAATTCGGGGATCTTCTGGTCGGGGTATTCATAGCCCCAGTACCATTGGTAGCCCGTGGCCTTCACGGTCATGTAGGGCTTGGGCATGTCGTGGTACTTGAAGAGCAGTTGGAACGAGAAGACCGCGATCACCACCAGGATCATCACCGGGATCAGGGTCCAGGCGATCTCGATCGAGGTGTTGTGGCTCCACTTGGCCGGCACCGGGTTCGCCCGCTTGTTGAAGCGGATGATGCAGATCGCCAGCAGCACCGCCACGAACAGCGTGATGAACGTGATGATCGGGAACAGGATGACGTCGTGGAACCAGATGGCCTGATGCTTCAGGGGGGTGACCCCCGGCTGCATCAACATCGAACCGTCGGTGGGCTGGCCGATCAGATCCTCGGCAAAGGCCGACGCGCCCCAGAACGCCGCCAAGGCGCCTGTCGCGACCCCCGTCGCCAGCGCCCGAATCCCCTGAAACCTAGACTGCATGTCCCCTCGGTCTGGCTTGTCGCCCACATCGCGCGAATCTGACGATCCGGCCGACTGTACAGAACGGCGCGCACGGACGCATCGGCGCCGCCCTGCCCTTCATCGCGGGTGCATACGCGCATCCCTTGGGCTTGCCAAGGCGCTAGACCCCACCCATGGCCAAGCCGCCCCCCGACTTGCGGGACCGCGGCGATTTGGCGAGGTTTCGGCGACTCCTGTTCGGAGATGACCGGTTCGCAGAATCGCGGAGCGGGTGACGCGGCGCGCTTGGGTCCCTATCTTCGCAAGCATGAACGCTCACACCCCTGCCCCCTCGATCCTCGACTCCGCCGGCGTCGATCCCAAGCGCGCCGGAGATATCCTGGGCGAGGCGCTGAAGGGCGCCGACGACGGGGAGCTGTTTGTCGAGCGCTCGGAGAGCGAGAGCTTCCTGTTCGACGACGGGCGGCTGAAGTCGGCGGCCTTCGACGCCACCGAGGGCTTTGGCCTCAGGGTCGTGGCCGGCGAGACGGCGGGCTACGCCCACGCCAGCGAGATCTCGGAAGCCGCCATCGCGCGCGCCGGCCAGTCGGCGGCGCTGGCCAAGCGCGGCTATTCCGGCGTGGCGGCGGAGGGCCCGCGCGCCACCAACGCCAAGCTCTATGGCGAGGAGAACCCGCTCGAATCGCCCGACTTCGCCGACAAGGTCGCCCTGCTGCAGGAGATCGACGCCTGGGCTCGCCAGCGCGACCCCAGGGTCGTGCAGGTGATGGCGTCGCTGGCCGGCGAGCGGCGGACGATCGAGATCCTGCGCGCTGACGGCCGGCTGATCCGCGACGCCCGCCCGCTGGCGCGGGTCAATGTGCAGATCACCGTCGAGGGCGATGGCAAGCGCGAGAGCGGCTATTCCGGGGCCGGCGGCCGGGCCGGCTTCGAGGCCTGGATCAGTCCCGACAAGTGGCGCGAGCAGGTGGACGAGGCGCTTCGCCAGGCGCTGGTCAATCTCGACGCCGTCCCCTGCCCTGCCGGCGAGATGGACGTGGTGCTGGGGCCGGGCTGGAACGGGGTCTTGCTACACGAGGCGGTCGGTCACGGCCTGGAAGGTGACTTCAACCGCAAGGGTACCTCGGCCTTCTCCGGCCGGATCGGCGAGCGGGTGGCCGCGCAGGGCGTCACGGTCTTCGACGACGGGGCAATCGCAGGGCGCCGCGGCTCGCTGACCGTCGATGACGAGGGCACGCCGACCGGGCGCACCATCCTGATCGAGGACGGCATCCTCGTCGGCTACATGCACGACCGGATGAGCGCGCGGCTGATGGGGCTGGAGGCGACCGGCAACGGACGTCGGCAGTCCTACGCCCACCTGCCGATGCCCCGGATGACCAACACCGCGATGATGGGCGGCAGCCACACCCAGGCGGAGATGATCGCCTCGACGAAACGCGGGCTCTATTGCGCCAATTTCGGCGGCGGCCAGGTGGACATCACCAACGGCAAGTTCGTCTTCCAGTGCACCGAGGCCTATCTGATCGAGGACGGCAAGGTCACCACGCCCGTGAAGGGTGCGACCCTGATCGGCGACGGTCCCTCGGCGCTTACCCGCGTGACCATGATCGGCGACGACTTCGGTTTCGACGCCGGGGTGGGCGTCTGCGGCAAGGCCGGCCAGAGCGTGCCGGTGGGCGTCGGCCAGCCCTCGCTGAAGATCACCGGACTTACGGTCGGCGGGACGAGCCTCTAGGAGGCGCCCGCCGCCCCCATCTGAGCCTTGGTCGCGTCCGAATTGACGACGAAGATTACTTGTGTAATTTTCGACGAATGGATGCAACCTGTCTGCGAATTAATCCACCTTACAAGCAATTGATTGGCGCGCCGGCGGCGGCGCAGGTCACCTGCCCCGGTTTCCTGGGGAGCCCGCCTGCATGTTGCTCTTCGTCCTCGCGCAGGCCGCCGCCGTCGCGGCCCCCGCGACAGGCGCGCCGGCCGCCCAGCCGGCGGTGGTCAGCTACGCGCCGGCATTTTTCGCCGACGTCCATCCGAACACCGCGCTCGACATGATCAACCGCCTGCCAGGCTTCGCACTCGATACCGGCTCCGGCGTGCGCGGCTATGAAGGCGCGGCGGGCAATGTGCTGATCGACGGCCTCCGCCCGGCGGTGAAGACCGAGGGCATCGATTCCATCCTCTCACGAATGCTGGCCACGCACGTCGCGCGCATCGACGTGATCCGCGGCGGGGCGCCCGGCATCGACATGCAGGGCAAGACGGTGATCGCCAATGTCGTCACCAAGCAGCAGAACGGCGCGCGCGGCCTGATCCACTACGCCGACCAGCACGACAGCGATGGCCGCCGCCTCGGCTTCATTCGCCTCGAAGGGTCAGGCCGGCTGGGCGAGCGCACCTGGGAGGGCGGCTTCAACGTCGGTGGCTTCGTCGACGACGGCTTCGGCGACGGGCCGCGGACCATCACCAACGGCGACGGCACGCCGCGCCTGCTCGGCCACATGCACGCCCAGGGCTGGGGCACCCAGGGAACCCTAACCGGAGCCACCGAGGCGCCCTTGGGCGAAGGCCGGCTGCGGGTGAATGCGCGCCTGTTCACCCAAGTCTACGACAGCGCCGAGCTCGACACGACCCAGTTCCCAGACACGCACAGCGAGCACGACCACCAGGACGACAACAAGGACCAGAGCGAGCTCGGGCTGCGCTACAACCGCCCGCTGGGCGATCGGACCAGCATTGAAATCGTGGCGCTGCGTCAGGACGCCCGCGAGAAGTACGCCGACACGTTCGACAATCCCAGCGACGCCCAGCTCTTCAAGCAGAACACCACCACCTCCGAGACCATCCTGCGCGGGGTGGTGAAGTTCCAGCAGACGCCGAGGCTCAGCTGGGAGGCCGGCGCCGAGGGCGCCTACAACACGTTGGAGAACCACATCCGGTTCGCCGACAACGGGGCCTTCCAGCAACTGCCGGCCGCCAACGTGATGGTGGACGAAAAGCGCGGCGAGGCGTTCGCCAAGGCCGTCTGGCGGCCGTTCTCGACCATCACCGTTGAGGGCGAGGTGCGCGAGGAAGGCTCGCAGATCGAATCTTCGGGCGACGTCAACCTGTCGAAGACGCTCTACTACACCAAGCCGCGGGTCCTCGTGACCTGGGCGCCGAACCGCGACACCGAGGTGCGCCTGCGCTACGAGCGCGAGGTGGGCCAGCTCGACTTCGGCGCCTTCACCGCCTCCACCACCCTCACCGCCGGCGTGGTCAGCGCCGGCAACCCGAACCTGGTCCCGGCCCAGGACTGGGCGAGCGAGATCGCGTTCGAGCGCCACTTCCTGGGCAGTGGCGGCCTGACGCTGACCCTGCGCCACCTGCAGATCACCGACGTGATCGACCGCGCGCCGATCTTCCTGCCGAACGGTGACGCCTTCGACGCCCCGGCCAACATCGGCAATGCGACCGAGGACGACTTCGTCGTCAACCTGACCCTGCCGCTCGACAAGCTGGGGCTGAAGGGCGCGCAGGTCCACGGCGACTACACGCGGCGGCTGTCACAGGTCACCGACCCCACGACCCACACGCCGCGCCCGATCAGTGGCCAGCACCCCAACGACTGGGACTTCCATTTCAGCCAGCCGGTCGGGACCATGATCTATGGCGTCGATGTCGGGTTCGGCAACGGCTGGCAACAGCGCTACTACCGCTTCAATCAGATCGAGATCGACAAGCTGCAGCCCTATGTGACGCCGTTCTGGGAGTGGAAGCCAAACCCCAAGTTCAGCCTGCGCATCGAGCTGGACAACGTCACAGCCCGCACCTTCAAGCACACCTACGAGAACTGGGACGGGCCTCGCAACCTGACCGCGCTCAGCACGGTCGAGCAGCGCACCTACAAGCCCGGGCGGGTCTTCTACATCCGCGTGCGCAAGACCTTCGGGAACTGAGCGGGATGAAAGGATTAATCGTGCGCGATTAAGGTCCGGTCGACGGCATATCGCCGGTATCTACGAGGTTACGCGCAATTAATTTGCGCCTGAGAGACGTGCCGGGCCATTGGCCCGTCCACCGGGGAGTTCTGGGGTTCCATGCTGTTGTTCGTACTCGCGCAGGCCGTCGCGGCCGCGGTCGCCCCGGCTCAGGCGCCGCCGGAGGCGACAGAGGTCACCAGCTATCCGCCGGCCTTTTTCGCCGCCCAGAACCCCAATAGCGCCGACGACATGGTCGGCCGCCTTCCGGGCTTCTCCCTCGACACCGGCGACAATGTGCGCGGCTTCGAAGGAGCCGCTGGCAACGTGCTGATCGACGGCCAACGCCCGGCGTCCAAGAGCGACAACCTCGAAACCATCCTGTCGCGCATCCCGGCCTCGAAGGTGGAGCGGATCGATGTGATCCGCGGCGGCGCGCCCGGCGTCGACATGCAGGGCAAGACGGTGATCGCCAATGTCGTCCTGAAGAAGGGCGGCGCCATCCGCGGCGTCCTGGCGGTCTCCGGCTACCACATTGGCGACGGACGGTCCTTCCCCGGCGTCCGGGCCGAGGCGTCGGGCTCCCTACCCGGCGATCGCGCCTGGGAAGTGGCGCTCAGGGGCGGCGGGGGCCCGGACGACGGGGTCGGCCCGGGGGTCTCTTCGGTGCGGTTCGCCAGCGGCCAACCGACCCAGCAGATCCGGCTCGCCACCCACGGCGACGACCTGGACGGCGCGGCGACGGGGGCCTTCGAGACCCCGCTGTTCGGCGGCCGCCTGCGGATCAACGGTCTCTATGCCCCGGAGAAATTCAAGGAACCCGAGACCGACACCGTCATCGCGCCGACCGCTGACGTGCAGACCTTCAACTTCCTGCAGAAGACTCACGACACCGAGCTTGGCGGGCGGTTCAGCCGCAATTTTGGGCCGGACACCAGCCTGGAGCTCGTGGGCCTGCACTCGACCCGCCACCGCACCGTCGATTCCACGTCCCTTGTCGACGGCTCGGCCAGCGACTTCTTCAACGACCGGAACTCCAGCGAAACCATCGCGCGCGTGGTCCTGAAGCGCCGCCTCGGCCAGAAGATCTCGCTGGAGGCCGGCGCGGAGACCGCCGACAACCGGCTCGACAGCCGCACGCGGTTCACGGTGGACGCGGTGAGCCAGGACCTGCCCGCCGCCAACGTGCGGGTGCAGGAAAAACGCAGCGAGGTCTTCGTCAAGGGAACCTGGCGGCCGACCGCGACCTGGACGGTGGACGGGGCGCTTCGCTACGAAACCTCCGATATTTCCTCGGCCGGCGACGTGGTCCTGGCCAAGACACTGCAGTTCGCCAAGCCGCGCCTGACGGTTAGCTGGACGCCGGTCGCGGAGACGCAGCTGCGCGTGCGCCTGGAGCGCGTCGTAGGGCAGCTCGACTTCAACGACTTCGTCGCCTCCTCGAACCTGACCAACGGCGTCGGCATCACGGCCGGCAACCCGGACCTCAACCCGGAACAGGCCTGGGTGAGCGAGGTCGCGGTCGAGCAGCAGCTCTGGAAGGGGGCGAGCCTGGTTCTTACCGGGCGCCATTCAAAGCTCACCGACGTGGTCGACCGCGGGCCGGTGTTCGCCGCCGACGGCACGGTCTTCGACCGGCCGACCAACATCGGGGCGGGCACCAAGGACGAGCTGATCGTCGACTTCACTCTGCCCTTCGACCGGCTGGGCTGGAAGGGCGCGCTCCTCAAGGGCGAGGTGCTGAAGCGCTGGTCATCGGTGACCGACCCCACCACGGGCCAGCAGCGCGAGATTTCCTTCCTGCACCCCACCGACTGGAACGCCAGCTTCAGCCAGGACCTGCCGAACCAGCACCTGAACCTTGGCGTCGATCTCTTCGGCGGTTTCCGCCAGGACGCCTATCGCTTCAACCTGATCGAGACCCTCAAGATCCAAACCTTCATGCGGCCCTATGGCGAGTGGAAGCCCGGCAAGGGTTGGAGTTTCCGCGTGGAGCTCCCCCTGATCAATTCGCCGAAGACCCGGCTGCGCGACACCCTCGACATCTTCCCTGGCCCGCGCAGCGCCGGCGGCAGGCCGGACATCCAGGACCGCGCGTTCCACTTCCCCAACGGCTGGTACCTGCGCCTCCGCAAGGACTTCGGATGACCGGGACCTAGGCGCTCGCCTTCGCCTCGACCTGCGCCTCAGGCTCCGGCAGCGGGTGGGTGTCGCTGGCGCCATGGGCGAGGTTCTTGAGCCAGGGCGAGAGTACGATCATCACGCCGCCCGCGCCGAGGCCCCAGAGGCCGATCACGCCGAAGACGTGGCTGTAGGTGGCCAGCGCCTTGCCCGCGTCCAGCACCTGGCCGCCGATGGTGTCGGAGGCCGTGAGCTGGGCGATCTTGGCGGCCACGAACTGGGCGCCGGCTGTGCCCAGGAACCAGGTCGCCATCAGGGTCGAGATCAGAAGCGGCGGGGCGAGCTTGGTCATCTGGGACAGGCCCACCGGGGAGACGCACATCTCGCCCGTCGTCTGCATCAGATAGGCGCCAGCCAGGAAGATCAGCGGGCTCTTGAAGTCCGGGCCGGCGAACGTCCCGCCGAGGATGATCACGTAGTAGCTGGCCCCGATCAGCAGCAGGCCCAGACCGAACTTGAACACGGGATTGGGATCGCGCCCCATGCGGCCCAGGAATGTCCAGATCGCCGCCATCACTGGCGCGAGGATCAGAATCCCGCCCGATTGGAAGGACTGCGCCTGGGCGGGCTTCATGTAATGGTCGGCGTAGAGGTGCAGGTTGACGTTGCGCTCGGCGAACAGGCTGAGCGACGAGCCACCCTGCTCGTATAGGGCCCAGAACACCACGGAGGCGGCGATCAGCACCATGGCCAGGATCACCCGGTCGCGCTCGACCTTGTTGGCCTTGGTGGCCATGTACCAGAAGACATAGCCCAGGGTGACAATGGCCCCGGCGCCCAGGACATAGCTCACCACCGTGAAGCTCTGGACGATGGCCCAGATGACGGCCACGCCGGCGAAGGCGCCGATGTAGATCAGCCACTCGGTGCTGATCGGCCCGAACCTGGGCTGGGCCAGCGCTATCGGGTTCGGTGGCTCGCCCTTGCCCTGCAGCAGAGGCTTGCCTAGCACGAAGACCACCCAGCCCAACGCCATGCCGACGCCGGCCGCGCCGAAACCCGCCCACCAGCCGACAGTCTGGCCGAGCCAGCCGCAGGTGATCGCAGCCAGGAAGGAGCCCAGATTGATGCCGTAGTAGTAGAGGGTGAAGCCGGGGTCCCGGCGTGGATCGTTCTGCGGATAGAGTTGGCCGACGATCGCCGAGATGTTGGCCTTCAGGAACCCGACCCCCACGATGATCAACGCCAGCGCCAGGTAGAGAATGTTCTTGAACAGCGGCGCCTGCTGCTGGACCGAAAGCTGGTATTGGCCGACGGGCAGGTGCGACGGCAGGGGCGCCGCGGCCGGCAGGCCCTTGATGTCCAGCCCGCCGTCGGCCGAGGGGCCATAGGCATAGGGCTGGCCGGCCACGATCAGGTTCACCTTGCGGCTGTCGGCCCGGCCGGTGACCTGGAAATCGTAGGCCGCCCCCTGGTAGGTCAGGACCTGGATGGCGGGCTTGCTTTCGAAAGCCATGGTGAAGTGGCCGGCGACCAGCAGCAGGGCCCCGAAGGCCACAGCCTTGCGCGCGCCCAGGAACCGATCGGCGAGCACGCCCCCGATCACCGGAACCAGATAGACCAGCGAGGTGTAGGCCCCGTAGTTGGCCGAGGCGGTCTTGTCGTCGAACAGGTAGTGCTGGGTCAGGTAGAAGATCAGCAGGCCGCGCATGCCGTAGTAGGAAAACCGCTCCCACATCTCGGCAAAGAACAGGATCCTGAGGCCCGGCGGGTGCTGACGCAGCTGCAGGAAGACCGGGACCGCGGTCACCGCTGCTACGACGAGGCCGACGACGATGACGGGATCCATGCGAGCGGCCTTGCCTCTTTTCGGGGGAAGCGCGGCTCCCCCGAGCCGGCGCCATCATGATTGCGGGAAGAAAATCACGCGCACCCCCTCAACACAAGCAAGGGTGGCCCCCATCTGGGGTCAAGGAGCCTCCGTCGTGTCGCGGACGTTCTGATCCTACGAAGGAGACGCTTCGCCATGAAGATGCCCGGCCCCGACCATCCGATCAGCATCGAGCCGGCCGCGCGGCGCTGGCGCGCGACGTTCGCCGGCCGGGTGATCGCCGATACGGCCGACGCCCTGATCCTGCGCGAGGCGGGCTACCCGCCGCGCGTCTACTTCCCCCGGGCCGACGTCGCGATGGACGACCTGAGCCGCAGCGAGGCCAAGACCCACTGCCCCTACAAGGGCGACGCGACCTATTACACCGTGCTGGTGGACGGCCGGATCGCCGAGAGCGCCGTCTGGACCTACGAACAACCCTATCCGGCGATGGCGCAGATCACCGGGCGGCTGTCATTCTATCCCGACCGGATCGAGGTCTCTGAGGTGGCCGAGGCGGCCGAGGCCCCGCGGCGCGTCGCCTCCGCCGACGACGACTTCGCCATCACCGTCGATGACGTGGTGCAGCACACCGACTCCGGTTCGGGCGTCTCGCAGAAGGAGCACTGGGCGGCAAATGTCAGCGAGCCCGCGACCGGCCGCGGCGGATCATGAGCGACGGCCGCGTGATCATGGCGCTCATGGGCGCCGCCACGATGCAGTCGGGAACGGTGATCTACGCCATCGCCCGCGCGATCTTCCCGACGCACGGGGACCCGGGGAAATAGGCCCGCCCTAGTAGGCGAAGCTCTCGAAGACCTTGCTGGCGTCGCCGGCCCAGGGACCGTTGTAGAGTTCCAGCAGGCGTTCGGCCTGGGTGATCCCGCTCGCGGCGATCTCGTCGAGCTGGGAGAGATAGTTGGTCTCGTCGACCATCCCGCCGGAGAGGCGGTTGCGACGCTTCAGCCCCTCGCGGGCGATCGCCAGCATATCCCTGGCCACGTCCTGGACGCTCCGCCCGGCGATCTCCGCCTTCAGGCCGATTCTCGCGACATCCCCGCGCAGACGTTCGTGGTCCTCGATCTTCCAGTCCTTGCAGAGGTCCCAGGCGGCGGCCAGCGCGGCGGAATCGTAGAAGATCCCCGTCCACAGCGCCGGCAAGGCGCAGAGCGCGCTCCAGGGGCCGGAGTCCGCGCCGCGCATCTCCAGATATTGCTTGAGACGGACTTCCGGGAAGATGGTCGTGATGTGGTCGGCCCAGTCCTTGATGCTCGGACGCCCGCCCGGCAGCTCCGCCAGCTTGCCGTCCATGAAGTCGCGGAACGAGCGGCCAGCCAGGTCGATGTAGCGGTCGCCGCGCTTGGCGAAATACATCGGCACGTTCAGCGCATAGTTGGCGTAGGTCTCGAAGCCGAAGCCGTCGGCGAAGACGAAATCGAGCATGCCGGTGCGGTCGGGATCGGTGTCGGTCCAGACGTTGGCGCGGGCCGAGACGAAGCCCGAGGGCTTGCCCTCGATGAACGGCGAATTGGCGAACAGCGCCGTACAGATCGGCTGCAGGGCGAGGCTGGTGCGGAACTTCGCCACCATGTCAGCCTCTGAGCCGAAATCGAGGTTGGCCTGCACGGTGCAGGTGCGGAACATCATGTCGAGGCCGAGATTGCCGACCTTGGGCATGTACTCGCGCATGATCTTGTAGCGGCCTTTAGGCATGACCGGGATCTGGTCGCGCCGCCAGACAGGCGTGAAGCCCAGTCCCAGGAACCCGATGCCGAGCTCGTCGGCGACGACCTTGACCTCCTGAAGATGCTGACCGGTCTCTTCGCAGATGTCGTGGATGGTCTCGAGCGGCGCGCCGGAAAGCTCGAACTGGCCGCCGGGCTCCAGGCTGACGTTGGCCTTGTCCCGCTCGAGCGCGATCACGTGGCCGGCTTCCAGGACCGGCTGCCAGCCGAAGCGGGTCAGGCCGTCGAGCAGAGCCTTGATCCCCCCTTGTTCAGGAGGGGCGGGGTCGTAGGGAACCGGCTCGTGGGTCCCCAGGCGGAAGGCGAATTTCTCGTGCTCGGCGCCCACGCGCCAGTCGGACTTGGGCTTGGAGCCGTTGTCGAACCAGGCGACCAGGTCCTCGAACGTCAGGGGACGATCGTCACAGGCGACCTCAGCCATGATTGTCCTTCCCCAGCCCAACCCGGACCCGCGGTCTTGGCGCGCGGCCGTGCTCTTTACGTTCCTACCTAGGTGGGCGCAATCGCGGCAAGCTCAAGGGGTCCAGTCGCCGAGGGCCGCCTGCCAAAGCGTCAGCGCGCTGATCGCGGCGGTGTCGGCGCGCAGGATCCGGGGGCCGAGCGAGGCCGGGACGGCGTAGGGGAGCGCGCGCAGCATCTCACGTTCCTTCGGCGAAAAACCGCCTTCCGGGCCGATCAATATGGCCCAGGGGCCGGCGGGCTGGCCCTTCAGCGCCTCCAGGATCGGCTTCGCATCGCCCGCCTCGTCGCAGAACAGGAGCCTGCGGCCGGGCTCCCAGCCGGCGACGAGCTTGGCGAGTTTCTGGGGCTCCGCCACCTGCGGCACATCCAGCCGGCCAGTCTGTTCGGCGGCCTCGGCGGCGATGGCGGTCAGGCGCTCGACGCGGGCGCGGTCGGCGTTGGTGCGCTCGGTCTGGACCAGCCGCACGCGGCGCGCACCGAGCTCGGCGGCCTTCTCCACGATGGTCTCCAGGCGGCCGCGTTTGACCAAGGCTACGACCAAGTCGAGATCGGGCCCGGGCTGTTGGGGGCGCTCCAGGGCCACGGCCCGCACCGCCACGGCGCGCTTGGTGACCGCGGTGATGGCTGAGCGCCATTCACCGTCGCGGCCGTTGAACAGCAGCACCTCGTCGCCCACACCCTGACGCATGACCGAGGCCAGGTAGTGGCTCTGCGGGCGATCCAGCGCCAGCTCCGCGCCGGCGGCCAGGTCGTGGGGAATGAACAGACGGATCATCGCGGGCGTTGTAGCGCCCCGGGCCTGATCGGGCATAGGGTTCAAGCATGGCCAAGGACGACGACGAAAAGGACCTCGAACGCCATCATCTGGCGCTGGTCCACTGGCAGCAGCACGCCATGGAGAGCGGCGAAAAGGCGCTGATCATCTTCGAGGGCCGCGACGCCGCGGGCAAGGACGGCTCGATCCGCGTCGTCACCGAGCACCTGTCCGTGCGCAGCACCCGCGTGGTGGCCCTGCCCAAGCCCTCGGACCGGGACCGCAGCCAGTGGTATTTCCAGCGCTACGTCCCGCGCCTGCCGGCCGCCGGCGAGACGGTCTTCTTCAACCGCTCCTGGTACAACCGCGCCGGGGTCGAACGGGTGATGGGCTTCTGCACGCCCAAGGAGGTGGAGGTCTTCCTCCACGACGTGCCGACCTTCGAGGCCATGCTGCTGGAAAGCGACCTTCGGCTGGTGAAGCTGTGGCTCGATGTCTCGAAGGACGAGCAGGGAAAGCGGCTGAAGGAGCGGCGGACCGACCCGCTGAAGGTGCTGAAATCCTCGCCCCTCGACGCGGCGGCCCAGGACAAGTGGGAGGACTATTCGATGGCCCGCGACGCCATGCTGATCCGCACCTCGACGGCCGAGGCGCCCTGGGTCTGCGTGCGCGCCGACCACAAGAAGACCGCCCACCTGAACATCATCCGCCACCTGGTCCACGCGCTGGCGCCCAAGAAGATCGCCAAGACCTTGCCGCCACCGGACCCGGACGTGCTCTTCGAATTCGACGCCTCGGCGCTTTCCGACGGGCGGCTGGAGCACTAGGGAACAGGAGCAACGCCATGGAACAGGTTCGTCTGGGCAAGACCGGCTTGAAGGTCTCGCGGCTGTGTCTCGGCTGCATGACCTATGGCTCACCGGAGTGGCGCAGCTGGGTGCTGGACCGGGAGGCGTCCAAGCCGTTCTTCAAGAGCGCCATCGAGAAGGGGATCACCTTCTTCGACACGGCCAACGTCTATTCGATCGGCGCCTCGGAGGAGGTGACGGGCCTGTGGCTGCGCGAGTTCGCCCGGCGCGAAGAGATCGTGGTGGCCACCAAGGTCAACGGACCGATGGGCAAGGGCCCCAACGAAAAGGGCCTCTCCCGAAAGTCGATCATGGCCCAGATCGACGCCAGCCTGACCCGGCTCGGCATGGACTATGTCGACCTCTACCAGATTCACCGCTTCGACTATGAGACCCCGATCGAGGAGACGCTGGAGGCGCTGAACGACGTCGTGAAGGCCGGAAAGGCCCGCTACATCGGCGCATCGTCCATGTACGCATGGCAGTTCGCCCGCATGCTGGCCGCCAGCGACGCCCACGGCTGGGTGCGGTTCGTCTCGATGCAGCCGCAGTACAACCTCGTCTACCGCGAGGAAGAGCGCGAGATGCTGCCGCTGTGCCGGGCCGAAGGGATCGGGGTCATCCCGTGGTCGCCGCTGGCGCGGGGGTTCCTGGCGGGCGGCCGGACCGCGCCCAAGGAGGGCAACACCGAACGCGCCCGCACCGACGAGTTCTCCCCCCGTCTCTACTTCACCGAGGCCGATCAGAAGGTCGTGGAGACGGTGAGCGAAATCGCCCGGGACCGCGGCCTCTCCAACATGCAGGTCGCGCTCGCCTGGGTGTTGCGCAACAAGGCGGTGACAGCCCCGATCGTCGGCGCCTCGAAGCTCGGCCACATCGACGATGCGGTCTCCGCCCTGGACGTCGTCCTGAGCGATGACGAGGTGAAACGGCTCGAGGCCCACTACGCCCCGAAACCGGTGTTAGATCATGCCTGATTCCGCATCTGTTCCCATGGCCAAGGCGTAGCGGCGGTAACGTTAACCATTCCTAAACACATTGTTGTTCTTTCTTTGTTCGGTGACTAGCCTCGCGGACCACGACTCGAAAGGGACTCGCGAGGGGCGATGGCCAAGGACAAGCTGACCGCCGGCGAGGCGCGCCGCATTGGGCTGGGGGCGCAGGGGTTCGCCACGCCCCGGCCCGACGGACCGGTCGCCAAGCGCCAGCTCCTGAAGCTGGTCGACCGGCTGGGCGTGATCCAGNNTGGGCGAAGAAGCGGCCGCTCTTCGAGTACTGGGCGCACGAGGCCTCGCTCTTGCCGCTCTCGTCCCAGCCGCTGTTCCGCTGGCGCATGCAGGACGCCCATGACGGCGCCGGCGTCTGGAAGGGCGTCGCCCGCTTCCTGCGCGAGCGGCGCGACTTCGTGGACAAGGTGTTGAACGAAATCGCCGTGCGTGGACCGATGGGCGCGTCGGAGCTGGAGATGGGCCAGAAGGGCGAAGGCGGCTGGTGGGGGTGGAGCGACGCCAAGCGGGCCGTCGAATGCCTGTTCTGGACCGGCGAGCTCACCACCGCCACCCGGCGCGGGACCTTCGAGCGGGTCTACGGCCTGCCGGAAAAGGTGCTGCCCCGGGCCATCATCGGGGCGCCGACGCCCACCCGCGAGGACGCCCACCGCGAGCTCTACCGCCGGGCGATCCGGGCCATGGGCGTCGCCACCTCCAAGGACCTGCGCGACTATTTCCGGATGCCGGTGGAAGGCGCCAAGGCCCGCATGGCCGAACTGGTGGAGGAGGGCTCGCTCGTCCCTGTGACCGTGAAGGGTTGGCGCGAACAGGCCTTCCTGGACCCCGCCGCCCGCTGGCCGCGGCGGGTGGACGCGAGCGCGCTGCTCTCTCCCTTCGACAACCTGATCTGGTTTCGCGAAAGGACCGAGCGGATGTTCGGCGTGCGCTACCGGATCGAGATCTACACGCCGGCGGCGAAGCGCACCCACGGCTACTACGTCCTCCCCTTCCTCGAAGGCGACGCGCTGACGGCGCGGGTGGACCTGAAGTCCGACCGCAAGGCGGGCGCGCTGGTCGTCCAGGCCAGCCACGCCGAACCCTGGGCCAGCGAGGTGACGCCGGTCCGGTTGGCGCAGGAGCTGAAGCTGATGGCCGGCTGGCTGGGGCTGTCGAGCGTGCGCGTGGAAAAGCGCGGGGACCTGGCCGGCCCCCTCACCGACGTCATGAGCTAGATCGTCATCCCACGGTCGCCCGAAGAGGCGATCCGTGGGACCCAAACGGCGTGGCCAACTTGCGACTCAGCTTGGGTCCCACGGATCAGCTTGGCGGCTGACCGTGGGATGACGAAGGCGTTGGGGGGGGGGAGCGATGCGCCTTACGCCCATCCCTCCGTCACCGCGTGCAGGCGGGCATAGGCGCCGCCCTTCTTGACCAGCTCGGCGTGCCGGCCCTCCTCGACAATGCGGCCGTCCTCGAAGACCAGAATGCGGTCGGCGCCTCTAATGGTCGACAGACGGTGGGCGATGACGATGGTGGTGCGGCCCACCATCAGCTCCTCCATGGCCGCCTGCACCTGGCGCTCAGTCTCCACGTCCAGGGAGGAGGTGGCCTCGTCCAGCACCAGGATCGGCGCGTCGGCCAGGAAGGCGCGCGCGATGGCGACCCGCTGGCGCTCGCCGCCCGACAGCTTCACGCCCCGCTCGCCGACCAGGGTCTTGTAGCCCTGCGGCAGCCTGGAGATGAAGTCGTGGGCCCGCGCTCGTTTGGCCGCGAGCTCGACCTCGTCCTGGGTGGCGTCGGGACGCGCGTAGGCGATGTTTTCCGACAGCGTGCGGTGGAACAGCGCCGGATCCTGCGGCACCACGGCGATGGCGCGGCGCAGCGACCCCTGGCTGACCTGGGCGATGTCCTGTCCGTCCACCAGGATCTGGCCGGCATCCACGTCATAGAGCCGCTGGATCAGCTTCACGAAGGTCGACTTGCCGGCGCCCGTGGGCCCGACCAGCGCCACCCGTTCGCCCGGCGCGATGCGCAGAGTGAAGTGGTCGTAGAGCGGGGCGCGGGCGGACTTGTAGCGGAACACCACCTGGTCGAAGACGATCTCGCCCAGGTCCGCCCGGAAGGGCTTGGCGCCCGGCGCATCGATCACCTGCGGCGCCATGGTCGCGTAGCGCGCCACGTCCTCGGTGTCGTCCATGCCCTTCTGGGTCATGCGGATGTTGTCGCCGATGTTCCTCAGATACCCCGTCATCAGCATGAAGGCGGTGATGACAAAGGCCACGTCGCCCGGCGTCGCCTGCCCCTTGGCCCATAGCTGGATCAGGAGGCCGGTCAGACCGGCCTGCATGACCACCAGCATGACGGTGTGCAGAAGCCAGATGTCGGTGAACCGGCTCCAGGTCTTGTTGGCCGCCCGGCGCCACATCTCGGTGACCTCGCCGATGCGGGCCTCCTCGCGGGCCTCGGCCCCGAAGCTCTTCACCGTGGGGTTGGAGGCGATGGAGTCGGACAAGGCGCCGCCGATGCGGCTGTCGAGCGCCACCGAGCGCAGGTTGAGCGGCCGCGCATAGAGGTTGGTCAGCACGATGTTGGAGACGATGAAGAGAGTCACCATGACGGTGGCGAAGGCGCCGACCACCGGCCAGCGCCAGGCCATCATGGCGCAGAGGCCGATCAGCACCACGATCGCCGGCCCCAGGAAGACCAGGGCTGCGTCGGAGACGGCGTCATAGCCCCACATGGCGCGGCTGAGCCTGCGCACCGTCGCGCCGGCGAAGGTGTCCGCGTGCCAGTCGGCGGAGAACGACTGGACCTTCCGGAAGCCCTCGTCGGTCATCTCCTTCATGTTGGCGCTGGCGAGCGGGATCCAGAACCGGATCGAGAGGTTGCGGATCATCGAGAAGCCGAAATAGACGCCCACGAACATCGCCCACGCGCGCCAGGCCGTGGCCAGCCGGCCGGGGCCGCCGGTCACGGCGTCCACCAACTTGCCCGCGGACCACGGCGTCGCCAGGTCGAAGGCGATGGCCAGCACGACGAAGACGATCGTGCCGGTGAGCAGCCAGGGCCGGCGCATCCAGAACCGCGCGATGAAGGCCAGCACCTGGCTGTTCTTCAGCACGCGCTCCTTCTGGTCTTCGGTATCCTCGTAGTGGTCGGTCATCGGAAATCTCGAATGTCAGCGCCTGGGCGGACCGCGAATGTCCTGTCGAGGACGGCGGCGCAGCGGCGCGAAGGAAAGGTCTTGGGTGAGGCGGGGGGCTTGCAGGAACCCCGGCGGACCCCGGGCGCGCGGACGGGCTTCGTAAAGCGGGGCCCTGAGGCCCTCAGACGAAGCGGTCCGGTTGAGTTAGAAGCGCGGCGGCGGCCCGGCGAACCCTAGGGGAGCGGCTGGAACGATGAACGTCATTCTGACCCTCCTTTCGGGTTGCTGAGGCTCGGGAAGCTAGGCGCGCCGATTCCGAGCGTCAACCTGACGAGGCTTCATCCCTCCCCTTTATGGGGAGGGTGGCTCGCAGGACACAGTTCTGCGAGACGGGTGGGGAAGTGTGGGCCAAACGCCGCGTCTGAGCCTGATCGCGACTTCCCCACCCTGGCCGGCTGGCGCCGGCCTGTCCCTCCCCATAAAGGGGAGGGATGGCTTCCACCCAACCCCTCCCCGACGCCATGCCCGCCAACTGGGTGGACCGGTTCGCGCCCGGCGCCATCCGGCCGTGGCTGAAGCTCGGGCGGTTCGACCGGCCTACCGGGATCTGGCTGCTGATGCTGCCGGGCTGGCAGGGGATCGTGCTGGCCGACGCCATGGAGCACCGGCTGCCGAACGTGAGCCTGATGGCTCTGGTGGCGCTGGGGGCGGCGCTGATGCGCGCGGCGGGCTGCGCCTACAACGACATCGTCGACCGCGACATCGACGCCAAGGTGGCGCGCACGGCCCTGCGCCCGATTCCCGCCGGCCAGATCAGCGTGCGCCAGGCCTGGATGTTCGTGACCATCTGCTGCGCCGTCGCCTTCGGCATCCTGATCACTCTACCGCCGATGGCTGTGGTGCTGGGCGCGCTCTCGCTCGTGCTGGTGGCGGCCTATCCGTTCATGAAGCGGATCACCTGGTGGCCCCAGGCCTGGCTGGGCCTGACCTTCAACTGGGGCGCCCTGCTGGGCTTCGCCGCGGCCACCGGCGCGGGGCCCAGCTTCTGGCGCGGCATGGCGCCCTATGTGGTCGGCTCCGGCAACGTCAGCTTCCTGATGCGGGCCATGGCCGACAGCGCGCTCCAGTGGCCGGCGGTCCTGCTCTATGCGGCGGGCGTATTCTGGACGCTGGGCTACGACACCATCTACGCGATCCAGGACCTGGAGGACGATGCGCTGGCCGGGGTGAAGTCCTCGGCGCGCAGGCTGGGCGCACAGGCGCCCTTGGCCATCCTCGGCTTCTACTTGATGAGCCTGGCTCTGTTGCTGGCGACCGGGGCGGCGGCGGGCCTCGGCCCCTTCTTCTACCTGGCGCTGATCGCCTACGGCGTCCAGCTCTGCTCCCAGGCCCGCAAGGTGCGCACCGACGATCCTGCCAAGGCGCTCAGGCTCTTCAAATCCAACAGTTGGGCCGGCCTGATCCTGGTCCTGGCGCTGCTGGCCGGCGCCCGTTTCGTGCCGCTCTTCTGAACCAGATGTTCCCCCGGCGGGGGAGGATCGCGTACAATCCCTGCATGGCCGTCGCCGCGCGCATCGATCCGAAAGCCTATTTCGCGCCCCAGGAATGGGCGCCGCTCTCGCGCCGTTCGCGCTGGAAGGGACTGGCGCTGCTCGCGCACGCCTGGATCGTTATCGGCCTAGCCATGGCCATGGCGGTAGCGGCGCCGGGGTGGTGGAAGCTGGCGGCGATCCCGCTGGCCATCGCCATCATCGGCGCGCGCCAACTGGGCCTGGCGATCCTGATGCACGACGCGGCCCACGTGGCGCTGCATCCCGATCCGAAGGTCAACGACTGGGTGGGCAACCACCTGACCACCGGCGGCCTGATCGGCTATCGGAACTACCACCTGACGCACCACAAATACGCCCAGCAGGGCGAGGACCCGGATCTGGTCCTGTCGGCGCCTTTCCCGATCACGCGCGTCTCGCTGCGCCGCAAGATCGTCCGCGATCTGACCGGCCAGACCTATTACAAGCTGCGCTGGTCGGGGCTGGTGAAGCGGATCGCCGAGCGCAGGCCGCAAGAGCCCCTATTGCCGATCCTGGGCGAGGCGATCGTGGCGCGACGCCGGTTCCTGACCGGCATGGTCGTGACCATCGCTCTGACCGCGCCATTCGGGCTTTGGTGGGTGTGGCCGGTCCTGTGGCTGGTCCCGCAGGCGACCTGGCTGCCGTTGGTCACGCGCCTGCGCAACATCGCCGAGCACGCCTGCGTGCCCAAGAACGAACCCGATCCGCTGCGCCACGCACGCACCACCATGGCCAACTGGCTCGAGCGGGCGTTCATCGCGCCCTACTATGTGAACTACCACTGCGAGCATCACATGTTCATGCATGTGCCCTGCTACAATCTGCCCAGGGCCCACCGGCTGCTGGTCCAGAAGGGCGTCTGGGACGGGATGCTGAGCGCGCCCGGCTATCTCAGCGTCTTGAGGCTCGCCAGCGCCAAGCCCGCCGGGCCCGGCCCGCCGCCTCCGCAGCCTAGGCCTGCTCTGAATTCCTCGACGGCTTGCCTGAAAGCTACGGCTTGACCTTCTGGACTACGCATGTAAATTTTGGCGAAAGTTTACAACTGTAGTCTGGAGAGCGCCCATGCAAGCCCCCTCGATCCTGCCCCCGGCCGATCCCACCCTGGCCCTCGTCGCCGCCGACCAGCGTCTGAGCGGCCTGGGCGTCATTCTCCACGCCAAGCCGTTGGTGATGGTGGTCCTGATCCTGCTGGCGGTCGCCGTCGTGGCCGCCGTCGCACTGTCGGTCAGCCAGATTGCACGGCCCACGCGCCGCGCCGGCGCGGCCGCCGCCTGGCTGTCGGCGATCGCATCGGGCGCGCCCATGCTGGGCCTTGCCGCCGCCGCCTACGGTCTGATGGACGGCTGCATCGGCCTGGCCAACGTCCGACCGGTCCCGAGCCTCAGCGTGCTGGCGCCGGGCCTGGCCGAGGCCTTCTTCTGCATCACGCTCGGCGCCCTGGCCTCGGCGATCGCCACCGTCGGCGACAAGCACTTGAAAGCGCGGCTATATGCCGTCGATCAGGCCGAAGCCGCGCCCGCGTCGCGGCCGGCGCCCCTGGCCCGCGCCGTCGCCTAGCCCCTAACCGCCCGGCGTCACCCGCCGGGCGGTGAAGAGCGCCTCGACCTCGTCGGGGCGCGGGTTGTTGAAGTCGAGCCGCACGCGGCCGTCGTCGGTGCGGCTGACAACCACCGGGAAGGACGAGTTGGTCAGCATCCAGCCCTTGGGCAGGACCACGGCGTTCTCGGCGCGACCGAAGGTGCGGTCGAAGACCAGCTCGTCGCCGACCAGCCTGTAGCGGCCGGAGTCAGTGTAGGTCTCGCTCATGCGCAGGCGGATCGACTGGCCGGGCTTCAGCGGCTTGAAGTTGAAGACCACGATCTCGCTNNCGCCCTTCAGGTGGACGGCGGGAATGGCCTCGCCGGTGTCGAGGTTCCTGGCAGAGGGATTGGTGGCGACGGAGCCGGTGCGGACCACATTGATGTAGCGGCTGACCCCGGCCTTTTCCTCGGTGTAGTCGTGGTAGAGATCGAAGGCGTGGGTTTCCGGCGGCTGCAGGAAATAGACGATGTCGCGCGTCTGCTTCGCCCGTTCGCCGAACTTGCCCTTCACGCTGGTGGGGGCTGAGGACAGGGCGCCGGGGGCGGCCCGCAGCTTCAGCGGGGCCTCGCCGGGCGTCACGTTGAAGAAGCTGATGCGCAGGCGCCCGTCGGCTTCCTGGGTCACCTGGGACGGGTAGTTGCAGCTCACCAGCACATAGTCCTTGGGCAGGACCACCGCGTTCTTCTTGATGCCGAGCCCGCGGTCGAAGACGATGTCCTGGCCCTCAAGGCGATAGCTCTTGGCGTCCTCATAGGTCTTCTGGATCAGGATGCGCGCCTCGCCGCCATTGGCCGGGACCGGGTGGGCCAGTTCCACGCGGATATAGTCGGACGCGGGATCGGCCTCGGGCAGGCCGGTGGTCTTGGCGGATTCACCTGAGACTTGGGCGAACTTCAGCGGCTGGCCGGTGGAAAGGTCCTTGACGCTTTCGTCCGAGGCGATCGAGCCCTTGCGGATGGGATTGAAGAAGGCGGTGGCGCCGGGCCGGACCGCAGTGATGTCGTAGATGATCCGGAACTTGCCGGAGCCGGGCGCCAAGAGCTCATAGCGGGTGTAGCCGTTGGCTTCCTGCGGCTGACGGGCGCCTTGCGCCGCCGCGCCCCAGCCCGCGGCCAGCACCACGGCCGCAATCAACGCACCCGGTATCCGCATGTCGGTCCCCGAAAATGAACCGCGACTATGGCCGATCCCTCAGATCGCCGCCAACCGCTTTGGCGCGGCCAGCCGCCAGCTGGAGAGCAGGCGCGCCTCCACGTGGTCCCAGTCGAGGTCGGGGTCGGCGAGGCTGAGGCCGATCCAGCCCGACGGGCCGAGGTAAGGCAGCCAGGAATAGAGCTCCGGATCGGCCTCGATCAGCAGGTCCTGCTCGTCGCGTCCGGCGGTCTTGACGCAGGCCGCGGTCAGGCCGTCGCCATGGTGGTTGTGCCAGAAGTAGCAGAACATCTTGCCGGCCACGTCGAAGGCGGGCGAGCCGTGGCTGATCCGTTCGCCGGTCTCCGGCAGGGCCAGGCAGGCGGCGCGGAGGCGGGCCAGGACGGCTTCGGGATCGGCGGCGAGCATGGCCGATCATCACCGATATCGGTGGTCTCGGCGAGCGCCTTGCGCGACAATCCCGTCCGGGTCGGGAGGCTTCCCATGACGGTCGCGGACTGGTGCATTCTGGGCGCGGTGGTGCTCTATCTCTTGACGCTCGCGCCGATCAAGCCGCTGGGCTGGCGGGACTTCAACAACGCCGCGCCGCGTGACCCCGCCTTCTACGCGCCGCCGATTCGCGCTCGGGTTCTGGGGGCGCACCTCAACGGCATCGAGACCTTCCCCTTCTTCGCCGCCGCGATCCTGCTGGCCGAGATGAAACAAGGGTCGCAGGCCGTCATCGACGTGCTGGCCGTGGGGTTCCTTGTCGTGCGGCTGGCGTTCGTCGGCGCCTATATCGCCGGCTGGCCGACCACGCGGACCCTGCTCTGGAACCTGGGGTTCCTGCTCAACGTCCTGATCTTCATCTCGCCCATCGCCTGGCGCGCCTAGACCGCCCCGATGCCGATCAGGCTCGAGGCGCAGTCGAGAATGGTCTCCTGCAAGGGCCGGGGTTTCCAGCCGAGCATCCGCTGGGCCTTTTCCGAGGCGTAGTCGTGCTTGTGGCCCAGCGACGGGGTGACCGAGCCCAGGTCCTTGTCGAAGAGGCCGGCCAGCCGGATCACGAAATCCGGCACCTTGCGGGTCGGGACCTTGGCGGCCGCGGCGCCCAGGTTGGCGCGCAGAAGCTCGGCGATGTCCCACATCCAGGCGTAATTGGCCGCGGCGATGAAGCGCTCGCCCGCGGCGTGGGGATCGGTCATGGCGCGGATGTGCAGGTCGGCCACGTCGCGCACGTCGACGACGTTGAAGCCCAGCCGTGGAATGCCCGGCGCCCGGCCGGACAGCAGCCGCTCGACCACCTGCACGGACTCGGAGAAGTCGTGGCTGGTCACCGGGCCCAGCACCAGAGCCGGATTGACCGTGGCCAGCGTCGTGTCGGTGGCCGAGCCGTGGATCAGATCCCAGGCCGCGCGTTCGGCGAGCGTCTTGGACTGTGCGTAGACGCTGACCTTGGGATCCTTGGGATCGGTCCAGACGGTCTCGTCGCTCGTCCAGTCGCAGGCCAGCGTCCCCTTGCTGGTCGCCGCCACCGAAGAGGTCAGGACCACCCGCTTGACGCCGGCCTTGATCGCCGCGCCCACGGCGCGCCGGGCGCCCTCGCGGGCCGGGACGATCAGGTCGTTGGGGTCCTTGGGGTCGGAAACGCCGAGCGGCGAGGCCACGTGCAGGACGTAGTCGCAGCCCTCCGCCGCCGCGTCCCAACCGGCGTCGGCGGTGAGGTTGGCGGCGTAGAAGCTCAGGCGATTGCCGGGATCGGTGACCTTGCCCAGGGCGGCGCGGACCGCGGCTTCCTTTGAGAGGTCGCGGACCGTGGTGCGCACCACATAGCCCCGCTGCAGGAGGCTCGCGACGCACCACCCGCCGATGTAGCCGGACCCACCGGTCACCAGCACCGTTTCGCCACCGCGCATCTTTGTCGTCCCCATGTTTACACTGCTAAGATAAAGGTGATCGCCGCCCTGTGGAAGGAGGGAATCCTCCGCGGCGTGCACCTTCGTGCATCTCGCCGCAGGTCGCTGCAACTGCACGTGGCGCCGGTTCGCGCCTAACCCTTGGGCCATGGAAGCACAGCACGCCTACCTGCCCGCCAACGTCGACGATCCGCCGGCCGCGAGGTCTCACCTGAGGCCGGTGCCGATCGACGCGGCCACCACCCGCTATGTCCAGGAGCGGCTCGGGCGCGCCATTCGCCTTCGCCGGCGGATGATGGACCTCACCCTGCAGGACCTGGCCGGCGCCTGCGGCGTCACCTTCCAGCAGGTGCACAAGTACGAGAGCGGCCTTTGCAGCCTGTCGGCCTCGCAGCTCTGGGCCATCGCCCAGGCGCTCGAGGTGCCGGTCACCTACTTCTACGAGAACCTGTCGGCCCCCGACGTCTGGGGTCCCGACGGCGCCCAGGTGGCTTGAGCCACCCGGCGGCTGGCGCGGCCCCCCTGCGCCGGCCGCCCCGCCGCCCCGCCGCCCTAGTGGCGGACGTTGCTGTTCCTGACGATGAAGCTCGCGACGTCGTCGTGCAGGGCCTTCAGCGAGGCCTCCTTGGCGTAAACCATGTGGCCGGACTCGTAGTAGTGGTAGGAGATATTGGCCTGCAGCGCGTCGGGCATCGGCAGGTGGTGCATCTCGTACCAGCCCTGGAAATAGGGCGTTGCCAGGTCGTAGTAACCGCCCAGCAGCATCACCTTCAGGCCCGGGTTGTACTTCATGGCCGAGGCGAGGTCGGGCATCACATTGAGCATGGCGCGCGGCGCGCCGAAGCCGCGGCCCGGCGGGGTGTGATTGTTGTCCCAGAAGCGGAAGACGTTGACGCTTGGCTTGAAGACCTTGCCCTCGCCGTAGCCGAGCGTGCGGCGCGCATAGTCGTTGAAGCCGGAGACATAGGCTGAGGAGAGCGCGGCCGCCTGCGGGTCGTAGGCGGCTTCCTTGGCGAGCGGATCCATGTCGGGACCCTGGAAGCGGGTGTCGAGGCGCCCAGTGGTCAGGCCCGCGGCGCTCTGCAGCTCCTTTTCATATTCGCCGCCGGTGATCCGGAGGTCGGCCCGCAGGACATAGCTCGCCGGCAGGCCGGTGTAGCGGGCGTACTGCTCGGCGATGGCGCGCTTCTTCGCCGGATCGAGCAGCGAGCCCTGCTGCAGGGCGAGCGCATAGTCGCCGGTGGCGAAGGCCTCGACCTCCTTCAGATAGGCCTGGATGGAGGCCGGCGCGCCCGGCACCAGCTTGCGCGACCAGGCGGTGGCGGCATAGGTCGGGAGCGCGGTGACATAGGCCTGGTCGCTGCCGGGATTGTTCTCGGCGCCGTCGACGCTGAGCGCGAAGTTGAGGATCTGGGAGAGCAGGATCACGCCGTTGAAGTCGACGCTTTCGCCGGTCTCCAGGTTGTTGATCAGCACCGCCGAGCGCGGCGTGCCGTAGCTCTCGCCGAAGAGATACTTGGGCGAGTTCCAGCGGCCGTATTGCGACAGGAAGGCGGTGATGAAGCTGGTGAAGGCCGCGGCGTCCTCGTCCACACCCCAGAAGGCCTTTTCCTTGTCCTTGCCGGCGATGCGCGAGAAGCCCGCGCCCGGCGCGTCGATGAACACCATGTCGCTGACGTCCATCAGCGAGGACGAGTTGTTGACCAGGGCGTAGGGCGCGGCCGGCGTGTGCTCGCCGTTGTCGGCGGTGACGATGCGCCGTGGGCCGAAGGCTCCAAGATGCAGCCACATGGTCGAGGAGCCGGGGCCGCCGTTGTAGATGAAGGTGATCGGCCGGTCGGCGGCGGGAACGCCCTTCTTGAAATAGGCCGTGTAGAACATCGAGGCCTCGGCCTGCGGGTTCTGGCCCGCGCCCAGGTCGGAGCCTGGCGTCGGATTGGCCTCGCGGCGCGCGGCGTCATCCCAGCCGCGCGGGTGGACGATGATGGTGCCGGCGATGGCGTGATAGGCGATGGCCTGGCCGCCCACCGTGACCATCCCCTCGGAGTCCACGCGCTCGGGCTTGAAGAGGACACCGGCGTTGGGTTCGGCGGTCGAGCGGGCGTCGGGTTTCTTCGCTTCTGTCTGGTCGGCCGTGGACGCCGACCGGGCCGCGCCCGGGCGGTCGGCGTTGCGCGGCTCGGCCGGCGGTTGGGCCACGGCGAGGCCGGCGACCAGAGACATGGCGGCGCCCGCCAACAAGACTTTCCTCAGCACTTAGGAATCCCCCGAAAAAATGTGCGCGCAAGCTAGGCCGGGGGGGCAGGCTTTGACAACCGGCCTGAGGAAGGATGGGGCCGGTTGACGGCGTTAGGGCTCGCCAGGCGGCGGCGCGGCCCTCGGCGGTGAGCAGGGTTCGCCCGCGCGGGGTCGCCTCTACCAGGGCGGGCTCCGGGCCGGCGCGACGGCGCGTGACATAGCCGGCGTCCACCGCGTCCTCCCAGACCGTCAGGCGCGGGCAGGAGGTGCGCCAGGCGTCCATCACTTCCGCGTAGGTTCGTGGTTCAGCGGCGAGCCACTGCAGGAAGTCGAGGATCAGGGGCGTAATGACATCGGTCGGGCGCGCGCCCGGTCCCGCCTGGGCGGGAAGCTCCTTGAGCATGGCTGGTCTCCCTTGCGCCGGAAGGCGGGCGCACAGGGCCCGTCAACGTCGCATGCCGGGCGAGCATCGCGCCGGATCCGGAGCTTGGCAAGCCGGTCGCCTAGGGCTCGAACATCGGGTCCAGCGGTGCGCTGCGAGTCTTCTTCCGCGGCCGTTCGCGCATGACGCCGGGATAGCCCTTGAGCGGCGCCAGGGCCTCGCCGGCCCAGGTCCAGTCGGCCTGCTCAGCGAGGTTCAGGTGGTAGCGCGGCTCGCGGCCGGTGCGCTCCGAAAAGACGGCGCGCGGAATGTTGACCATCTTCGGCGAATGGGCCCGTTCATAGAGCATCGGGGTCCCGCAGCGGGCGCAGAAGCTGCGCGCGGTTCCGGCCTGCGGGTCCTCGAAGCGCGTCAGGTGCTCTGCGCCCTGAAGGATCCGCAAGCGGCTCTTCCAGCTGCCGACGTAGGTGGCGTAGGCGGCCCCCTGGGCATGACGGCTGCGGGCGGAATGATCGTGCCAGGCCCAGACCGCCGGGACATCGATCTCCAGCCGCACCGCGCCGCAGACGCAGGCCCCCGCCGCCTGGACCGCCGATGCATTGCCCGCCTTGGGGCTGAGCTTGGGCAGGGCCGTGGCAGGCGTTTTCATCTGGGACCCCGACAGGCTGGCGGCTGAGGGGCAGTCTAGCCGCTAGGCCTCTCCCCCGTCATCCGGCCAGGGCCCATCGACGTCGCTGAAGACTATTCGGGCTTCACCGCCGGAACTGCGGATAGCGAACGCCATGCCCTTGGCCAGACTTTCCGCAACGTCGCGCGGATACGGCCCCATCTTGTTGTTCGTCATGACGAACCAACCGTTGCGTTCCTTGAAAACCTTAACGTCCATGGCCGTCACCGCAATTTGTCTCGCTGTATCAACGGCAGTCGTCGCGAAAACGTTCCATGTATACTTCTAATAATGGTTAATAGACTTAACGATTACTTAACCACGTTGAGCAATGGCGACCGGGAGTCAAGCGCGACGATCTGGCGGCCGGCCTTCCGCTTCCCCTTGACCCGGGCGGCGGCGGCCCCGACGAAGCGTGGATGATCTCCGCCACCGCCATTCCCGCGACAGAGCAGGGCCGCCGCGACTTCATCGTCGCCAACACGCGGCTGCAGCGGCCGCCGCACACGCCGGAGATCCAGCTCCATCTGGCCGACGAGATCACCCCCATCTGGAAGCTGACCGAGGAGGCGCTGGAGGAGATTGGCCTGCCGCCGCCGTTCTGGGCCTTCGCCTGGGCGGGCGGCCAGGCGCTGGCGCGCTATCTGATCGACAATCCGAAGGTCGTCGCCGGCAGGCGCGTGGTCGACTTCGCCGCGGGCTCGGGGCTGGTGGGGATCGCCGCGATGATGGCCGGGGCGAAGGACGTGCTCTGCGCCGACATCGACGCCTATTGCGAGGCGGCCGTCGCCCTGAACGCCAAGGCGAACGGCGTCGCCTGCGCGTTCACCGCCAAGGACCTCCTGGACGCGCCCGCGCCGGAGTGGGCGCAGGTCATCCTGGCCGGCGACATCTGCTACGAGAAGCCGCTCGCCGAGCGGGTGCTGGCCTGGCTGGCCGCCGCGCGTGCCCGCGGCGCCACGGTGTTGATCGGCGACCCGGGTCGGAGCTACTTCCCGCGCTCGGGCCTGACCAAGCTCGCCGAGTACCAGGTCCCGACCACGCGGGAGCTGGAGGACATGGCGGTGAAGAAGACCTGCGTCTGGGCCATGCCCCCAGGCTACAGCGGGTGAGCGGCGTCCCGCCTCTGGTCCTGGCGCTGGTGCTGGGTTCGGCCCTGCTGCACGCGACCTGGAACGTCCTGCTGCGCTCCGGCGCCGACCGTCTGTGGTCGATCACGGTGATGAGCCTGGTGTCGGGCCTGGCCGCCGCGATCGCGATCCGGTTCGTTCCGGCCCCGGCTATGGCGAGCTGGCCGTTCGCCGTCGCCTCCGGCGCCCTGCAGGTCGGCTACTGCCTCTTCCTGGTCTGGGCCTATGAGAAGGGCGAGCTCAGCCAGGTCTTTCCGATCGCGCGGGGCGCTGCGCCCCTGCTGGTGGCGGTGGGGGCTGCGGTGTTCGCCGGCGAGCGGCTGTCGACCACGGCCATGGGCGGTCTGGTCCTGGTCTCTTCCGGCATCATCGGCCTCAGCCTGGGGCGCCAGCGGCTCAACGCCCACGCCACGGTGCTGGCCCTGGCCAGCGGCGGCTGTATCGCCAGCTACATGGTCTGCGACGGCATGGGGGTCAGGCTGTCGGGCCAGCCGGTCGGCTATTTCGCCTGGATGTCGCTGGCCCAGGCCGCGCCGATGCCCCTGGCCTATTTCGCGCTTCGCCGGCGCTGGCTGGCGGTGAGCCCCGACCGCGAGACCGCCAAGGCGGTGGGCGGCGGGCTGATCTCGATCGTCGCCTATGGCGTGGTGGTCTGGGCCATGGCCGGCGCCCAGATGGCCAAGGTCTCGGGCCTGCGGGAAACCTCGATCCTCTTCGCCGCGATCCTGGCGGCCCTGTTCCTGAAGGAGCGCTTCACCCTTCGCCGCGGGCTCTGCGCGGGCCTGATCTCCCTGGGTGCGATCCTGCTGGCCGGCTAGGCGGACTCGACTCCCGGCGAGCCGTGAACTAGGTTGGAACAAATTGAGAACAACCGGGAGCGCCCAGCCATGCGCGAGGACGGCAGGATCGACTACATCGAGTTCCCCGGCGCGGACCTGCCGGCGACCAAGGGCTTCTACGCCCAGGCCTTCGGCTGGACCTTCACCGACTATGGCCCCGCCTACGCGGCCTTCGACAACGCCGGCGTCGACGGCGGCTTCAACGCCGACCCGGGCGACCGCGCCGCCGCGCCCCTGGTGATCCTCTTCGCCACCGACCTGGAGGCCATGGAGGCCAGGGCCCGGGCGGCCGGCGGGACGATCAGCCGGCCGATCTTCAGCTTCCCCGGCGGGCGCAGGTTCCACTTCCGCGACCCCGGCGGCAACGAGCTGGCGGTGTTCAGCGAGGGCTGACCGCCGCGCCCGCTTTCCTCGCTCCCGACGTCTGGTAGTCTGGCCAGGGTTGGGGACGGCGCATGCGGCAGTGGACAGGCCTGGGAGTGTTGGCGGCGTTCGCGCTGGCCCTGGCGGCCGGCGCCGCGCAGGCGCTCGACGAGGGCAAGCTGAAGACCCTGCAGGCCGCCGCGCCCGCTCCCACCGCGACCCTGCCGGCCGACGCCCGGACGGTGAAGTTCGCCAAGATGGTGGTGCAGCTGAAGCCCGAGCCCTGGGCCTTCCTGCGCAACAAGGACACCCTGGCGGACGACCGGCTGCTGAGCGCCCAGGACGGCCAGAAGGCGCTCATTCCCGGCCTCTTCGCCCAGATCTTCGACGAGGAGATGAAGCGGGCCACCGGCAAGGCCGGCGCGGCGGGCCTGTTCGCCACCGAGGCGCCGCCGATCCCGGAGCTGCTGGCGGCCGTGGACATCACCGGCATGCAGGGCCGGTTCTGCAAGAGCTGCGGCCTGATCCTCTCCAGCGGCCGCTGGGAAGGCGCCGTGGTGATGACCGCCCACTGGGAGGTCTATTCGGTGGCTGAGCGCAGGGTCGTGGTCTCCGCGGACATCGCCGGCGGCGCCAACGCCCCGCCCAAGGGGATCGCCGGCGACCCCGGAATCCTGGTCGGCGACGCCTTTCGCGACATCGTCCGCCGGCTGATCGCCTCGGAGGATTTCCGCCGGGTGGTGACCGCGCCCGCCGCCGTGGCCGCCGCCTCGCCCTCGCCGGCGAGCCTGGGTCCGCTCACCCTGACCGCGGCCAGGCCCAAGCCCGGCATCGCCCAGGCCTCGGCCTCGGTGGCCGTGGTGTTCTCGCCCGACGGCTCCGGCAGCGGCTTCCTGGTCTCCGACGACGGCTATCTGATCACCAACCACCACGTGGTCGGCGCGGCCAAGGTGGTGCGGCTGAAATGGTCCGACGGCAGCGAGAGCGTTGGCGAAGTGCTGCGCAGCGACCCGCGCCGCGACGTGGCCCTGATCCGGACTTCGCCCGGCCGCCCGGCGCTCGGCCTGCGCCACACGACCGCCCAGCAGGGCGAGACGGTGTTCGCCATCGGCTCGCCACTGGGCGCCCAGTTCCAGAACACTATGAGCAAGGGGATCGTCTCGGCGCTGCGCAACCAGCAGGGGATGGCCTTCATCCAGAGCGACGTGATGGTGAACCATGGCTCGTCCGGCGGGCCGCTGCTCGACGAGACCGGCCGGGTGATCGGGCTCACCGCCTCGGGCCAGACGATCAACGGCGCGCCGGTCGGCATCAACTTCTTCATTCCCATTGACGATGCGCTCAAGACCCTGAACCTCACTGCTGCGCCCGACGCGCCGGTCCGGCAGGCCGACCGCAAACCCTGAGCCCCCAACTGCTGACCGCCTAAGGATTCCGCCCATGCGCCGCCGCGCCTTCCTCACCGCC
Organism: Phenylobacterium sp.; assembly: GCA_003136395.1. Classification (GTDB taxonomy): domain Bacteria; phylum Pseudomonadota; class Alphaproteobacteria; order Caulobacterales; family Caulobacteraceae; genus Phenylobacterium. The sequence continues at coordinate 51,411 of PLEH01000171.1, forward strand.
GCCGCCGCGCTGACGGCCGGCGCCGCCTTCGCAGCCCCACGCCACCCAAAGACCGCGCCGGCGGGGCTCGTCTCCCTCACCAAGGCCGCCAGGCCGATCCCGCCCGAGGAACGGCTGGCGCGAATCGGCAAGCTGCAACGGCTGATGGGTGAACAGGGCGTCGGCGCCCTGATCGTCGAGTCGGGGTCGAGCCTGGAATATTTCACCGGCGTCCAGTGGCGCCGCTCGGAGCGGACCACCGCCGCGGTGATCCCCGCCAAGGGCGAGACGGTGCTGGTCACGCCCGCCTTCGAGGAGCCCTCGGTGCGCGAGACCCTGGCGGTCGGGGGCGAAGTGCGGCCCTGGAACGAGCACGAGAGCCCGTTCGCCGTGCTGGCGGGTGCGCTCAGGGACCGTGGCGTGGGCTCCGGCAAGATCGCGTTCGAGGACACCACCCGGCTCTACATCGTCGACGGGGTGAAGGCCGCCGCGCCGGCCCTGGGCGTCGTCTCCGGCACGGCCCTGGTCCGCGCCTGCCGCCTGATCAAGTCGCCCGCGGAGCTGGCCCTGATCCAGACCGCCAACGACGTGACCCTGGCCGCCCTGCGCCACGTCCACGCCAATGTGCGCGTGGGCATGAGCCCGGCCGCGATCGGGGCGATGATGACCGCCGCCACCGTCAGCCTGGGCGGGTCGCCGGAGTTCTCCCTGGTGCTGATCAACGAGGCCAGCGCCTATCCGCACGGCTCGAAACAGCCGCAGGTCCTGCGCGAAGGCTCGGTGATCCTGATGGACGTGGGCTGCACGGTGCACGGCTACCAGTCGGACATCTCCCGCACCTGGGTCATGGGTTCCCCCACGGCCAGGCAACGCAAGGTCTGGGACACCGTCAAGCGGGGCCAGGAGATCGCGCTCGCCGTCGCCAAGCCGGGCGCGCCGGTCGGGACCATCGACGACGCCGTGCGGGCCTACTACGAAAAGGAAGGCTGGGGCCCCGGCTACAAGCTGCCGGGCCTGTCGCACCGCACCGGCCACGGCATCGGCCTCGACGGCCACGAGCCGCCTTATCTGGTGCACGGCGATGCGACGCCGCTTCAGCCCGGCATGTGCTTCTCCGACGAGCCCGGCATCTACATCCCCGGCGAATTCGGCATGCGGCTGGAGGATTGCTGGCACATGACCGAGGCCGGCCCGAAGCTCTTCACCGCGCTCGCCAGGTCCATCGACGACCCGATCTAGCAGGGCGAGAGGGCGGCGGGGCCACGGCCAAGCTTGTGAACGCCTTCTATACCTACCTCTGGTTTGATGGGGCTTACGGTTGGCAGGGGGCTGCACGATCGGAGGCTGGTGGTGACCCATCCGGCAAGACCTAACGAAGTCGATCACGCCTTCTCCGGCGTGACGCCGAGCCCCGCGCCGCCGAGCCCGGACGCCGAGCGCCAGGAACTCGATCACCGGCTGGCCAACAGCCTGCAACTGGCGGCCGACTTCCTGATCTTCGAACATATGCGGGTGAGGGATCCCAGGGCTCGCGCCGCCCTGATCGAGACCGCGGAACGGCTCTCGGCGGTCGGCCAGATGCACCGGTTCCTGGCCGCCCACCGTCAGGCCTCGGGCGTCGATCTGGAGCTCTTCCTGACCGAACTCGGCGGGCTGATCTCCGATTCCACCGGTCTCGACTGCCGGGTGGACGCCGACCCCGTGCGGGCCCCCGGCGAGGTCGCCCAGCAGCTGGCCATCGTGATCAACGAACTGGCCATGAACGCGGCCAAGCACGCCTATGCCTGGGGCGACCGCGGCGTACTTAACGTCACCTGCCACCGCCAGGGCGGCAAGCTGGTGGTCACTGTCGCCGACGAGGGCGAGGGGCTCGATCCGCGCTTTGCGGCCGGTCAGACCAAGGGTCTGGGCATGAGCATTGTCGAGGCCATCGTGCGCCAGTTGAGGGGGTCACTGGAGGCCGTCAACAACCACGGCGCGCGCTTCACGATCACCCTGCCCCTGCCCGCGAAGGGCCCGGCGCCGTCAGGCTCCCGCTCCTTCGCGCCGCCGGAGCCGACCTAACGGGTCAGTGGGCGTCCTGGATCGCCGAGAGCTTCCAGGGCCCGCCGATGTGCCGCGCGAAGGTCCAGAGTTCCGTCGTCTGGCTGGGCGTGTTCGGATCCCCTGACAACACCGCACCGCTCATGCGGTCGCGCATCAGGTCGATGCTCTCGTAGCGCATGGCCGCGGTGGCGTAGTCGATGTCGTTCTCGCGCCAGGCCTCGCCGACGTCGGCCTGCAGGAGGCGCGTGCCGGTGACCTCGTTCTTCTTGCCGTGGGTGGCGTTGTCGCTGAGCTCCTCGGCCAGGTAGCCCATCACCTCGGGCGTGCAGTGTTCGCGCAAGCCCGCGTAGTCCTCGCGTCCGAAGGCGTCCTGGATCTCCTTCAAGAGCGTCTCGAAGGTCGCCTGGTCCTGCGGCTCGATGGGAATCTCCCAGGCCGGACCCGTGGTGGGCGCGAAGGGGGCCCCCGGCGCCGGACCACCGCCGAACCCGCCGCCGCCGATCGGGCCGGCCCCAAACCCCCCCATTCCACCATTGGGGCCGCCGCCATAGGCGGGCTGCTGCGCCTCGAAGGGCGAGAAGCCCGGGCTGCGCCGGCGGAAGAAGATGCGGCTGAGCAGGGAGACGATGAAGAACAGCACCGCGAGCTGGATGATGATGGTCAGGAACCCCATCCCGCCGCCGCCGTAGCCATAGCCGCCCCAGCCGCCGCCCCAGCCGTGGCCCATCAGGCCGCCGATCAGGCCGCCGGCCACCAGGCCGCCAAGGAACCCGCCGCCGCGAAAGCCGCCGAACGGTCCCGCGCCATAGCCGTAGGGGCTGCCGGCCACGTAGCCGGGCGTCCCGGGCCGGGGCGCATAGGCCCCGCCGGGGGCAGAGCCTGGCGCAGTCATCGAACGTTGCACAGGCGCGATGTAGCCGGGCGCCGTCGCCGTCGAGCGCGGCGCGGAATAGGTGCGCGACCCGCGGCTGCCGAAGCTGCCGCCACGCCGGGCGTCCGCCGGCTGGGCCGCGAGCATGCCAAGCGCCAACGCTATGCCCAGCACCGCGCAGAACCTGGACCGAAGAGTGGTCATCGAACGTCCTCCCTGACGCTCGGAATGTAAGGAGGCTCGAAGACAGGCGCCAGATCGTCCCGCCAGCCGCCTAATGGTCGGTCTTTTCGCCGCGGCGGTCCGGCGATTCCTGGATCGGCATGTCGAGCGGGCGCAGGCCCGAGACCTTCAAGGCGGCGGCGACCGTGCGCGGCCCGTCGGCGTCGGTGGTGGAGAAGGCAAGCGTGGTCGGCTCCGCGCGATGCTCCGCGACATTGGCGAAGCCGCCCTCGGGCTTGGCGTTGATGGTCAGGGCGTAGGATTTGTGCGGATCGGTTGTGCAGAGCAGGACGAAGGTCTTGTTGTCGTCCAGCAGCCTTGGCGTCTTCAGGCAGTGCGGCGTCTCCCCGCCGGGGCCGGGACCGAAGTCGAAACCGGTCTTCAGCATCGGCTGGTCGAAGGTGACGCTCATCACCGTGACGCCCGCCTGCAGCGCTTGGCCGGCGGCGGGGAAGGATTTCACGATCTTCGGCGCCGCGGTGGCCGGGAACACGGTCACCGGGGAGACGTCCTTGGGCGGAAGCGAGGGCGCCGCCGGCGCGGGCGCGGCCAGGGCGGCTCCACTCCAGAGGACGGCGGCCAGGGTAAGGACGGTCAGGCGCATGGGGCGAGAGTGACGTCCAAGCGCGACCGGAACAAGGCCGCTGCGCTTCGCGACCGTTTCACCGCGCCAGCCGCGCGGGCGACAGGTCGGCCGCGGTGAGGCCGCTCGCGGCCATGTCGTCGGGCAGGCCCTGCCTCTTCGCGAGCGCCGCGGCGGCGCGGGCGGCGGCGGGCGCGGTCTGGACGCCGTAGCCGCCCTGCCCGGCCAGCCAGAAGAAGCCGGCCACCGCGCCGTCGAAGCCGATCACCGGCGAGCGGTCGGCGACAAAGCTGCGCAGGCCCGCCCAGGACCGCACGACCCGCCGCACCGGAATGTCGGCGGCCGCCTGCACCCGCTCGACGCAGATCGCCACGTCGATCTCTTCGGCCCAGGCGTCGCAGGGCTCGCTCGGCGTCTCGTCGGCCGGCGAGGCCAGGATGCGGCCGGCGTCGGGTTTGAAATAGAACTGCTCGTCCACGTCGATGACGGCCGGCCAGGGGCGGATGTCGACGCCCGGCGGCCCCTCCACGATCAGGGCCGTCCGACGCATCGGCTGCAGGCCCACCGGCTGGGCGCACGCGAGCACCGCGATCCGATCGGCCCAGGCCCCGGCGGCGTTGACAACGACAGCCGCCTCGAAGGATTCGCCGGACGCGCAGGTGACGCGGAAGCCGCCCGCGCGAGGCGCGATCGCCGTCACCTCGCAGCGGGTGCGGATCTCCGCGCCCCGCACCTTGGCGCCGCGGAGGAAGCCTTGGTGGAGGGCCGCCACATCGGCGTCCATGGCCGCCGGCTCCAGGAGGCCGCCCGCCACATAGTCCGCTCGCAAGACCGGCACGAGGTCCAGCACCGCCTCGCGGCTCAGCGGGACGGCGACCTCGCCCGCCTCCGCGGTGGCGGCCGCCAAGGCCGCGAGCTGGTCGGACCGCGCGATATTCAGGCAGCCTCGCGGCGTCAGCAGCGGATAGTCGCAGAACCCCTGGGGCGGCGCCTCGAAGAAGTCCCGGCTCGCCCGCGTCAGCCCGCGGATCACGGCATTGCCGTAGGTCTCGATGTAGAGCGCGGCCGAGCGGCCGGTGGTGTGATAGCCGTGCGTCTCCTCCCGCTCGAGCAGCAGCACGCGGGCGCCGTCGGCCAGCTCGTAAGCCGCGCCTGCCCCGGCGATGCCTGAGCCGATGATGAGGAAATCGAAGGCAGGCACGAAGGAGCTCCTGGCGAAAATCGGGCGGCCACGTGTCAATAGCAGGCAAGTCTCGCGCCGCGTCACAGCTCTGCTAACACTACCGCGCCGCAACCTCCCGGAGCCCTCCACAGATGCAGCGCCGAACCTTTCTCGCCTCCGTCCCGGCCGCCGCCCTGGCGGGCCGCGCCTTCGCCACAAGCCGGCAGGAGAACCCCAACCGGGATCGGCCCGACGTGCATGGCGGCGACCGGATCGACGGGGCGACCTGGGCCTCGCGCAGTCCGGCCTGGGGCATCCATGGCGCCGCGGCGACGGCCCATCCGCTGGCGACGCTGGCGGCCATCGAGATCCTCAAGAAGGGCGGCTCGGCGGTGGACGCGGCGGTCTGCGCCAACGCCATCCTGGGGTTCGGCGAGCCGATCTCCTGCGGGGTGGGCGGCGACTGCTTCGTGCTGCTGTGGGATCCCAAGCAGAAGAAGGTGCTGGGGCTGAACGGCTCGGGGCGCAGCCCCAGGGGTTTGAGCCTGGCCGAACAGCGCAAGCGGGCCAACGCCAAGGGGCTGATCAATTCCTACGGCGCGGTCTCGGTCAGCGTGCCGGGCGCGGTCGACGCCTGGTGGACGCTGCACCAGAAGTTCGGGAAGCTGCCGTGGAAGGACCTCTTCCAGCCCGCCATCCGCCACGCCGAAGAGGGCGCGCCGATCGTCCAGAACGTGGCCTTCTACGTGGGCTCTTCCGAGCGGATCTTCTCCAAGCCCGAAAACCACATCGAGGAGACCGAGAACTTCCGGAAGGTCTGGGTGAAGGATGGCAAGACGCCGCGCGAGGGCGAGGTGTTCAGGAATCCCGGCCTGGCCAACACCTACCGCCTGATCGCCGAGGGCGGCGGGCGCGCCTTCTACGAGGGCGAGATCGCCGACAGGATCGAGGCCTATTTCAAACGGATCGGCGGCTGGATGACCAAGGCGGACCTAGCCGCCCATCACACCGAATGGGTCGAGCCGCGCTCGATCAGCTACCACGGGACCGACGTCTGGGGCCTGCCGCCCAACAGTCAGGGTCTCGTCACGCTGCAGCTGCTGAACATCATGGAGCAGTTTGACATCCGGGGCATGGGCTTCCAGTCGGCCCAGGCGCTGCACCACGAGGTGGAGGCCAAGCGGCTGGCGTTCGAGGACCGGGCGAAGTTCTACGCCGACCCCAACTTCTACAGACAGCCCACCGACTGGCTGCTCTCCAAGGACTACGCCAAGGAAAGGGCCAAGCTGATCCGGCCGGACAGAATCCTGATCCCGGCCTATGCGGGCCAGGCCCCCAGCCACGGCGACACCACCTATTTCACCGTCGCCGACGCTGACGGGCTGATGATCAGCCAGATCCAGTCCAACTATCGCGGCATGGGCTCGGGCCTGATGCCGGACGGGCTGGGCTTCATGTTCCAGAACAGAGGGGAGCTTTTCGCCCTCGAGGACGGCCACCCCAACATCTACGCCCCCGGCAAGCGGCCGTTCCAGACCATCATCCCGGGGTTCGCGACGCGCAACGGCGAGCCCTTGCTCTCGTTCGGGGTCATGGGCGGGGACATGCAGCCGCAGGGCCAGGCGCAGGTGATCTCCAACCTCGTCGACTTCGAGCTGGGCCTGCAGGAGGCCGGCGATGCGCCGCGCTGGCACCACGAGGGCGGCCACGAGCCGACCGGCGAGGACCTGGGCCCGCTGGGAACGCTGAACCTCGAAACAGGCGTGCCGGAGGCCACCAAAAAGGCGCTGGCCGACCTCGGCTGGAAGCTCGGCCCCAACCCCGGGGTCTACGGCGGCTACGAGGCCATCCAGCGCCATCCCGGCCGCTTCGCCGCGGCCACCGAGATGCGCAAGGACGGGACGGCCCTGGCCTACTGATGGAGGCGGACCAATGACCCCCGACGAAATGGAAGCCATCGTCATGAGCTTCCCCGGCGTGGAAAAGGGGATGAGCTACGGCTCACCGGCCTACAAGCTGAACGGCAAGTTCTTCACCCGCCTGCGGCGGGACGACCAATCGATGGTGCTGATGGAGGTCAGCCTCGACGAGCGCGAGATGCTGATGGAGGCCGAGCCCAAGACCTTCCACTTCACCGCCCACTACAGGGACTACCCCTGCGTCCTGGCGCGGATCGACAGCCTGCATCCGGGCTCGTTCCGGAATTTCCTGGAGCGCCGCTTCCGCAAGATCGCCAAGAAGACCGTGGTAAAGGCGTACGACGCGGAGCGGACCGGCTAGGGCGCCGCCAGCGCCGGGAACTCCAGCTTGGCCGGGTCGTAGCCCAGCGCCTTGGTCCGCGCCGTGAGCTCGGCGATCAGGGCCGCCGAGGGGTGCGCGTCGCGGGTGTAGATGTTGATCATGTCCATGGCCGGGGTCGCCTGGATGAACCAGCCGTCGCCGTGGTCCAGCATCCAGTACTCGCGCGCGATCGGCACCACGCCAAACAGGTGATAGCTGACGTGGACCTTGGTGTTCTGGCCGGGGTTGAGGATCTTCAAGGGGCCGCCGATCACCTTCTCCTTGCCGGCCGGGGTCTTGTCGCGGCAGGCGTCGCGCTGGGTCAGCGCCTCGCCCTTCCGGAGGTAGTCGGTGTAGCCGGCGACGCAGCCGTCGGTCAGCGACATCGGGGTGCGGCCGATCTCGTACCAGCGGCCGGCGAAGAAGCTCTGGGCGTCCACCGGCCTGGCCGGCTCCGGCGCGACGGGCGGGGCGGCGAGCGCGGCGGTGGCGCACGCGGCCGACAATGCGAGCGCCAGGATGGCGGTTTTCATCTTCGGAGCTCCTAGAATTCGTCTTCCATCGCCGAGCGGAACTGCTCGAAGATTTCCTTGGCGTTTTCCTCGGGCGCCAGTTCGAACTCGGCCTGGACGCCTGTGGCGGCCTCCCCGGCCCCACCCGTCAGGCGTCCGACCACCACGCCGCCGCGCACCAGCAGCACCTCCTCGCCCGGGTCCGCGCCGGCCAGCAGGGCGGCGAGTTTCGGCGGCAGATCGTCGAGATCGATGCGCTTCATCGGCGCCATCCTAGCGCCCTCAAGCGTGACAGGGGAGCCCCGGGACCCTAGGGAGAGGCATGGCCTACAAGTCGATGCGCGAGTTCATGGGCAAGCTGGAGGCGGCGGGCGAACTCGTCCGTGTCACCGAGCCGGTGTCGACCGTCCTGGAGATGACGGAGATCCATAGGCGCCTGCTGGCCGCCGGCGGCCCGGCGGTGCTGTTCGAGAACGTCATCCGCGCCGACGGCGAACGCTCGCCCATGCCGTGCCTCGTGAACCTGTTCGGGACCGTCAAGCGCGTGGCCATGGGCGTGACGCTTGAGGGCCGCGCGCGGGCCACGGCGGCGGACCTGCGCGAGGTGGGCGAACTCCTGGCCTTTCTGCGCGCGCCGGAGCCGCCGCGGGGCCTGAAAGACGCCTGGGACATGCTGCCGCTCGCCAAGACGGTGATGTCCATGCGCCCGGCCATCGTGAAGAAGGCGCCGGTGCAGCAGGTGGTCTGGACGGACGACCAGATCGACCTGAACAGGCTGCCTATCCAGACCTGCTGGCCGGGCGAGCCCGCGCCCCTGATCACCTGGCCGCTGGTGGTCACCAAGGGGCCGTCGGAGACGGCTGAGGACGACTACAACCTCGGCATCTACCGCATGCAGGTGCTGGGGCCGGACCGCACGGTGATGCGCTGGCTGGCCCATCGCGGTGGGGCCCAGCACCACCGCCGCTGGAAGGCGGAGGGCAAACGCGAGCCCCTGCCCGCCTGCGCGGTGATCGGCGCCGATCCCGGGACCATCCTGGCCGCCGTGACCCCGGTGCCGGACACGCTCAGCGAATACCAGTTCGCGGGCCTGCTGCGCGGCGCCAAGGTCGAGCTGGTCCCGGCCAAGACCGTGCCGCTGATGGTCCCGGCCAACGCCGAGATCGTCATTGAAGGCCATGTCCTCTTGGACGACTACGCCGACGAGGGCCCCTACGGCGACCACACGGGATTTTACAACTCGGTCGAGAAGTTCCCGATCTTCCAGGTCAGCGCCATCACCATGCGCAAGGACCCGATCTATCTGACCACCTTCACCGGCCGCCCGCCGGACGAGCCCAGCGTGCTCGGCGAGGCGCTGAACGAGGTCTTCATCCCGCTGCTCCGCCAGCAGTTCCCGGAGATCGTCGACTTCTGGCTGCCGCCAGAGGGCTGCTCCTACCGGATCGCGGTGGTCTCGATGAAGAAGGCCTACGCCGGCCACGCCAAGCGCGTGATGATGGGCGTCTGGAGCTACCTTCGCCAGTTCATGTACACCAAGTGGGTGATCGTCGTGGACGACGACATCGACGCCCGGAACTGGAAGGACGTCATGTGGGCGATCTCCACCCGCATGGACCCGGCCCGCGACATCACCGTCATCGAAAACACCCCCATCGACTACCTGGACTTCGCCTCGCCGGAGAGCGGACTGGGCTCGAAGATCGGCCTCGACGCCACCGACAAATGGCCGCCGGAAACCCATCGCGAATGGGGTCGCAAGCTCGCCATGGACTCCGCGACGGTGGAGGCGGTCACGCAGATGTGGTCGCGCCTGGGCCTGCCCGGCGACGGCAAGCCGGTTCCCTGACCTTGCGCCACAGGGCGAAGCGCGACCAACTGCGCGCGGCCTGAGGAAGATAGGGGGGAGGAAAACGCCATGGATGCAACGCCTTCCGCCCACGCGGCCGCCCTCTGGGTCGGGCTGCATCTGTTCCTGCTTCTGGTGCTGTCGGTGCTGGTGGTGCGCCAGCGGCGCGCCCACGGGGGCGTCCTGGGCGACGACAATATCCCCGAGCTGACCCAGGCTGTCCGCGCCTTCGGCAACGCCACGGAATACGTGCCGGGCGGGCTGATCGCCATCGCGGTGCTGGCCATGGCCGGGGCGACGCCGATGGTCGTCCACCTCATGGGTCTGACGCTGTTCGCGGGCCGCGTGGCCCATGCCATCGGCCTCTCGCGCCACGGCGGATCGTCGGTCCTGCGCTCGGCGGGTGTGATCGCGACCTGGCTCGCCTACATCCTGGGCGGGGTGGCGCTGATCTTCTACGCGATCCCCTAGTGTTCCCCCCCCGGCTTGTGCCGGCCGACCCGCTCGGCCATATCCCCCGCATGGACGAGAACCTGCTGAACGACGTGGTGGCCGCCGCGCTCGCCGCCGGCGCGGACGCCGCTGAAGCCGTGGGCGCCGAGCGCCGGGCCCTTTCCATCGGCGTGCGCAACGGAGCGCTGGAAGAGGTGGAGCGCGAGGAGAGCCGCGACCTGGGCCTGCGGGTCTTCATCGGCCGGCGGCAGGCGTCGGTCTCGGGCTCCGATATCAGCGCCGAGGCCCGGGCCAAGCTGGTGGCCCGCTGCGTGGCCATGGCGAAGCTGGCGCCGGAGGACCCCTATGCGGGCCTGGCCGACCCCGACCGGCTGGCCCACGGGCCTTTGCACGACCTCGACCTCTACGATCCCGCCGAACCGGAGCCCGAGGCCCTGGAGGCCAAGGCCCGGGCCGCCGAGGAGGCCGCCCGGGCCGTGCCCAGGGTGACCAATTCCGACGGCGGCTCAGCATCCTGGTCCACCGGCCAATGGCGGATGGTGACCAGCGCGGGCTTTTCCGGCCTGCACCGCGCCTCGGCCTTTTCCCTGGGCGCCTCGGCCATCGCCGGCGACGAGACCGGCATGGAGACGGGCTACGACGGCCGCTCGGTCCGCTGGCAGGCGGACCTGCCGCAGGCCGAGGCGATCGGCGCCGAAGCCGGCCGCCGCGCGGCGGGGCGCCTGGGCGCGCGCAAGATCGCGTCGACCACCGCCCCGGTGATCTTCGAGAACCGCCTAGCGGCGTCCCTGCTCAGCCCGTTGATCGGCGCCATCTCCGGTCCCGCGATCGCACGCGGCACCTCGTTCCTGAAGGACAGGCTCGGCCAACCGGTGTTCGCCAAGGGCATTTCGGTCACCGACGATCCGCACCGCCCGCGGGGCCTGGGTTCCGCCCCCTTCGACGACGAAGGCGTGGCCAACGGCGCCATCAGCCTCATCGATGACGGCGTCCTGACCACCTGGCTCCTGAACACTGCCTCGGCCCGCCAGCTCGGGCTTTCCACCACCGGCCACGCCTCGCGCGGCCTGGCGGGACCGCCGGGCGTCGGGCCCACGAATCTGACCCTGCAACCGGGAACTCGCAGCCAGGCCGAGCTGATGGCCGACGCCGGGGCTGGCCTCCTGGTCACCTCGATGTTCGGGCCCTCGCTCAACGGCAACACCGGCGACTGGTCGGTGGGCTGTTCGGGCTTCTGGTTCGAGGACGGGGAGATCGCCTATCCGGTCAATGAGATCACCGTGGCCGGCAACCTGATCGACATCTACGCGCGCCTCGTCCCCGGCTCCGACCTGGAGATCCGGGGTTCGTCCAACGCGCCTTCGATCCTGATCGACGCCCTGGCCATCGCCGGCCTCTGACCGGGCGCCCATTGATCCGGAGCCCAGCGGGGCCTATCGGCTGCGCCAACACTCGCTTTTCGCGCTACGGGACCATGCCTGACAGACAACTCCTCCACCTGGTGATCGGCGGCGAACTGAAGTCGCTGCAAGGCGCCGCGGAATTCAAGGACCTCACCAAGGTCGACCTGGTGGGCGCCTATCCGAACTACCGCCAGGCGCTGGCCGCGTGGCGCGGCAAGGCCCAACAGACCGTCGACAATGCGCTGATGCGCTACTTCATCATCCACGCGCACAAGCTGCTCGACCCGGAATCAGACCCGGATCACGACCACGATCACTGAGCCTATTCGCGCCTGAGCAACTTCTCGGTGAGCAGCGATCCCAGCATGCCGGCGCGGAAGTCCGACTTCATGCCGGCCGGGTCGTACATCGGGCTTTCCACCCATTCGAGGAACGACATGCCGGCGGGTTCGCCCTGGGCCAGATACCGCTCGAAGACGTAGTCCAGAACGCCGGTCTTGCCCTGTTTGACGTGCAGGTAGCGGATGTGGAGCTGATCCAGCGCCTCGCGGATCGGCAGGCCCTTGCGAAAGTGCATGTAGAGCACGCTCATGATGCCGGCCCGGTCCGCGCCGGACTTGCAGTGGATCAGCGCCGGATAGGCGATGGTCTCGTAGAGGCGCTTGGCGCTCAGCACCCGGTCGCGGCTGGGGACCTCGCGCGAGGTGATGGTGAAGTCGACCATCTCCAGGCCGAGCCTCTGGCAGGCGTCCTTCTCGAGCGCGTGGAAGCTGGCGTCGAAACCGCCCCGCAGGTTGACGACGGTCTTGACGCCGGCAGCCTTCCAGGCGGCCAGCTGGTGCGGCCAGGGCTGGTTGGTGCGGACCAGTTCGTCGGAGATCCAGTGCGCGTTCTGGAAGCCGAGGCGCAAATAGGCGTGATCGTTCCAGAGGTAGTCGGCATAGGTCTTGAACCGCCCGCCCGGGGTGGCGAGGTCAAATCCCGGCTTGGTTGGCGCGAGCGTCATCGCGCCCTAACTAAGGCTTCCACCGCCTCGACGGAAGCGCAGCGGGTCCAATGCTCGCCAAGGGCCCGCCGTCTTGACTTCGACCCCGCATCGGACGACGCCAAGCCCCATGAGCGAGAGCGCCCCGCCAGAGCTTTCCGCCCGCGCCCTGATCGGGCGGGTGGCCAGCGTCTACATGCGCCCGCGCTGGAAGGGGTGGACCGTGGCCATGCTGGCCGCGGTGGCGGCGGCCTTTTGCACCAGCAAACTCGTGCAGATCCTGGAACCGGCGACCAACGACTTGATGGTCACCCACAAGGCCGGGACTCTGATCCTGTGGCCGAGCCTGATCGTCGCCTATGCCCTGGGCCGCGCGATCGCGGCGATCACCCAGGTGACGCTCGTCAACCGGATCGGCAACGGCGTGGTCGGCGACGTGCAGGTGCAGCTGTTCGGCAAGCTGATCCGCGCGGACCTGGCGCGCCTGCGGAGCCAGCATTCCGGATCGTACGTCTCCTCGGTGCTCTACGACGCCGGCCTGATTCGTGAGGCCGCCACATCGGGCGTGGCCAACTACGTCCTGAACCTCCTGCAGGTGATCGGAGCCATCAGCGTGATGGTCTCCAACGACCTGGTGCTGTCGCTGGTCATGGTGGTGGCCGCCCCGGCCGCCGGGGTGATCATGCGCCGCTTTTCCAGGCGCACCAGCAAAGCCGCCCGCGGCGCCATGGCAGAAACCTCGGCCTTGTCCACGGCCATCATGGAGAGCCTGGATGGCGTGCGCATCGTCAAGATCGAGAACCGCGAGGCCTACGAGGAATCGCGCGTCGGCGAGGTTGTGCAACGCCGGCAGGTCCACCTGATCAAGGGCGCCAATGCGCGAGCCTACGCCGCGCCGGCCACCGAGCTCCTGATGATGCTGATCACCGCCACGGTGATCGCCTATGCCGGCTGGCGCTCTGAGCATCACCACATGAACGCCGGCGCCTTCCTGGCCTTCATCGTTGCCCTGGGCGTGGCCTCCCAGTCGCTCAGGCAGCTAGCCAATCTGCAGAGCGTATTCGCCGAGGGCATGTCGGCGGCGCGGCGGTTGTTCAGCGCGCTGGACGTTGAGCCGGAGGTGCGCGAACGGGCCGGCGCCGGCGAACTCGCGCTCACCGAGGGTTCCGTGCGGCTGGAGAATGTCAGCTTCCGCTACGAGGGCGATGGCCCGCCGATCCTGAACGGCGTCTCCCTCGAAGCCCATCGCGGCGAGACCGTGGCCCTGGTCGGCCCCTCCGGCGGCGGCAAGTCCACGATCCTCAATCTGATCCCGCGCTTTTACGACCCCACTAGCGGCCGGGTCACCCTGGACGGCGTCGATGTGCGCGATGTGACGCTGAGATCCCTCCGCAGCCAGATCGCGCTGGTCACCCAGGAAGCCTTCCTGTTCGACGACACTATCCGCGCCAACATCGCCTATGCGCGGCCCGAAGCGGGAGCCGAGGCTGTGGAGCAGGCGGCGCGGGAGGCCGCGGCGCACGACTTCATCATGGACCTGCCCAAGGGCTACGACACCCAGGTGGGCGAGGCGGGCGCGCGCCTTTCCGGCGGTCAGCGGCAGCGGATCGCCATTGCGCGGGCTTTCCTGAAGGACGCCCCGATCCTGCTGCTGGACGAGGCCACCAGCGCGCTGGACACCGAGAGCGAGGCCCAGGTGCAGCTGGCGCTGAGGCGGCTGATGGCCGGGCGGGCCACGATCCTGATCGCTCACCGCCTGTCCACCGTGCGCGGCGCGGACCGCATCTATGTGATCGACAGGGGGCGGATCGTGGAGACAGGCGACCACCAGGGCCTCGTGCGCAAGCGCGGCCTCTATGCGCGTCTCGCCCGGACCGAGGACCTGGACGCCGGCGCGGAGACCGCGGCTTGAAATCTCTGCTACGGAGCGATGGCGTCCAGAACCTGCTAGGCTGGATCCTGGGCGTCTATATCCGCCTGATCCTGAATACCGTCCGCTGGCGCCATGAGAACGTGGATTGCGTCGAGCCGGTGTTGGCCGGCGACAGCGGCGCCATCGCCCTCTTCTGGCATGGCCGGGTGCCGCTTTGTCTCGCCACCGCGCCGCAGTGGTGGCGCAAACGGACGCGCGCCTTCGTCTCGCCCTCTTCGGATGGGCAGTTCATCGCCACGGCCCTGGAGATGGCCGGCTTCCCGGCGATCCGCATCTCCTCGGCCAAGAAGGGCGACGCGGCCAAGGCGCGCCAGGCGGTGGCGGCCATCCGCGAGGCGGTGACCTGGGTCTCGGGCGGCGGGGCGCTGGTGATCACCCCCGACGGCCCGCGCGGACCCAACGAGGTGATCGCGCCCGGCGCCTTGCAGATCGCCAAGCGCTCCGGCCAACCTGTCTTCCTGATGGGGATCGCGGCCCATCCCGCCACGCAGTTCGACACCTGGGACAGGGTGATGTTCGCCGCGCCGTTCGGCCGCGGCGCGGTGGTCTGGGAGGGCCCTCTGCATGTGCCGAGCGACGCCGACGACGCGGCGGTCAGCGCCCTGATCGCCGACTGGTCCGCCCGGCTTTCGGCGGTCACCCGGCGGGCGGAGGCGCTGGTTGGCCGCACGCCGCCCGCAACGGCGCATTGATCCCGTCCGCTCTCGGTGAGACATAGGCCCATGGCAAAGGCGCACGACCACCACGATCATGACCACCATGATCACGCGAGCCACGATCATGAGCATGACGACCGTGCGCACGACGATCACGGGCACGCCCATGCCGACCACAAGCATGCACACGGCCATGCCCACGGT
Organism: Phenylobacterium sp.; assembly: GCA_003136395.1. Classification (GTDB taxonomy): domain Bacteria; phylum Pseudomonadota; class Alphaproteobacteria; order Caulobacterales; family Caulobacteraceae; genus Phenylobacterium. Next base: position 66,549 of record PLEH01000171.1, read on the forward strand.
CACCACCACCATCACGTTCCCACGGACATGGGGAGCGCCTTCGCCATCGGGGTGACGCTCAACACCGCCTTCGTCCTGGTGGAGGTCGGCGCAGGTTTCCTGTCCCACTCCATGGCGCTGCTCGCTGACGCCGGCCACAACCTCTCCGACGTGCTGGCGCTGCTGATGGCCTGGGGCGCCACGATCCTGGCCAAGCGGGCGCCCAGCACCCGGCGGACCTACGGCCTGCGCAAGGGCACCGTCCTGGCCTCGCTGGGCAATGCGGTGTTCCTGCTGCTGGCGATCGGGGCCATCGTCTCGGAATCCATCCACCGCCTGACCCTGCCGAACGTGGTTTCCACCCGAACGGTGATGATCACCGCCGCGATCGGCGTGGTCATCAACACCGCCACCGCGCTGCTCTTCATGCGGGGCGGGAAGGAAGATCTGAACGCCCGCGGCGCCTTCCTGCACATGGCCAGCGACGCGGTGATCTCGGTGGCCGTGGTGATCGGCGCTGGCGTGATCGCGCTCACCGGCCTGCAGTGGATCGACCCGGTGCTGAGCCTAGGCATCGCCGCCGTCATCGTCACCGGCACCTGGGGCCTGCTGCGCGACTCGGTGAACCTCGCCCTCGACGGCGCGCCGCGCGAGATCGACGTGGCCGAGGTCCGCGCCTGGCTCGCGGCGCAGCCCGGGGTGGCGGAGATCCACGACCTGCACATCTGGGCCATGAGCACGACGGAGACGGCGCTGACCGCCCACGTCATCCGTCCGGCAAACGACGACGCCGACCAGTTCCTGCACGCTACCTGCGAGACACTCTCCCGGAAATTCAACATCGGCCACGCCACCCTGCAGGTGGAGACAGATGGCGACACCGCCTGCCGGCTGGCGCCCGACGGGGTGGTGTGAGCGCCACACCGCGCACCCTGCCGCTGGCGCTCTACGCCGCGGCGACCGGCCTCCTCGAGCCGCTGGCGCCGGGGCTGCTCCGCCGGCGGGCCGCGCGCGGCAAGGAGGACCCGAACCGGCTGAACGAGCGCCTGGGCCGCCCGATCCAGCCGCGGCCCGAGGGCCCCCTGGTCTGGCTGCATGGAGTGAGCGTCGGCGAGAGCCTGTCGTTGCTGCCGCTGATCGCGAGGCTCCGGGCCGTTCGTCCTAGTCTCAATTTCCTCGTCACCTCCGGCACGGTGACCTCTGCCGAGGTGCTGGCGGGGCGCCTCCCGACGGGCGTGATCCACCAGTTCGCTCCGGTTGACGCGCCGGGCGCGGTGGCGCGGTTCCTTGATCACTGGCGTCCGGTCGCGGCGCTCTTCGTCGAAAGCGAACTCTGGCCCAATCTGATCGTCGCCGCCCAGCGGCGCGGGGTGCGGTTGGCGCTGCTCTCGGCGCGGATGACCGAGGGGAGCGCTGAGGGCTGGGGTCGGGCGCCGGGCACCGCACGGGCCCTGCTGCGGGCGTTCGACTTGATCCTGCCGCAGGACACGGCCACCGAAATGCGGCTGTCGGGGCTGGGCGCCGAGACCGGTCCGCAGCTGAACCTGAAGCTGGTGGTTGAGGCCCCGCCGGTGGACGCCGCCGTCGTTGCGGCCCTCAAGGCCGGCGCGAACGGGCGCAGGATCGTGCTCGCCGCCAGCACCCATCCCGGCGAGGAGACGCTGATCGCCGAGGCGTTCCGCACGGCCACGGCGGGCGGCGCAGACGCCCTGCTGATCGTCGCCCCGCGCCACCCTGATCGTGGCCCGCAGGTGGCCGCCGAACTGGCCAGCGCGGGTTTCGCCGTCGCCCGGCGCGCGGCGGACGAGCCTCTGACTGAGGCGACCACGGCCTATGTTGCCGACACGCTGGGCGAACTCGGCGCATCTTACGTCGCGGCCGACGTGGTGGTGATGGGCGGCGGCTTCGCGGACGGTGTCGGCGGCCACAATCCTCTGGAGGCCGCACGGCTGGAGGCGGCCATAGTCACCGGGACGAAGGTCTTCAACGCGCGGGAAATCTACGCCGAGATGCTGGCGGACGCCGCGGTGATCGAGGCCGCCGATGGCGCGGCTCTGGCCCGGCATCTGCGCGGCCTGCTGGCCAATCCGGTGATCGCCCGGCGGATCGGCGAGGCGGCCAGCGCCTACGCCGGACGCCAGGGCGCGGCGCTCGACGCGGCCATGGCGCTCATCGAACCCCTGTTGGCCGCATGAAGCTCTCCACGCCGCGCTGGTGGTACGAGCGGCAGGCCACGAGCCGCGGCGGCGGAATGGCCCGGACCCGCTTGCTGCTGACCCCGGTCTCCTGGATCTGGGCGGCGGTGACGGCGCGCAGGATCGCGCGGGCGACCCCCTACGATCCCGGCGTGCCGGTGATCTGCGTCGGCAACCTGACCATGGGCGGGGTCGGTAAGACCCCGGTGGTCCGCGCCCTCGCCGAACGGCTGACGGCGCGGGGCAAGGCGGTCCACCTGCTCTCGCGCGGCTATGGCGGACGGCTGGAGGGCCCAGTGCGGGTCGATCCGACGGTCCATGCGAGCGCCGACGTGGGCGACGAGCCCCTGATGCTGGCCAGGGACTATCCGGTCTGGGTGAGCCGCGACCGGGCGGCCGGCGCGCGGGCCGCCGCCGCGGCCGGCGCCCAGGTCATCGTCATGGACGACGGCCACCAGAACCCCTCGGTGAAAAAGGCGCTGTCGCTGGTGGTGGTGGACGGCGAGACTCGCGGCGACGACTGGCCGTTCGGCGACGGCCGCGTGTTTCCGGCGGGGCCCATGCGCGAGCCGCTGGCGGCGGGACTTTCGCGGGCCGACGGCGTCCTTGTGCTGCTGCCCGCCGACGTCGCCGAGGCGGACCCCGAACTCATCGAGATGCTGAAGGGCCCGCCCCTGCTCACCGGCCACCTCAATCCGGCCAACCCGCCGCCGCCCGGGCCGCAAGTGGGCTTCGCCGGGATCGGCAAGCCGTGGAAGGTGGAGCGCGCCCTCCAGGCCGCCGGCTGCGAGCTCGCCGACTTCGCGCCTTTCCCGGACCACGCGGCCTATGACGAATCGACGCTAGAATTCCTGGCCGAGCGCGCGGCGCAATTCGGCGCGGGCCTGGTGACCACCGAAAAGGACTGGGTGCGCCTGCCGCCGCAATGGCGCGCGCGGATCACCGCCTGGCCGGTGAAGGCCGTGTTCGACGACACGGCGGTCCTCGACGCATTCCTGGCGAAGGCGGGTCTCTAGGTCGCGCCCGCCTTCTGGGCGAACTTCCAGCTGGCCTGGGCGAGGCTCAGCACCCGGTCGGCCTGCTGGGCCGCATGCGGGCTATTGGCGGTGCCGTCGCGCACCCGACCGACGATCCCCTGCAGGATGCCCGCCAGGCGGAAAGCGTTGTAGCTGCAGAACCAGTCCAGGTCGTGGAGACCCGCGCGCCCGGTCAGGCTGCAATAGTAGTCCACCGTCTCCTCGATCGTCGGGATGCCGTGCGCCTTCTGGTCGGCGATCAGCGAGAGCGAGCCGTTGATCCAGTTCATCAGCAGATAGGTGAAGTCCGCCAGCGGATCGCCGAGGGTCGAGAGCTCCCAGTCCAGGACGGCGATCACCCTGGGCTCGGTCGGGTGGAAGATCATGTTGTCGAGCCGGTAGTCGCCGTGGACGATGGAGGTTTTCTCCTGCTCGGGCAGGGTCCGCGGCAGCCAATCGATCAGCTTTTCCATCTCCGGAATGTGGATGGTCTCGGAGGCCTTGTACTGTTTGGTCCAGCGCTCGACCTGACGGCCCATGTAGTTGCCGGGCCGGCCGAAGTCGGCGAGGCCGATGGCCTCGTAGTCGGTGTTGTGCAGCTCGGCCAAGGTCTTGATCTTGTCCATGAAGATCGCGTGGCGCTCGGCCGGCTCGCACTGCGGCAGGCTCTGGTCCCAGAGGATCCGGCCCTCCACCATGTCCATGA
>PLEH01000265.1 GCA_003136395.1 Phenylobacterium sp.
GCTGAACCGGTCACGCTCTAGAGGCCGGGGGCGCTGCTGAGGATGAGCTGGCCGAGCCATACGGCGCCCGCCCAGAAGGCCGTTCCGAGGAGGGCGACGAAGGCCAGGCAGGCGAACGAGCTTACGCCCCGGCCCACGGGCCGCGCCAACCCTCCATATGCGAGGTGTCGAGCCATTGTTTCTCCCAAGCATTCTGGTCGTCCTGCCTCGGTCGAGCGAAGCAGCATTACGAGATTGTCACAATGTTTGACGCTTGGGTAGGGTTGCCGTGAGGCAAGGTTAAGCCAGCGGCGCGCCCGTCGGTCTCAGGCGGCGCAGCAAGAGCGCCGGGGCCGCGCCGAGGCCGCCCAGCACCAGGCCGAACACCGGACTCAGCAGCAGGTGGTAGAAGCCCGCGCCCAGGAAGTCCTGCATGGCGAAGACATTGAAATCGCTCATGCCGGAGCGCGCGAAATCCTCATAGTCGCCCTCGGCGCGCAAGACCGCTTCCTGGGCTGGCGTGCCCCGGAAAAGGTAGAAGGTCGCCAGGACCACGGCGTACCAGATCAAGGGCGCGATCAGCGCGGTCCAAAGGCCACCGGCGAGTGCGGGCCGCAGCCGCCCGGTGCGCCAGGCCAGGACGCCGCCGGCCAGCGCCATCAGGATGAATACCGCACCGAATTCCACGAGGCCCCACGGCGTATTGTCGGCGGGCTGGACGGCATATTCGCCAATGATCTCGACGGCGTAGACGGCGCCGGCGGCAAGGCCCAGGGGCCCGGCGACGCGCAGGATGCCGCTTGGTCCGCGAAGCAGCGCCGGAATGGCGAGGTAGCCTGCCGCGCCGTAGGCCGCGACGATGCCACATGCCGCGAACAGGCCCAGCCACGGCTGGTGGCCGGTGAAGAAATGCGGCGTGGTCGCGATGCCGAACAGAACCAGCGCGACGGTGGCCAGGGCCCCAATCACCATGGCCCAGCGCATAGGCGGCCCCCTCGGCTAGGCGGCGGCCTTCTTCACCGCGCCGGCGATTTCCTTGACCACCTGGGAGACCAGCTTCTCGTCGTCGCCTTCGGCCATGATGCGGATCAGCGGCTCGGTGCCGGAGGCGCGGACCAGCAGGCGGCCGGAGCCGTTGAGCCGTTGTTCGGCGTCGGCGATGGCGCCCATGACCTCGGCGTTCTCGAGCGGCTTGCCGCCGCCGAACCGGACGTTTTCCAGCTTCTGCGGGACGGGATCGAACTGGCGGGCGAGCGCGCTCATCGGCCTGTCGCTCTCCTTCAGCACGGCCAGCACCTGCAGGGCGGCCAGCAGGCCGTCGCCGGTGGTGGAGAAGTCGGAGAGGATGATGTGGCCGGACTGTTCGCCGCCGAGGTTGAATCCGCCCTCCCGCATACGCACCATCACCGCGCGGTCGCCGACGGCGGTGCGCTCCAGCGTGAGCTTGCGGGCCTGCAGGAAGCGCTCGAGGCCAAGGTTGGACATCACGGTGGCCACTACGCCGCCGCCAGCCAGCCTGCCGCGTTTCGCCCAGTGGTCGGCGATCAGCGCCATGATCTGGTCACCGTCGACGATCTGGCCCTTCTCGTCGCAGATCACCAGCCGGTCGGCGTCACCGTCTAGCGCGATACCGATGTCGGCGCGGTATTCCTTGACCAGCTTCTGCATGGCGGCCGGCGCGGTCGAGCCGCACTCTTCGTTGATGTTGAAGCCGTTGGGCTCGACGCCGACCTTGATGACCTCGGCGCCCAGCTCGTAGAGGGCTTCAGGCGCGACCTTGTAGGACGCGCCATTGGCGCAATCGATGACGATGCGCATGCCGGAGAGGTTCAGCCGGCGCGGGAAGGTCGCCTTGGCGATCTCCACATAACGGGCTTGGCAGTCGTCGATCCGCTGCACGCGGCCCAGCGCCGTGGGCGCGGCCAGATTCTCCTGCAGGCCCTGGTCCATGAGGGCTTCGATCTCCAGCTCCCGCTCGTCGGAGAGCTTGTAGCCGTCAGGACCGAACAGTTTGATTCCATTGTCGGAAAAGGTGTTGTGCGAGGCCGAGATCATGACGCCAAGGTCGGCGCGCAGGCTCCGCGTCATCATCGCCACGCCCGGCGTCGGCAGGGGGCCGAAGAGCCGCACATCCATGCCCACGCTGGTGAAGCCCGCCACCAGGGCCGGCTCGATCATGTAGCCGGAAAGACGCGTGTCCTTGCCGATCACCACCAGATGGCGGCGGTCGTCCTTGGACATGAACAGCTTGCCCGCCGCCATGCCGACCCTGAGGGCGACCTCGGCGGTCATCGGAAAGCGGTTGGCCTCGCCGCGGATGCCATCAGTGCCAAAGTAGGCGCGCTTGCTCATTCGAAACGATCCGAAACCCAGATTTAGTCGACGTGCGTCGGCCGGATGATAAAGCCGCACTCTCGCGGCCTCGATCCCCCGCGACCGAACTATCACAAAAGGACGCCATACCCCATGTGCGGCATAATCGGCATCGTCGGCGTATCCTCCGTACAGGAACGTCTGATCGACAGCCTGAAGCGTCTGGAATACCGCGGCTATGATTCGGCCGGCGTGGCCGGCATCGTTGACGGCCACGTGCAGCGACGCCGTGCGGCGGGCAAGATCAAGGCGCTGGAGGCGGTGCTGGCCGCCGACCCGCTGAACGCCACCGTCGGCATTGGCCACACTCGCTGGGCCACCCACGGCGGCCCCACCACCATGAACGCCCACCCGCAGACCGCCGGGCGCGTCACCCTGGCGCACAACGGGATCATCGAGAATTTCGCCGAGCTGCGCGACATGCTGAAGGCCAAGGGCCGGACCTTCGAGAGCGAGACGGACACCGAAGTCATCGCCGCCCTGATCGATTTCGAGCTGTCGTCGGGCAAGACGCCCGTCGAGGCGCTGAAGGCTGCGCTCGACCAGCTTACCGGCGCCTACGCCATCGGCGTGCTGATCGACGGCGAGGACGAGCTGGTGATGGGCGCCCGCAAGGGGAGCCCGCTCCTGGTGGGCTATGGCGAAGGGGAGATGTTCATCGGCTCCGACGCCTTGGCCGTCGGGCCGTTCACCAACAAGGTCGCCTACCTCGAGGAGGGCGATTACGTCGCCATCGACCACAAGAGCGCGCGGATCTTCGACGTCGCCGGCAACCCCGTGCAGCGCGAGATCCACACCGTGTCCGCCGCCGCGGCCCAGGTGGAGAAGGGCAACTACCGGCACTTCATGGAAAAGGAGATCCATGACCAGCCGGAAGGCTGCCAGCACACCATCGCGGCCTATGTGGACACACTCACCGAGCGGGCCGCCATGCCGGGCGGCATCGATTTCGGCAAGCTCGAGCGCATCCAGATCGTCGCCTGCGGCACCTCCTATATCGCAGGCCTGCTGGGCAAATATCTGATCGAGCAGCTGGCCGACCTGCCGGTGGACGTCGAGATCGCATCCGAGTTCCGCTACCGCGAGCCGTCGCTGAAGCCCGGGACCCTGGCCATCGGCATGTCCCAGTCCGGCGAGACCGCCGACACCTTGGCGGCGCTCCGCCTCTGCCATGCCAAGGGCATGCACACCGCCGTCGTGGTCAACGCCCAGGAATCGACCATGGCCCGCGAGGTCGACGTGGTCTGGCCGATTCATTGCGGGCCGGAGATCGGGGTGGCCTCGACAAAGGCCTTCACCGCCCAGGTCAGCGTGTTGACGGCGCTGGCGGTGGATGCGGCGCGGGCGCGTGGCAAGATCGACGCGGCCGAGGAGCAGCGCCTGGTCCGCGTGCTCCTGGGCGCGCCCAGGCTGATGGCCGAGTCGATCAATCTGGAGGACGCCGTGAAGGCCGTGGCGGTGGAGATCTCAAAAGCCCGCGACGTGCTCTTCCTGGGCCGGGGCCCGATGTATCCGTTGGCCCTGGAAGGGGCTCTGAAGCTCAAGGAAATCAGCTACATCCATGCCGAAGGCTATGCCGCCGGCGAGCTGAAGCACGGGCCCATCGCGCTGGTCGACGAGTTGACGCCGATCGTCATCCTGGCGCCCTTCGACAGCTATTTCGAAAAGTCGGCCTCGAACATGAGCGAGGTCATGGCCCGCGGGGGCCAGGTGGTGTTCATCACCGATCCGGAAGGCCAGCGGCACGCGCCGGCCGGGGCCCGGGTCGTGGTCACCGCGCCCCGGTGCGATCCGCTGATCGCGCCCCTGGTGATGGCCGCCCCGATCCAGCTGCTCGCCTACTATGTCGCCGTCCAGAAGGGCGCGGACGTCGACCAGCCGCGCAACCTGGCCAAGTCGGTGACTGTGGAATAGCGGTCGATTGGAGTGTCGATTGGGGGTCGAGATCGGCCCCCAAAAAGCAAACGGCCGCCCCGTGAGGGGCGGCCGCGCTTAGTCCAAAACCCAGAGGGTCCTAAACTTACTTCTTGGTCGTGGTGGTCATCGAGGTCGTGGCCGGCGCGGCGGCCGGAGGAGTCGTGGTCGTGGTGGTCGTCGCGGCGGGCGCCGAGGCGTCGGCCGGAGCGGTCGTGGTCGTGGTCGCCGAAGCGTCGGCGGCCGGCGGGGTCGCCGCGGCCGGGGCGGCCGAATCGGTGGCCGTCGTGGTGGTGGTGGTGGCAGCGTCGTCGGCCTTCTTGGCGCAGGCGGACAGGCTCAGGGCCAGACCGGCGGCGACAGCGACGGAAGTGATGATACGCATGTTCATGGAATTGCTCCCCTGGAGGACTATGGAGGACGATCCCCCGACAATGGGCGACTCTTACACGGCTTCGTGAATTCCCGAAATCGTGATCGTGCGTCCGATGCGCTTTTTCGTCGCCTCGGCGGTGGATTTCAAGTCTTACCTCCTCTAGTGCGGCCTGGAGGCGGCGGCGGGATCGCCCGGTCGACGCGGGCGTTGTGGCGTCTTCGAAGGGCCCGAACGGCAGGATTCTGGTTCTGATTCGCCAGGCAGGGGGACGAATGAGCAAGCGGGTGCGCAAGGCGGTGCTGCCGGTGGCGGGCATGGGAACCCGGGTGCTGCCCGGGGCCAAGACGACGCCGAAGAACCTCTTGAACGTCGTCGACCGGCCGATCCTGTCCTATGTGGTCGAGGAGGCCCGCGCCGCCGGCATCGAGCACTTCGTCTTCATCGTCGGGCGCGGCCAGGGCGCCATTGAGGACTATTTCGACGCCAGTCCCGAGATCGAGACCGCGCTGGAGGCCAAGGGCAAGACCGACATCCTGGCCGATGTCCGCCGTGACCTGCTCCAGCCCGGCCAGATGAGCTTCATCCGCCAGATGGCCCCCTTGGGCCTCGGCCACGCCGTCTGGTGCGCCAGAGACGTGATCGGCGACGAGCCCTTCGCGGTCATGCTGCCCGACATGCTGATGGCCGCTCCGCGCGCGCCGCTTGCCCAGGCGGTGGACGCCTATGAGAGGGTCGGCGGCAACATCGTGGTGGTGGAGCCGGCCCCGGAGGGCGAGACCCACAAGTACGGCATCGTCGCGCTGGACGGTCAGGACGGCCGGCTCAACCGCATGACCGGCATGGTGGAGAAGCCGCCGCTCGGGACCGAGCCCTCGAACCTGTTCATCTCGGGCCGCTATATCCTGCAGCCGGAGATCTTCGAGATCCTGGAGACTCAGCCGCGCGGCGCCGGCGGAGAAATCCAGCTCACCGACGCCATGGCGGCCCTGATGACGCGCCAGGACTTCCACGCCCTGGAATACGAGGGCGTGACCTACGACTGCGGCGACAAGATCGGCCTGTTGCGCGCCAACGTCGCCTTCGCGCTCGCCCGTCCCGACCTCGCAGACGAGGCCCGCGCGGCGATCCTGGCGCTGCTCTAGTGTGCTGGATCTGAAGCTCGCCTGAAAGTTGGATGGAGCGCCGCGCGACCTTCAGATCCAAGATGCACACTAGAAATGGGAGCTTGCTGGTGTCCTCATCGATTCCGAAGTTCGTCCGAGCCTGCCGCAAGCGCTTGCGAACTTCGGAATCGGGACACTAGCGGCCGGTGGCCAGCCGCCGCCTCCTCATCTTCGGTTACGGTTACGCCGCGCGCACGCTCGCACAACGCCTTCAGCTCAAGGGGTGGACCGTCGCGGCGACCATCCGCCGCCCGGCCGATCGCGCGAAGCTGGACGTCGAGGGGATCACCCCGGTTCCCGCGGGCGACAAGGCCGCCCTGGCGCTCGCCGTTCGCGACGCCGACGCCGTGCTCGTCACCGCGCCGCCGGACGCCGCGGGCTGCCCCGGCTTGAGGGCGCTCGTTCCGGCCCTGGCCCTTGGTCGCGCGCTCCCGTCCTGGATCGGCTACCTCTCGACGACGGGGGTCTATGGCGACCGGCATGGCGGCTGGGTCAGCGAGCAGAGCGCGCTGGCGGCCCAATCCCTGGAGGGCGCGCGACGGGTCGGGGCCGAGCGCGACTGGCTGGAGGTGGGCCGTGGCATGGGACTGACGGTGACCCTCTTCCGCCTGCCCGGCATCTATGGACCCGGCCGCTCGGCGCTGGACCGGCTGCGCGCCGGCGAGGCCCGGCGGATCACCGCGCCCGGCCAGGTCTTCTCGCGAATCCACGTGGACGATCTGGCGGCGGGGCTGGAGGCCTCCATCGCCCGGCCAAGGGCCGGCGGCGTCTATAACCTCTGCGACGACGCGCCCTGCGCCAACGCCGAGGTCATCGCCTACGCCGCCGGGTTGCTTGGCCTGCCCGTCCCGCCGGAGGTCCCCCTCGCCGAAGCCGGACTCTCAGCTCTGGCCCAACGGTTCTATGCGGAGAGCAAACGCGTCTCCAATGCGCGGGCCAAGGCCGAGCTCGGCTGGCGGCCGACCTATCCGACCTATCGCGAGGGTCTGGCGGCGATCCTGGCGGCGGAGCGGGCCTAGAACTCCGTCACCGCCGCGATCAGCCGCACGATGTCCTGCGGGCGGGACAGCCGGTGGTCGCCGTCCTTGATCAGCGAGAAGACCACGTCCTCGCCGCGGATCGCTTGGGCCAGTTCGAGAGCGTGACGCCAGGGGACATCGGGGTCGGCGCCGCCCTGCAGAATGCGCACAGGGACCTCGATCGGCGCAGGCTCGGCGCCCAGGATCGACCAGCGGGCGCCGTCTTCCAGGAGGGTCCGGGTGATCGGATAGGGATCTCCGTAGTCCGAGGGCCGGAGCCACACGCCGTCCGCCGCCAGCGCCGCGCGGCCGTGCGGCGGGATTTCCGGGGCCATCAGCTTCTCGGTGAAGTCCGGGGCGGGCGCGATCAGGACCATCGCCTGCACCCGCTCCGGTCGCACCATGGCCGCCAGGCAGGCGATCCAGCCGCCCATGGAGGAGCCCACCAGCACCACCGGACCCTCGGTCAACTCGTCCAGCACGGCCAGCGCGTCCTCGCGCCATCTGGTGATGGTCCCCTTGGCCTGGAAATCGCCGGTCGAGTCGCCGTGGCCCAGATAGTCAAACCGCAGGTAGGCGCGGCCCGCCGCGCTCGCCCAGTCGGCCAGCGCCTGCGCCTTCGTCCCGGTCATGTCCGAGCGGAAGCCGCCCAGCCAGACAATCGTTGGCGCCGCTCCGTCGATGCGCCGCCAGGCCAGCCGTTCGCCGTCGGGACGATCAAGTTTTCCGGAGCGTTCCTGCATCACCCGACATAGAGCGCGAGGCGGTCTTTACGCCACCCCGTTTCGCGGTATGCAGAGAATGTGGCGCTTCCTTCCAACTTCACCCTACTGCAGGTTGTCCCGGAGCTTGAAACCGGCGGCGCCGAGCAGTCCACCATCGACGTCGCCCGCGCGGTGATCGCCGCAGGGGGCCGCGCCCTTGTGGCCACCCGGGGCGGGCGGATGACCGCCCGGCTGGAGGCGGACGGCGGACGCCTGGCCCAGATGCCGGTGCAGTCGAAGAACCCCCTGGTCATGCTGGGCAACGCCGCGCGCCTGGTGGATCTGATTCGCAGCGAGAAGGTCAGCCTGGTCCACGCCCGCAGCCGCGCGCCCGCCTTCTCGGCGCTCTCGGCGGCGCAGTTCACGCACACGCCGTTCGTGGCCACCTATCACGGGGTCTACAAGGCCAAGTCCGGCCTGAAGCGCTGGTACAATGCGGTGATGACCCGCGGCGATCTGGTGATCGCCAACTCCGACTACACTCGCGAGCATGTGCTGGCCGAGCACCCGCTGGATCCCGACAAGGTCATCGCCATTCCGCGCGGCGTCGACCTGGACCGCTTCAACCCCACCTGGGTGACCCCCGACCGCGTGGAGGCGCTGCGTGAAGGCTGGGGCATCGCGGCCGACGACCGGCGCACCCGGTTCCTGTTGGCGGGACGGGTCACGCGCATCAAGGGCCACCCGACGATCATCGAGGCCGCCGCGCGGATGAAGGCCCAGGGCCGTGACGACTTCCTGATCCTCTTCGCCGGCGACGACCAGGGCCGCACCGGCTATGGCGAGGAACTGGCCAAGATGGTGGCCGACGCCGGGCTCGACGACCGGATCAAGATCGTCGGCCATTGTGACGACATGCCGGCGGCCTACCTGCTGGCCGATGTCTCGATCCTGCCCACCACCGTGCCGGAATCCTTCGGCCGCGCCGCCGTCGAGCCCCAGGCCATGGGACGGCCGGTGATCGCCTCCAATCACGGCGGCACGACCGAAACCGTCGTCGACGGAATTTCCGGCTGGCTGGTCCCGCCGGGCGAGCCCACCGCCTGGGCCGCAGCCATGCTGAAGGCCATCGATCTCGGGCCGGGCCGGCGCGGCGAGATGGGCGAGGCCGGCATGAACCGCACGCGCCAGCTCTACCGCGTGGACGCCATGTGCGAGGCGACGCTCGCCGCCTACGAACGCGTGCTGGCCGCCTATCGCCTGCCGAGAGAGAGGGACTGATGGCCCGGCGCGAGGTGCAGAGGATCCTGGTGATCAAGCTTTCGGCGCTGGGCGACTTCGTGCTGGCGCTGGCGGCGATGAAGAAGATCCGCCAGGCCCACCCCAAGGCCCACATCAGCCTGCTCACCACCCCGCCCTTCGAGGGCCTGGCCAAGGCCTCGCCCTATTTCAACGCGGTCTACACCGACGGCCGGCCAGAAGGGTTCGGCGAATGGGTGGCGCTGCGCCGGCGCCTGCGGGCGGCAGGCTATACGCGGGTCTACGACCTGCAGACGTCGGCCCACTCCAACCGGATCTTTCAGCTCATGCGGCCCAATCCGCCGCCCTGGTCGGGNNCTGGAGCGCCAGGCCGACCAGCTGATGTACGCCGGCATCTGGCCCGACGCGCCCACCGAGCCAGGCAGCGCGCCGGCGCCGGACCTCTCCTGGGTGCTGGCTACTGCAGAGGGCGCGCGGCCCCCGGCCGGCGGGGTCAAGGCCAAGCCTTATGTGATGTTCGTGCCCGGCGGCTCGGCGCACCGGCCGGAGAAGCGCTGGCCGGTTGAGCGCTACGGCGAGCTGGCCCGGATTCTCTACGCCCGCGGCCTGGACATCGTGATCATCGGAGGGCCGCAGGAATCGGCCCTGGCCCAGGCGATCCAGCGCGAGGCGCCGCGCACCCGCGACCTGACGGGCCGGACCGATTTCGCCTCCATCGCGGTCTTGGGCGCCAAGGCGGCGCTGGCCATCGGCAACGACACCGGGCCCCTGCATCTGGCCGCCGCGGCCGGCGCGCCGACCGTGGTCTTGTTCTCATCGGTCTCCGACCCGGCGCTCTCGGCGCCCAGGGGCAAGGTCGCCGTCCTGCAGGCCGCCAATCTGTCGGAGCTGGCTGTGGCCAAAGTGGCGCAGGCGGCGGCGGCTCTGCTGCCCAGCCGCCAGGGCGCGGCTTGATAGCGCCGGGGCGCTAAATCATATACTGTCGGATGTAGCCGGAGCGCGGACACGCGCCCCGGCGTTCTCGTTGAAACAATCCTAGGAGCCTCGCCTATTCGCCGCCCCATGCAGGCGCCCCCCGTCAAGGACGGGCCGCGCATCAATGATGAAATCCGCGTTCCCAAGGTTCTGCTGATCGACCAGCACGGCGAGAAGCAAGGCGTAATGCCGACCTCCTCGGCCCTGGAAGCCGCTGAGGAAGCGGGCCTGGACCTGGTGGAGATCGTCCCCAACGCGGATCCGCCCGTCTGCAAAATTCTGGACTACGGCAAGTTCAAGTTCCAGGAGCAGAAGAAGAAGAACGAGGCGCGCAAGCGGCAAAAGGTTCAGGAAATCAAGGAGATCAAACTCCGCCCGAACATCGACATCCACGACTATGAAGTGAAGCAGCGCTCGATGAACCGCTTCTTCGAGGAGGGCGACAAGGTCAAGGTCACCCTACGCTTCCGCGGTCGTGAACTGGCCCACCCCGAGCTTGGCATGAAGCTGCTGCAACGGGTCCGCGCGGACTTCGAGCCGATCGCCAAGTGCGAATACGAGCCGCGCATGGAAGGCCGGCAGATGATCATGATCCTGGCGCCGCGCTAGAGGACCATCGATGAGCCGAAAAGCCTTCGGACTTTCGGGAGCGGTCGCCGTCACGGCGGCCGTTTTCGCGTTTGGGGCTGTCGCCCAGCCCGCCACGCCCCCCGATCCCCACGCGCCCTTCCCGCCGTTCAAGATCGGCGAGGGGCTCTATTACGTCGGGGCCTCCGACTACACCTCCTACCTGATCGTCACCAAGGCGGGCCTGATCGTCATCGACGGCGGCGACGCCGTGACCGGCCACCAGATCGTCGGCAACATCAGGACGCTCGGCTTCGACCCGGCCGACATCAAGATTCTGCTCAACACCCACGAGCATTTCGATCACGCCGCCGGTCTGGCCGAGCTGAAGCGGGCCGCGGCCAAGGACGTGAAGTTCTACGCGAGCGCCAAGGACGGGGCGATCGTGGCGGCCGGCGGCAAGGGTGACCCCTTCCTGAAGGGCGAGCGCTTCGAATACGAGCCGGTGAAGCCCGATGTGATCGTGCAGGACGGCCAGAAGGTGACCTTGGGCGGCTGGACGCTGACGGCTCACATCACCGCCGGCCACACGCCCGGCTGCACGACGTGGACCTTCCCGGTGACCGTGGCCGGCAAGGTGCGCCAGGCGCTCGACCACTGCTCGTCCACCGTCCTGCCCGGCTACAAGCTCGGCAAGACCGAGACCTATCCCGGCCAGACGGCGGACTTCGAGAAGAGCTTCGTCACCTGGAAATCCCTGCCCTGCGAGGTGTTTATCGCCTCCCACGGCTCGTTCTACGGGATGAAGGCCAAGAAGGCCGCGCTCGACGCCGGCAAGGCCGACGCCTTCGTCGATCCGGAGGGCTGCCGGAAGTTCTACGCCGGCGCCGAAGCTGCGTTCCGGGCGGAGCTCAAGAAGCAGAACCCGTAGGCCATTCCTACGTGGGGTAGTGCTAAATCTATCTGACTCAACTCGACATTGTGAAGGATTGAGGGGCTAATCAGCTGAAGCTTAAGGGCTGGCTGATGTCCGGATGGTTTGCAAAGTTGGGCGCGACCGGCCACGCCCGCCGTGGCTTGCGGTTCTGGGAAGTCATCGCCATCGCCTCCTACCTGATCGGGACGGCAGGGATCAGCGTCTATGGCGCGGCGGTCGCGGACGGCCTGCGGGCCTTCGCGATCCTGGCAATGGTGGCCGGGGCGGCCTGGGGCAGCGGCGCGGTCCTGGGCTTCCTGTTCGGGGTGCCGCGGCTGCGCAGCGCCACCGGCCCGCAGGTCGGCGGCGGCAATTCCCAATTCACGCCCAACACCAACCTCGAGCAGATTTCCGACTGGCTGACGAAGATCATCGTCGGCGCGACCCTGGTCCAGCTGAACGCCGTGGTCGCCCGGGTCCAGATCACCGCGGAGGTCATCGGCGCCAGCATCGGCGCGACCCACGGCGCGCCGGTGGCCGGGGCGACCATGATCTACTTCTTCACGGCCGGATTCATGTGGGGCTACCTCTGGTGCAGCCTGCGGATCTTCCGTGAAATGATCCAGATGACCGGCCAGGACCAGGCGGGCCGGGCCAAGGCCGCGGAGACGCCGCCCGCCACCACGCTTGCCGCCGGAGACGCCGGGCCTTAACAACCCGCGCATGTCCGACACAGCGCCGCGGGAGGCGTCGACGCCGTCCCCGTGGGCCGCGCCGTCGCTGATCGCCGTCATCTTCATCAACATGCTGGGCTTCGGGATTATCGTCCCGTTGCTGCCCTTCTATGCCAAGTCGATGCAGGCGCAGCCCTGGCAGATCGCGCTGATCTTCTCGGCCTACGCCATGGGCGGCTTCTTCGGCGAGCCGTTCTGGGGGCGGCTCTCCGACCGCTATGGCCGCAAGCCGCTCCTGATCTCGACGATCACCGGCAACTGCCTCTGCTACCTGGCGCTGGCTTTCGCGCCCAATGTGGGCGCGGCCTTCGTGATCCGTTTCCTGGGCGGGCTGATGAGCGGCAACGGCGCGGTGATCCAGGGCTACATCGCCGACGTCACCCCGCCGGAGCGCCGGGCGCGGATGCTGTCCAGGCAAGGCGCGGCCTGGAACGTCGGCATGATCGTGGGGCCCGCGGTCGGCGGCGCCTTCGCCCGCACCGACATGGGGCCGATCGGCTTTCGGATTCCGCTGTTCATCGCGTCCGCCTTGTCGGCCGTGGCGGTGGTGGGGATCATCCTCTTCATCCGCGAGAGCCGGGTGCGCGACCAGTCGATCAGCCACAGGCCCAGCCGTTGGGCGGCGGTGGGCGAGGCCGTGACCCATCCGGTGATCGGGCGGCTGATGCTGCTGACCTTCCTGGTGGGCTTCGCCTTCACCGGCATCGAGTCGACCTTCGGCCTCTGGGGCCTGGCGCGGTTCGGCTGGGGACCCAGGCAGATCAGCGTTTGTTTCGCCGCGGTGGGAGTGGTCGCCGCGTTGACCCAGTTCTTCGTCACCGGTCCGCTCTCGGAGCGGTTCGGCGAGGGCCGGATGCTGGCCATCGGCATGGGGGTCAACGCGCTCGGCTCGGTGCTGCAGCCGTTCTCTACGGGGCTGGGGATGACCACGGCCCTGATGTGCGTCACCGCCGTCGGGCAGTCCGTGGCCTGGCCCAATGTCGGCGCGCTCATCTCCCGCACCGCCGACCCGCACCGGCAGGGCCAGATTCTAGGCCTGAACAACGCCGCCGGCGCGTTCGCCCGGTTCGTGGGGCCCCTTTCGGCCGCGATCACCTTCGCCCAGATCAGCATCAACGCCCCCTTCATCCAGGGCGCGCTGATCGTTGCGCCGGCGATCCTGCTGGCGCTCAGCGCCGCGCGCCGGGCCCCGCCGCGCTTCGTTCAGGGGCATGAGCTGTGACCACGGCGCCGAGAGAAGAGCTGCGCTCGCTGATCGTCCTGCTCACGGTCATCTTCCTGATGATCGCGGGCTTTGGCCTGGTGATCCCGCTCCTGCCCTTCTTCGCCAAGGCCTTCGACGCCCCGGCCTGGCAGGTCACCCTGCTGTTCTCGGCCTTTTCCTTCGGCCAGTTCCTGGGCGAACCTTTCTGGGGCCGGCTGTCGGACCGGATCGGACGCAAGCCCGTGCTGATCATCACCATCACCGCGG
Organism: Phenylobacterium sp.; assembly: GCA_003136395.1. Lineage (GTDB taxonomy): Bacteria > Pseudomonadota > Alphaproteobacteria > Caulobacterales > Caulobacteraceae > Phenylobacterium. The sequence goes on from PLEH01000265.1 coordinate 13,452, forward strand.
TGGCGGCGAGCTACGCGGCGTTGGCGTTCGCTCCCAACATCGCAGTCGCCTTCGCGATCCGCTTCGCCACCGGCGTCTTCGCCGGCAACATCTCGACCTTGCAGGGGGCGATGGCCGACATCACCCCGCCGGAGAAGCGGGCGGGCCGCATGGGGATCATGGGCGCCGCCTTCAGCGCGGGCTTCACCACCGGCCCGGCGATCGGCGGCCTGCTGGCCCAGCCGAGCCGGGGCGCGCTCGGCTTCCAGCTGCCGCTGCTGGTGGCCGCGGGCTTCGCGCTCGCCTCAGCCATCGCCGTGGTGGCCTTCGTGCGCGAGAGCCGGCCGGAGCCGTCAACGCGCAGGCCGCACCGGCCGCGCATCGAGGGCCTGAAGGAGGCCTGGGCGCACCCGGTGATCAGCCGGATCCTGCTGATCAGCTTCATCGTCGTGGTGGGGTTCGCCGGCATCGAGGCGACCTATGGCCTTTGGACCCAGGCCCGCTTCGGCTGGGGACCCCGGCAGATCGGGCTGGCCTTCATGGGAATCGGCCTGCTCGGCGCCTTCTGCCAGGGCTACCTCTCCGGACGGCTGGTGCGCCGCTGGGGCGAGCCCGTGACACTGACCGCGGGCCTGATGCTCATGGGGCTGGGCCTGGTCGTCCAGGGCCTGTCGCCCACCTGGCCCGTGGCCATTCTCGGCTTTGCGCTGGTCTGCATCGGCCAGTCGATCTGCTTCCCGAACCTTACGGCGCTGATCTCCCGGGCCGCCCCGCCCGACCGGCAGGGCGAGATGCTGGGCCTCAACATGAGCGGCATGGCGCTGGCCCGGATCGGCGGGCCCGTGCTGGCGGGCGAGCTGTTCTCGGTCGTGGCGCCGGGGGCGCCCTTCGCCGTGGCGGCCTTGCTGATCCTGCCCGGGCTATGGTTCGCCGGGCAGGTCAGGAAGCGCGTTCATCTGGTGGCGTAACCCGCCGGCGGCCGGCGGCGGTCGGACCTAGGCCTTGATGTCGACGACCTTGCCCTGCCCGGGAGGCGCGGCGGCGGAGACGGGGGCGGAGCCGCCATCGTCCTTGTCGCCGTCGTGGTCCGGGGCGGATGCGACGCCGGGCTTGTCATTGTCGACAGGCTTGACGGCGGTGACGGGAATGGAAGGCGGCGTCTGGCTGACGGCGGCGATGCTCGACATTCTGGTCTCCAATGGCCGCATTTCGCGACCTGAGCGCCACCCTAGACCATCGCGCTTAACCTCCCGTTTCACGGCGTCGAAAAATCCCGTGGACGTCGCCCAGCGCCACAACCTTGCTTTTCCGCCCCAGTTCCCCTACTAGCCGCTCCCTTCGGAGCCGCCTGGCCCATGGCATGCCAGGGCGGCTCATCAATACACCAGAGGACGGGGCGTCGTTGCTCCGCAGAGAAATGCCGAAACTGAAGACGAAGTCGGGCGCCAAAAAGCGCTTCAAAATCACTGCGACCGGGAAGATCAAGGCCGGTGTGGCTGGCAAGCGCCACCGCCTGCTCTCCCACAACGCCAAGTACATCCGTCAGAACCGTGGGACGAAGGTGATGAGCGCGTCGGACGCGAAAATCATCAAGATCTTCCTCCCCTACGGCCTTAGCTAAGGAGCGCTGACAGATGGCACGCGTCAAAAGGGGCGTCACCGCCCACGCACGTCACAAGAAGGTTCTCGAGCAGGCCAAGGGCTTCTACGGGCGACGCAAGAACACCATCCGCACCGCCAAGGCGGCCGTGGACAAGGCCGGCCAGTACGCCTACCGCGACCGCAAGGTCCGCAAGCGCGCGTTCCGCTCGCTGTGGATCCAGCGGATAAACGCCGCGGCGCGCGAAGAAGGCATGACCTACGCCCGATTTATCCACGGCCTTGATCGGGCCGGGATCGAAATGGATCGCAAGGTCCTCGCCGACATCGCCGGCGCCGATCCGACCGCTTTCAAGGCCATCGCAGAGAAGGTTCGCGCCGCGCTGGCTTGATCGCTGAGGTCTCCTGGACCGCAAAGCTTCAAGAGCCCTCCGGCCGAACCGCCGGGGGGCTTTTTGCTGTCCCCCTTCACCCCGTGAAGTGCGCAGGCTAGGACACCGCCCACATGACCGATCTGACCAAACTCGAGGCGGAGCTTTCCGCCGCCGTCGCCGCCGCGCCCGACGTGGCCGCCCTGGAAGCCGTGCGCGTGGCCGCGCTCGGCAAATCCGGGTCCGTCTCCGAACTCCTGAAGACGCTGGGCTCCATGAGCCCCGACGCGCGGCGCGAGCGGGGCCCGGCGATCAACGGCCTGCGCGACCGCATCGCCGCCGCCATCGCCGGGCGCAAGACGGCGCTCGAGGCCGCCGAGCTGGACGTGAAGCTCGCCGCCGAGCGTGTCGACCTGACCCTCCCGCCGCCGCCGGAGCGCCGGGGCCGGGTGCACCCGACCATGCAGGTGCTGGACGAGATGATCGCCATCTTCGCCGAGATGGGCTTCGGCCTGGCGGAAGGCCCCGACATCGAGGACGACTTCCACAACTTCACGGCGCTCAACTTCCCGCCCAAGCACCCGGCGCGGGAGACGCACGACACCTTCTGGCTGCCCGAGGACGACAAGGGCGAACGCAAGGTGCTGCGCACCCATACGAGCCCCGTGCAGATCCGCACCATGCAGCGGACCAACGAGAAGCTGCCGTCCTGGATCGCCAACGGTCAGGAGCCGCCGATCCGCGTCATCGTGCCCGGCCGCACCTACCGCTCCGACTCGGACGCCACCCACACGCCGATGTTCCACCAGATGGAGGGCCTCGTCATCGACAAGGCGATCCACATGGGACACCTGAAGTGGACGCTGGAGACCTTCATCTCGCGCTATTTCGAGACGCCGCTCGTCGAGACCCGCTTCCGGCCGCACCACTTCCCCTTCACTGAGCCTAGCGCCGAGATGGACGTGCGCTGCGACCGCTCCGGCGGGGACGTGAAGATCGGCCAGGGCGACGACTGGATGGAGATCGTCGGCTGCGGGATGGTGCATCCCAATGTGCTGAGGAACTGCGGCCTCGACCCCGACGTCTGGCAGGGCTTCGCCTTCGGCTTCGGCATCGATCGCCTCGGCATGCTGAAGTACGGCATGCCGGACCTGCGCGACATGTTCGCCTCGGACGTCCGCTGGCTGGAGCACTACGGCTTCTCGGCCTTCGCCGCGCCCAATCCCGCCACCGGCCTGAGCTGAGGAGAGAACCGATGAAGTTCACCCTCTCCTGGCTCAAGGAGCATCTCGACACCTCCGCTTCGGCCGACGAGGTCGTGGCCGCCATGACCATGGCCGGCCTGGAGGTCGAGCACGTGGAAAACCCCGCGGCGAAGCTGGCGGCCTTCTCGGTGGCGAAGGTCGTCGAGGCGATCCAGCACCCCAACGCCGACCGTCTCCGCGTCTGCCAGGTCGACACCGTCGACGGGCGCAAGGAGATCGTCTGCGGCGCCCCCAACGCGCGGGCCGGGCTGACGACGATCTATGCCCCCATCGGGGCTTTCGTGCCCGGCTCCGGCGTGACGCTGGAGGCGCGTCCCGTACGCGGGGTGGTCTCCAACGGCATGCTCTGCTCGGCCCGGGAACTGGAGGTCGCCGAGGAAGCCGACGGCATCCTGGAGCTGGACGACGGCCTGGCCGTGGGTGCGCCGGCGGCCGAGGCGCTGGGCCTGGAGGCGGTGATCGACTTCGAGGTCACGCCCAACCGGCCCGACTGGCTGGGCGTCGTGGGCATCGCCCGCGACCTGGCCGCCGCGGGGCTCGGCAAGCTGAAGGACCCCGCCGTGGCGCCCGTGCCCGGCAAGGGCCCGACGACGGTCGAGATCCGCGTGGACGGCGACGCCTGCCCGGTGTTCGCCGGCCGGCTGATCAGGGGCGTGAAGAACGGCCCCTCGCCGGCCTGGCTGCAGCAGAAGCTGATCGCCGTCGACCTTCGGCCGATCAGCGCGCTCGTCGATATCACCAACCTGATGTCCTACGACCGCTGCCGGCCCCTGCACGTCTATGACGCCGGCAAGATCACCGGCGGCTTCATCGAGGCGCGCCTCGGCCGCGACGGCGAGGCGATCGAGGCCCTCGACGGCAAGACCTACGAGGCTGGCCCGGAGGTCTGCGTCATCGCCGACGGATCCGGCGCCATCGGCCTGGGTGGCGTCATGGGCGGGGAATCCACCAAGGTCACCGAGACCACCACCGACGTCTTCGTTGAGAGCGCCTGGTTCGATCCGATCCGCACGGCCCAGACCGGCCGCACGCTCGGCATCAGCTCCGACGCCCAGTACCGCTTCGCCCGCGGCATCGACACGGCCTTCGTGGTCCCCGGCCTGGAGATGGCCACGCGCCTGATCCTGGAGCTTTGCGGCGGCGAGCCCTGCGAGGTCCGGGTCGCCGGCCACGCGCCCGCGCCGCCGACCGCCTTCGAGTTCGACCACGCCTACGTGAAGAAGCTCTCCGGCCTCAGCGTCGACGGCAGGCGGATCGACCGGATCCTCACCGACCTGGGGTTCGACGTGCGCGGCGAGATGGTCACGCCCCCCAGCTGGCGGCGCGACGTCGACGGCAAGGCCGACCTCGTGGAGGAGGTGGCCCGCATCGAAGGCTTCGCCGCCCTGCCGAGTGAGCCCCTGCCGGAGATGCCGCGCGCCGTCGGCGGGGTGCTCACCCAGCGCCAGACCCGCATGCGCAATGCGCGCCGCGTCATGGCCGCGCGCGGCTATGTGGAATCCGTCACCTGGAGCTTCATGTCCACGGCGGGCGCGAAGCTGTTCGGCGGCGGGGAAGAGACGCTGCGGCTCTCCAATCCGATCGCCTCCGACCTCGACTGCATGCGCCCCTCGATCCTGCCGAACCTGATCGAAGCCGCCGCCCGCAACGCCCGCCAGGGCTTCGCCGACGCGGCGATCTTCGAGGTGGGCCCGACCTTCAAGGGTGACCGGCCGGAGGACCAGCTGACCATCGTGGCCGCGCTCGTCGCGCCGCACCCGGCCCGCAGCTGGAGCGGGGCGGCGGACGATCCGCTGTTCGCCCTGAAGGCCGACCTGACCGCCCTGCTGGACGAAATGGGTGCGCCCGGCCTGCAGGTGGTGGAGGGCCAGAATTCGCCCTGGTGGCATCCCGGCCGCTCGGCCCGGCTGCAGCTTGGGCCAAAGAATGTGATCGCCGAGTTCGGCGAGCTGCACCCGCGCGTGCTGAAGGATCTGGACGCCGAGGGCCCCATGCTGGCCTTCGAGCTCGACCTTGGGGCCATCCCGGAGCCCAAGAAGAAGCCCACCAAGACCAAGGCCGCGCTCACGCTGTCGCCGCTGATGCCGCTCACCCGCGACTTCGCCTTCGTGGTGGATCAAGCCACGCCCGCCGGCGAGGTGGTCCGGCCGATCCTGGCCGCCGACAAGGCGCTGATCGCCGAGGCGCGCGTGTTCGACGTCTACCAGGGCAAGGGCGTGCCGGAAGGGCAGAAGTCGGTGGCCGTCGAAGTTACGGTCCAGCCCACCGAAAAGACCCTGACCGACGCGGAGATCGAGGCGCTGTCGCAGCGTATCGTGGCCGCCGCCGAAAAGGCCGTGGGGGCTAGGCTTCGGAGCTGATCCGCGGCCCCGGGAGCCGGATCGCCTGACGCCAGGTCTTCAGCGGATGGGCGTATTGCCCGAGCGCGCCCTGGCCCATGTCCTCGTTGACGCCCAAGGGCGCCGTGCAGGGGCCAGGCTGATAGTAGGTGCCGAAGGCCCGGTCCCAGACCGAGAACACGGTCGCGAAATTGTGGCCGGAGCCCTCGACGTCGCGGGCGTGGTGCCAGCGGTGCATGGCCGGCGAATTGATCACCCAGCCTGCCCTGCCCAGGGTCCAGGGCAGGTCGGCATGGATCAGATAGCCCCAGTAGTGGCGGACCAGCGCATTGCCCGCCAGCGCCCAGACCGGCACGCCCAGCGCGCTCAAGATGAGCATGTCGACCAGCGAGCCGATGCGGTCGATGGGATGCATCCGCTCCAGGCTGAGCCAGGTGAGCTGGGTGTCGCTGTGATGGATAGCGTGGGCCGGCCAGAGGCAGCGGCTGTGCTGGGCGCGATGGCGCCAATAGCCGAAGAAGTCGCCCAGGACGACGGCGGTCAGGACCGTCGGCCAGCGTCCCATCCAGGCCCAGAGCCGCGATGAGTCGATGTGCAGGCCGTGAGCGGTGAGCCCACCGATCACCGCCGCGGTTCCGACGGTCAGGATCGGGCCGACCGCCAGGGCGTCCACGGCCGCCATGATCGCATTGATCCTGGTCTCGCCGGCCGCGGCGCGCGCGCCGGCCAGGGCGCTGCGCCAGCCCTTAGTCAGCCAGGCCAAGGCCGCGAACGCCAGCGCGCACGCGATCATCGGCGTCAGCACGCTCAGGAACGGCTGTGCGATCCGGGCTGCGGCCTCTGTCAGATGCGGCGCCATCGGGCCTCCGGCGACACGCCGAACCGGCGCGGACGCAGGATGCCACGGCTGGCCGAATCTTCGATTAATGCGCCATCCGCCGCCTTAGGCGGGGCCGCCCATCTTGACTTACCTCGCGGCGGCCTCGATCGGCTGGGCCATCCGCAGAGGAGCAGGCCCATGGAAATCAACGGCGTCGCACACACCTTCATCACCGCCTCGGACTTCGAGGCGAGCGTCGCCTTCTATCGCCGGCTCCTGCCGTTCCTGGGCATGAAGATCGTCGCCGATACGCCGAACACCTTCTACGGCGTGGGCGGGCGCACCGGCTTCGGGATCAACCGCCCGGCGCCTGAGAATGTCGGCGCGTCCTACGACCAGCGGCGCATCGGCCTGCATCACCAGTGCTGGCGGGCCCGCGAGCGCGGCGACATCGACGAGGCGCACGCCTTCCTGCGCTCGATCGGGGCGAAGATCGTCCACGGTCCGCAGGACGACGCCTTCGCCCCCGGCTACTACTCGGTGCTGTTCGAGGACCCCGACGGCATCCGGCTGGAGATCAACCACGTCCCCGGCCGCGGCCTCTTCGACACCAAGGACCAGCGCGTCGGGGCGAGCCTGGGCTAGGGCGTGTCCTCTTGAATGTGGCCTGGTCAGCTATCGACCACCACGCCAAGGTCGGCTTCCGACCGAGGCTGTGTAAAAACTCGCGCGGCGGAAAATCCCGCGCAATATTCCACCCAGGTCCGAGCTGCTGATAGGGGCGCGTTGCGTTCGCCGGTCCAGTGGAAGCGATCTCAGGCAAATTGTTGCGCTGAAATTCTCGCGGTCTGAGTTCTTGCACAGCCTCGACCCTTAGCGAACCTTCGGGAGGGCGGCTTACCGTCACCACCGGCAGGGCGTGGAGGGTGGCAGGGGCAAGATGTCGTGTTCTTGTAGGACATCGTCTCCCGGCGTTGACGGCATGCGAGCGTTGACCTCCCATACCCCTACTGGGGGAGTGGCGTCATGGGGGAGTTCTTAGAGGCCGGGGGCGAAACCACGTCCGAGGCCGCCCTTCAGACCAATGCCGCGGGCGTTGGCCTCGCTTTGGAGCGGGCGCGCTCCAGTCGGGGCCGCAAGGGCGATGAGGCCGCCGACCGGTTCCTGGCCGCACAGGAAGCATTGATCGGTAAGCAACTCCATCAACTGGACGAGCAGTTCCGCCACCAGGGCCTGAAGCTGTGGAGCGAGCGGCTGAAGCTCGCCCTGCAGGCGCTAACCATGCTGGTGGGCGTCTTGGCCTTGGGCGCCGTCCTCTGCATGGGCTGGCGCGCCAGCCGGGCCGACGGCGTGGTGATCGAGGCGTTCTCGACGCCGCCGGACCTGGCCCAGAAGGGTCTCAGCGGCCAGGTGATCGCCAGCCAACTGCAGGACAAGCTGGCCGTCCTGCAGGCCCAGACCGCGTCCGGCCGCCCGGCGACCACCTACTCGAACGACTGGGGCCACGACATCAAGGTGGAGATTCCGGAGACCGGCGTCTCGCTCGGCGAACTCGACAAATACCTGCGCCGCTGGCTGGGCCACGAGACGGTCGTCGGCGGCGAGGTGTTCCGCACGCCGCAGGGCCTTCGCCTTTCGATCCGCGCCAGCGGCGAGGCGGGCGACAGCGTGGATGGCTCCGAGGCCGACATCGACGGCCTGATGCAGGCCGCGGCCCTGGTGCTCTACCGCAAGACCCAGCCCTATCGCTGGGCGGTCTACGAGATGAACGTGGCGAGGCGGGAGGATCTCGCGGTCCCCGTTCTGCGCGGCATCGCAGCTGGCGGGCCCACCGTGGAGCGTGCTTGGGCGCTGAACGGCCTCGCCAACGCCGGAAGCTCCGTCCAGGAGGACGTCGCGCTGGTGCGCCGGGCGATCACACTGGCCCCCGGCCTGGCGATCCTCCACAACCACATCTACCAGCTCCTCGACCGCATGGGCCGATCCGAAGAGGCGCACGCCGAGATTCTGCAGGCGCAGAGACTCATGAGCCGGCCGGATCACGGCGGCATGGTCACCATCACCGGGCCGCTCAACGAGGCGACGCTGGCGAGCCAGGCCGGGGACCAGGCGACCCGGCTGACCCTCCTTGAAGGGTTCGTCATCCAACCCGGACTGCCGACCGAGCGGCCCGCCGCTGCGCGCATGGCCCTGGCTCTGAGCGCACTGCACAGGACCGGCGAGGCCCAGGCGACCTGGATCTATAGCGACGACGCCGATGCAACGCGCGCGGCCATCGGCGCCCAGACCTACATGGTGCGCACCGCGATCGCACGTGAAGTGGAAGCCTGGCCTGAGGCGCTGCGCCAGATCGCGGCCGTCGATGCGCTCCTGCGGTCGCCGTCGCGCCCCGACGCGTATTGGCGGGAACGGGTCTCCCTTCTGCCCACCGAGGTCTGGCCCGATCTCGCCGCGGCGCTGGCCCACACCGGCCGTCTGCACGAGGCTCAGGCGCTGATCGGAAAAACGCCCACCGACTGTTACCTCTGCCTGCGCCGCCGCGCCGAGGTGGCCGAGGTCGCGGGCGACCGCGCGGGCATGGACCGCGGGTACGCCGAAGCCGTCCGCCAGGCGCCCAGCCTCGTCGCCGCCCAGATCGAATGGGGCCAGGCGCTGCTGCGCCGGGGCGCGCCGGACGCTGCCCTGAGGCAGTTCCAGGCCGCTCTCCGCATCGGCCCGCGCGCTGCCGACGCCTTCGAGGGCTGGGGCGAGGCGCTTGCGGCCAAGGGCGACATGGCGGGGGCGGTCAAACAGTACGTTCAATCGGCCGAGCTCAACCCCCGCTGGGGTCGCCTGCACCTGAAGTGGGGCGAGGCTCTGGCGAAACAGGGCAAGGCCGCCGAGGCAAGGGACCAGTTCAAGGCGGCGGCGACCATGGACCTCACAGCCCCCGAGCGCGCCGAACTCGCGGCGCAAGAGGTCTGACGGCGCATGGACATCCACAAACCCAAGCCCTGGCATGGCTGGCGCGAGTTCCTGAAGGAATATCTGATCATCGTGATCGGCGTGCTCACCGCGCTCACCGCGGAGGCTGGCGTGGAGTGGCTACACTGGCGTCACGTGTTGGTGGAGGAGCGGGCGGCGCTCAATAGGAACCTCCAGGGCAACGACTACGCCATGCGCTATCGCGTATGGATCGAACCCTGCGTGCAGCGGCGGCTGGCGGACCTCGACGAGCTCTTCCGCCGCCACGCGCACGGCGAGCCGCTGCGGATCATCGGCAAGATCGGTCGGCCGAACTATCTGCTCGGGGGCACCCGTGCCTGGGACCTCACGGTCGCGGACGGGTCGCTTGCCCATATGCCGCTCCGCGAGAAGGGTCTCTACATCGGTTCGTTCAGCCTGTGGGGGAGCTACTACGTCACCCACAGCGAAGAACGCGCGGACTGGCGGGACCTGCAGGCGCTGGACCATGCCGACGAGCTGACAGCCGCTGACTGGCCCGACCTGCGCCGCGTGGCGGAGCGGGCGCGCGACGACGACCTGTCGATGCAGCACGGACTGACGAAGACCGATTGGCTGCAGCCGATCGACGCGGCGGGCCTCAAGGCGCTGCACCCGCCGAAGGCTCCGCGCATGGCGCCCCAACTGGCTGCGCTGTGCCGCCCTATGATCGAGCGGTAGGACGGCATGGACATCCACAAACCCAAGCCCTGGCACGGCTGGCGCGAGTTCGTTGGTGAAATCGGCGTCATCGTGATTGGCGTGCTCATCGCTTTGGGCGCTGAGCAGATGGTCTTGGCGCTTCATGAGCGTCAGCTCTCCCAGGAGGCGCGGGAGTCGGTGCGAGCGGAGTTGAACCTCGGTCTCGCCAACGCCAAACGCCTGCTGGATCCTGCGGAGCCTTGCGTGCAGCGCCGCATCGCCGAGATTGGCGCGGTGCTAGACCGCGCGGCGCGGGGCGAGCGCTTCCAGCCCATTGGCTATGTCGGCATCCCGCCAACGCCGGCGGTCTATACACAGCGGTGGGAGGCCGCCGCAGCCGGCGGCCGAACGAGCCTCCTGCCGATCAACGAGCAGCGCGATTTTGCCCGCGTCTATGCGCAATTGGGCCGGATGCAGGAACGGTCCGGCCCGGTGGTGACCGCGTGGGCGCATCTCGCCGCCCTGGAGGGCCAGTCGACCCTCTCGCCGGAGACAATCGCCCGGGCCCGTGAGGCTCTCGCCGAGGCCCGTTTCCAGGACTACGGGGTGCGCGACAACTTTGAACAGGCGAAGGCTTACGCTCAGCCGCTGCACATCACCGGCAACGCCCAGATCATCGCCTACAACAGGGGCGTGATGGCCTCAGTCTGCGTCCCGATCACGTCCACCCGCGCCGAGGCAGCGGCGAAGACGAAACACCCCATGGGCGTGCCTTAGCAAGGGAACGCGGTATGGACATCCACAAACCCAAACCCTGGCACGGCCTTCGGGGAATGTCCGCTTTCCCCCATAGCGGACGTTCGGAGAGTCCGCTTACCGGCCCCGCGCAGCGCCTGAGGCTTGCCCTCTCCACCACTCGCTCTTTGGCGAGCGGTCCCCCTCTCCCGCTCCGCGGGAGAGGATCAGAACGGGATGTAGTTGCGCTTCCGGGAGTAGGCCAGGTAGCCGATGTTGGCGCCCAGGCGGAAGCCGACGCCGGCGCGGATGGGGGCCAGCACGATGTCGTCCGTCCGCTGGTAGTTCACGCCGAGCCCGCCGATGAAATAGGCCGAACCCTCGACGCCGGGGAACCGCTGGAAGATGTCCTTCGGGTCGTCGAGCATGTAGCAGAGCGTGAAGACCCGGCTCGCATTGCCGCCGAGATCCCAGCCGACCGAGGGGCCGCGCCAGAAGACCTCCATCGGCTCGCGGCCCTTCATGTAGAGCAGGCCGCGGCCATAGCGGGCGCCGATGCCGATGGCGCCGGAGCCCTCTTCGCCGGCGATATAGGCGGTTGGTCGGCCGTTGGACTTGAACACCCGCTCCACAGCCCCGCCGGCGGCCTCCGCCGTCACGCCCAGGAAGTCGGAGACGTTGTTGACGATCTCCTCGCGGGTATAGGGCTCGGCCTTGCCTGGCGGACGGCCGGTGTCGGCGGCGCCGGAGGGCCCGGCCGTCGGATAGCTGGGCGTGGTGTTGGGCGGGGGCGGGGCCTCCGGCGCGGCGTCGCGCGAGCGGGCCGGCGGCAGCTGGGTCGACTGGGTCGGCTGGGCCTTGGCCAGGCCGGCGGCGCCCAGGGTGATCAGGCCCGAAGCAATCAGGGTTCGACGGTCCATGGGCGCTCAAGGCCTCCTTCAAGTGTCCAAATTCTGCTCCGCCCATTGTGTTGATGGATTAAGTCACCTTAACGCCCGATTAACCGTGTTTCGGCGGCGACACCCTCTGTCGCAGGCCAGGCATCTCGCACGTGCAGCAGAATGTGCTAGACGCGGGCGCAACATGACCACCCCGCTTTCCCACATCCGCAACTTCGCCATCGTGGCCCACATCGACCACGGCAAGTCGACGCTCTCCGATCGTCTGATCCAGGAGACCGGCGCGCTGACCCAGCGCGAGATGACCGAGCAGGTGCTCGACAGCATGGACATCGAGCGCGAGCGCGGGATCACCATCAAGGCCCAGACGGTCAGGCTCTCCTACAAGGCCGACGACGGGGAGACCTATGTCCTCAACCTGATGGACACCCCCGGCCACGTGGACTTCGCCTATGAGGTCTCCCGAAGCCTGGCCGCCTGCGAGGGCTCGATCCTGGTGGTGGATGCGAGCCAGGGCGTCGAGGCCCAGACGCTGGCCAACGTCTACCAGGCCATCGACAACAATCACGAGATCGTCCCGGTCCTGAACAAGATCGACCTGCCGGCGGCCGAGCCCGAGCGCGTCCGCCAACAGATCGAGGACGTCATCGGCCTGGACGCCTCCGACGCCGTCCTGACCTCGGCCAAGACCGGGGCCGGCATCCACGAGCTCCTGGAAGCCATCGTCCACCGCCTGCCCGCGCCCAAGGGTGACATCAATGCGCCGCTGAAGGCGCTCCTGGTCGACGCCTGGTACGACGCCTATCTGGGCGTGGTGGTGCTGGTGCGCGTCATCGACGGGTCGCTGCGCAAGGGGCAGCGGGTGCAGATGATGCAGCAGGGCTCGACCCACCTGATCGACCGTATCGGGGTCTTCAACCCCAAGCGCACCGAGGTGGAGAGCCTGGGCCCCGGCGAGATCGGCTTCATCACCGCCCAGATCAAGGAGGTCGCCCAGGCCGCGGTCGGCGACACCATCACCGACGAAAAGCGCCCGGCGGCCACCGCGCTCCCCGGCTTCCGCGACGTGCAGCCGGTGGTGTTCTGCGGCCTCTTCCCGGTGGACGCCGCCGACTTCGAGGACCTGCGCGCGGCGATCGGCCGGCTGCGCCTGAACGACGCCTCGTTCAGCTACGAGATGGAGACCAGCGCCGCCCTCGGTTTCGGCTTCCGCTGCGGGTTCCTGGGCCTCCTGCACCTGGAGATCATCCAGGAGCGTCTAAGCCGCGAGTTCGACCTCGACCTGATCGCGACCGCGCCCAGCGTGATCTACAAGATCGGCCTCAACGACGGCTCGGAGATGGAGCTGCACAATCCGGCCGACATGCCCGACCCGGTGAAGATCGCCTCGATCGCCGAGCCCTGGATCAAGGCCACCATCCTGACCCCGGACGAGTACCTGGGCAGCGTCATCAAGCTCTGCCAGGACCGCCGCGGGGCGCAGCGCGAACTCTCCTACGTGGGCTCCCGCGCGCTGGTCGTCTACGACCTGCCGCTGAACGAGGTGGTGTTCGACTTCTACGACCGGCTGAAGAGCGTCTCCAAGGGCTACGCCTCCTTCGACTACCAGATGGAGGACTACCGGGTCGGCAACCTGGTCAAGATGACCATCCTGGTGAACTCCGAGCCGGTGGACGCGCTCTCCATGCTGGTCCACGCCGACCGCGCGGAGGCCCGGGGCCGCGGCATGGTCGAGAAGATGAAGGACCTGATCAGCCCGCACATGTTCCAGATCCCGATCCAGGCGGCGATCGGCGGGCGGATCATCGCGCGCGAGACCGTCCGGGCGCTCCGCAAGGACGTCACCGCCAAGTGCTACGGCGGCGACATGAGCCGCAAGCGCAAGCTGCTCGACAAGCAGAAGGCCGGCAAGAAGCGCATGCGCCAGTTCGGCAAGGTCGAGATCCCGCAGGAAGCGTTCATCGCGGCGCTGAAGATGGACGCGGACTAGCTAGTCGCTGCACGGTGCGGAGCACCTTTGAACCTCGCGTCCAGCGCTCCATGTTCCCGCAGGTGTCCAATGTCAGGACGGCTTGGTTGTTGAGCCAGTCCTCCTGTTCCTCTGTGACGAAGGCGAGGTAGCGGCCTCCCACCTTCAGCCAGAAGCGGGCGGTAGAGTTCTCGCTGAACAGTCTGACTGTCGCCGGGGGCGATCCCTTGAAGGGTGTCACCACTTGGACATCATAGAAGGCGCCCAGGTAAGGATCGAAACCCCAGGGTCGGGAGCCGCGGTGCTGGAAGGGCGGCTTCAGCCGCTTCGGCTTCCCGTCTTCACCGATCCAGGTCTCGCGCGTCACCTGAATCTCAGCGACATATTTGGCGCGAATGAACTCCTGTTCTGTCGAGTAGTAGTCCGGCCGATAGCCTGGGGAATCCTTTTCCCATCCGATGCAAGCCGCGCGCGCCGCGGCCGGAGCGATGGTCACCGCCGCGACGGCCGCGATCAGACTCAGAGTCTTGCGGTTCATCGCTTAGCCGATCCACCGCATCGCCCGCCGGAACACGCCCAGCGTCTCGTTGTGCAGGGCCAGGCCCGTCGCGACCTCGGCCTTCCCCGCCGCCGCGCGGGCGTGGGTGCCTTCCAGGATGATGCCGAGCTTGTAGCAGGCCAGCACCGCGTACCAGTGGATGGCGGAGAGGTCGCGCTCGGTGTTGGCGGCATAGCGGTCGACCAGTTCGGCGGCGGTGGGGAAGCCGTCCCAGGGCTTGACCGAGACATTGCCCGCCTCGGGGCCGTCCGGTTCTGGCCAGGTGGCCATCAGCCAGCCGAGGTCCAGGAGCGGGTCGCCCACCGTGGTCAGCTCCCAGTCGACGATGGCGGCGAGGTCGGGGCTGTCGAACCGGTAGAGGACATTGGCCAGGTGGTAGTCGCCGTGGATCACGCCGGGCTTGAAGCTGGCCGGGCGGTGCGCCTCCAGCCAGGCGCCGACCTCTTCGATCCCCTCGATCTCGTCCGGACCTGCCCAGCCAGCGTAGTCGGCGTAGCTGGCCAGCTGCTTCTTCCAGCGGCCGACCTGGCGTTCCAGGAATCCCTCGGCCCGGCCGAAGTCGGCAAGGCCGACCGCCACGTGGTCGACGCGGCCTAGCGCGGCGATCCCGTCGACCAGAGCAAATCCCATGGCGCGGCGAACGGCCGGATCGCCGGCGTGCAGCGGCGGCAGGCCCACCGTCGGGTTAAACCCGTCCACCGGCTCCATCAGGTAGAAGGCCGCGCCCAGCACGTCCTCCTCAGGGCAGGCGGCGATGAGCCGGGGGTGCGGCACGTCGGTCGAGGCGAGCGCGCCCAGCATCCTGGCCTCGCGACGCATGGTCTCGCTGCCGTTCATGTGCGCGGCGAGCGGCGGCCGGCGCAGCATGAACCCGCGTTCGCCGCGGCGGAATTTCAGCAGGATGTTCTGAGTGCCTCCGGGCGGCCGGGCGGCCTCCTCGATCGGCCCGCGTTCGAGGCCGTGCGCATCCATCCACGCGGTCAGCCTGTCGAGATCGACCAGGCCCCGCCAGGCGTCGAGGGACGGGTCGGCGGCGCTGACCGCTTCGGGGGCCACCCGCTACTGCGACCCACCCGGCGCCGGCGTCTTGCCGGCGGCGGCCTCCTCGGCCCGGCGCGCGCCCCGCAGGATGCTGGGGAGCGCGTAGTTGCCCTCGTGGCAGGCGTATTCGTAGACCGGCCCCTTGGTCACGTTGAGCGGCATCTCGCCCCGCCAGGGACGCGTGTAGGCCGTGGGATCCTCGACCTTGAATTCGTAGAGGATCTGGGTGGGCGAGACGCGGGTGAAGCGCTCCGTCACCTTGGCATCCTTGGAGACGTAGATGGTGGTGGGGATGCCGGGCCTCAGCACCTCGCCGGGATTGAAGTTGGTGGTCTCCACGACCAGGGTGTCGCCTTCCCACCAGCCGAAACTGTCGCCCATCCACTGGCGGATATTGGCCGGGGGATGGGTGCGGTCGGTCAGCCGGATGATCCGCGCGTCGTGGTCCATCTCGACCAGGATGACCACGTGGTCCCGGTCCTGCTGGATCTGATAGGTGTTGTTGTAGAGCACGTTCAGCATCGGCGGCCCGGCGGTGGAGCCGAAGCCCATCAGGCAGCGCTCGGCCACCTGGCGATGTTCCGGATTGTCGGCGGCGCCGGAGATCTTGCGCACCTCCGCCAGGAACAGGCGTCGGCCCTCGGCGCTGTAGGGCAGCTTTCCGTCCGCCGGCTCCACCAGCCAGGAACTGCGCAGCTGGCCCTTGATCCGGCCCACCTTGGTCCCCGGATCGATCCAGAAGGTGTTGTAGCCGCCGGGATCGTTCCCCGCGCTGGGCGCGCCCGCCTTGGGATCGGAGGGCTTGGCGTCGGCCGCGACCGCCTGCTCGTAGCCCTTCTCCAGGGTGCGGGCCTCGGCCTCGGTCAGCGTCAGCGACTTGAACTGCGCCGGCCGTTCGAGCTGGGTGACCGAGGCGTTGGTCCAGGTCCCGGAGAAATCGGGCTGGCCAAAGGCGTTGTGCGGGACCCTGTAGCTCTCGGCCGCCGCTGCGCCCGCCAGGAAGGCCGCGGCAAGAACGCCGAGCGCCGCGAGGCGTGCGCGGAACTGGCTCTTCGAAGACGCCATGGCCTGGCCCCCTCCATGCCCGGCGGTGCTCGCCGTCCGCGCACTATGACTCCATTGGACCGCGCGGACCACGCGCGATAGCCTTCGCCCAGCAGACGCGGGAGGCCTTCATCGCCACTCTAGAGATGGATACGGACAGAGCGTGAGCAGATCGCCCCACATGCTGGTTCTGGCCGCCGCCCTGTCCGTCCTGGCGGCGGGAGCCGCTGGCGCTGCGCCGACCCAGCCGGCGGCCCCGCCGGCCGGAGGGACAGCGCTCTTCCCCGCGACGCCGGTGATCTACGACCTGGAGACCCTGCGAACCGGTCCCCTGCCCGCGGAATTCCTCAAGCGGCTGGAGCCGTTGCACACCCTGCAGGCCATCGAGGATCTCCTTAAGGCCAACCGCATCCCCTTCGCCTGGGGGCGCAGCCTGGTCAGTTCCGGGACGCTGCCGGCGGGGTTCGTCAAGGAGATCGACGCCATGCCACCACACGAGGTGTTCGTGACGTCGCAGGGCGAGAAGGGCTGGCTCATCGGCGTGGTGATGGACCGGCGCTGACGCGGGGTCACGATTGCCGCCGCCGCGAGGCGGGCATAGCCTTCGAGCCCCACACGACGCGTAAGGAGGCCGCCATGGCCGACAGCTTCGTCCTCGAGATTCCCGAGCAGGTGGGCCTAGCCGTCGCCACGGCGCGAAAGCCTCAGGCCAAGACCCATGACTGGCCGGCGGGCACGCGGATCGTCTCGGCCGACAGCCACATGCTGGAGCCCGACCTGTGGGTCGAGCGCTTCCCGGCGCACCTGCGCGACCAGGCCCCGCGGATGATCTTCCATGACGGCGGCTGGGACCTCTCGGTCGGCGGCAAGCCGATGACGCCGGAGCCGATCGCCGCGGCGCTCTGCAACGCGCTCGAATGCTATCCGGGGCTCACCGACTTCGACGCCCGGATGGCCGACCTCGACATCGAGGGTGTTGAGAAGGAGCTGATCTTCCCGCAGCGGCTGTTCGGCCTGATGATGTTCGGCGAGATCGAGCACAAGGAACATGTGTTCGGCGCCTACAACGAACACATCGGCGCGGTCTGCGCGCGGTCGAACGGCCGCTGCTATCCGGTGATGGTCCCCAGCTACTGGGCGCCCGAGGCGGCGAAGGACAGCGTCGCGCGCTGCGCCGAGTTGGGCGCGCGCTGCCTGATGGTCCCGATCAAGCCCGGCAAGTTCGCCGACGGCCGCACCATCCAGTACAACCACCCGCGCATGGATCCGCTCTGGGCGGCCATCGAGGCGTCCGGCTTGCCGCTCGCCTTCCACATCGGCGAGGCGATCCCGACGGCCGAGCCGGGCGCGGTCGGCGTCTCGGTGCTGACCCAGATGCAGGGCTTCCGCCAGAACTGGGCCCAGCTCACCTTCGGCGGCGTCTTCGACCGCTTCCCCGGCCTCAGGGGAGTGTTCGTGGAGGCGGGCCTCGCGTGGATACCCGGCATGCTCCACGACGCCGACATGATCTACAATTCCTTCCCCACCATGGTCTCCCCGAAGCTCGCCCATCCGCCCAGCTGGTATTGGCGCGCGCACTGCTACGCGACCTTCATGACCGATCCCGTGGGACTGGAGATGTTGCACCGGATCGGGGCCGACCGGGTGATGTGGTCGTCCGACTATCCGCACCAGGAAAGCACCTTCGGCTATACGCGCAGCGCCATCGAGGCGGTGTTCAAGGCCACGTCCGTCAAGGACGCCCAGAAGATCCTGGGCAAGACCGCGCTCGAGCTCTTCCGGATGGAGGCCTAGGGGCGGGAAGGCCGCGCACAGGCCTACTGGAGCTTGATCGGCCCCTCCTTGTCGCTCCGCACCTGAACGATCCCACGCTTTTCCTGCCCGCACCGATCGCAGCTCACTGTCCCGCGCCGGAAATAGTCTGCGCTCAACACATCGAGCATGCGCGAGAGCGGATGCCGGACCCGAAGCTCGATGGCGAGGCATTCATCGCAATAGGGCCGGTCCGGGCGTTTTCGCAGGAAGTGCAGGACGCGCTCTATCGTGTTGATGCCTGGCTCCGCCCCGGCCACGTCATCGTGGCTAACACACACCCTAGTCTACCGCGAAATAGAGATGCCTGTGCTTGTGGCAGCCGGGGGTTGAAGCCCGCGCCGCAGGCCGGGCACCGGCTGTCGCAGGCGAGGTAGGCGTGGACGCTGAGCTCCGTCCCGCAGGCGCCGCAGAGGACGGCGGGCTGGCCGAACTGCGCCTTGGGGACGACCTTGGCGGGATGGCCGGCCAGAGCGTCGTGGCAGTCGCGGCAGGCGTAGTAGGTCCCGCAGCACCACATCTTGAGCGCGATGATGTCGAGCGGGCTATGCCAGTGGACGCAGCGGGTTTCGGCGTCGGGGTCGAGGCCTTGAACGGGCGGGCGCATGCGGATGGCGCTGGTGGCGCTAGACCACGCCGAACGCCGGCCAGGTCGCCATCGCCAGGCTGAAGGCGCGCATGTCGCCCGTGGTCGTCCCGGCCATCTTGTTCATGACGTAGGACAGCGTCGTACGGGCCTTCATGTCGATCATGATGATCGAGCCGCCGTAGCCGCCCCAGTACATGCTGTCGTCAGGGTTCGGCAGGGGCACAACGCCGCCGCCCAGGCCAAACCCCATGCCAAAGCGCGCCGGCGTGCCGAGGACCAGGTCCGGGCCCTCGATCTGCAGCTCCAGCGCCTTGCGGCAGCCGGCCTCGGACATGAAGCGCTTGCCCTTGGCGACGCCGCCGTTGGCCAGGATCATGTGGATCTCCGCTACCGCCCGCGCATTGCCCGTACCGCCGGCGGCCGGGATCTCCGCGCCGCGCCAACCTCGCGTACGGGTGGCGGAGACGTCGACGCCGGGGTTGTTGAAGCTGATCTTCTGGATCTCGGTCTGCTGGCCGTCTTCGGCAGCCTGGCCGCGCGGCGGCGGGATCAGCTCGGCGACGCGGGCGTCTTCCGACCCCGGCAGGCCGATGTGGAAGTCTGCGCCCAGGGGCTCGGCGATCTCCTCGCGGAACACGGTTCCGAGCGACTTGCCGGTGATCCGACGGACGACCTCACCCACCAGATAGCCCTGGGTGATGGCGTGGTAGCCGGACGCCGTCCCCGGCGTCCATAGCGGCGCCTGGGCGGCCAGGAGCGCGGTGGCCTTCTCCCAGTCGTAGAGGTCCTCGGTGGTGATGGGGTCCTTCCAGCCGGAGAGGCCGGCGGAGTGGCTCATCAGATGGCTGACCTTGATGTCGGCCTTTCCGTTGGCCGCGAACTCCGGCCAGTAGCGGGCGACGGGCGCGTCGAAGTCGAGGTCGCCGCGGTCGGCGATCAGCAGTGCGGTGAGCGCCGTCATGGTCTTGGTGGTCGAATAGACGTTGACGATGGTGTCCTTTTCCCAGGCCCGCGTCCTGCCGGGGTCGGCGAAGCCGCCCCAGAGGTCGACCACCGTCTCGCCCTCCAGTGTGGCGCAGAAGGAAGCGCCGACGTCGTCTCCGCCGGCCAGGTTGGCCTCGAAGGCCGCGCGCACGGCGCCGTAGCGGTCCTGCGTGAACCCCTGAACTGCACCGTCGGCCATCGCGCTCTCCCCTGGATATCGCCCTCCCCCTTACATGAGCGCGGCTAGGCGGTCATCCGCCGGATCGGAACCGCCCACCAGAGCGCGATCACTGCGGCGAACAGCAGGAGGTAGATCGCCAGGAACACCCAGATCGGCAGCGGCCAGTAGATGACGCTCTCGACCCAGCGCTCGATGAGCGGCGGCTGAGCGGCCGATCCGGCCAGCTCATCCTGCAACAGCGTCAGGAAGCAGGCGCGGCCGAACGCCGCCTGTCCCGCCACCGCCGCCCATGAGGCGAGATGGAGGCCCCGCCACCAGCGGATGCGCACCCAGCGCCAGCCCAGCGCCGCGCCCACCGGAATGGCGACCAGGCCCACGACGTTGAAGGCGATCACCACCAAGTGGAGCGCGAGAATGGCCTGGCTGAGAGTCACGGAGTTCACAACAGCCACTGTGCCCCTTGTCCCCTTGTGTGCGATCGGGAACATACATCATCCTGAATTTATTGATGAAATCCAAGGGAAAATTGGTCGCGCAGGACCTGTGCAGGCCCGTCATCGATGCGCGCGGTGTTCAAAGGCGCCTGGCCGGGTTTCGCACCGTTCCTGAAATCAGATCGCGAGATCGAGAACCCCGGCGCGGTGATCGTCGCGTCCTGATTGTCGAACGATACAAGACCATCTTATCGTGCAGCTTGGCGATAAAGATGGCCATAGGCGCGCTTCCGAGGACAGGGAGGGAGGGAGATGTTCAAGCGGATTGTCAAAATCCTGCCAGCGGTTTGCCTGGCGGCGGGCACGGCATGGGCGGCGGACAGCCCCTTCATCGGCGAGTGGAAACTCAACCCATCGAAGACCAGAATGCCCGACCAGATGAAGGTCGAGAGCAAGGGCGGCGCCAAATACGCGTTCGATTTCGGCGGCGGCGCCGAGACCATCGTGGTGGACGGCAGCGATCAATCCGGGGGCTACGGCGGGACCCTGCTGTCGGTGAAGCCTGAAGCGGCCGACACCTGGATCGTCGAGCGCAAGAAAGACGGCCGGTTGCTGCTCAAGGCGACGTGGAAGCTCTCGAAGGACGGCCGCACGCTCACCGACTATTTCCGCCAGTTTGGGGCCAGCGGTGCATTGTACAGTGTGGATTTCGTCTACCGGCGCAGCGGCGGCGGATCGGGCTTCGCAGCAGACTGGTGGAGCATCAAGGAGACGATGAACTCGCCCTTTCCGTTTCAGGTGAAGGCGTTCCAGGGGGACGGCCTGTCTTTCATCACGGACTTGGAAAAAAAGACGCAAGACGTGAAGTTCGACGGTAAGGACTACCCTTTCGAGGGGCTGGCCGTGTACCGAGGCTCGTCCTCTTCGGCCCAGCGGGTGAACGAGCGCACGCTCGTGATTACCGACAAGACCAACGGGAAGGTGACTGATACCGAGACGATTGGGCTCTCAGCCGATCTGACGACCTTGACGATCACGACGCACGTTCCCGGCAGCGACAGGCCGAGCGTGATGGTGTTCGAGCGGAGCTAGCCGGACGAAGTGCTGGACATGTGGGGTCCCCCGATCGTCAGTGCGCGGTCTGGGAGTGGAGGCCGCCCGGCCGGGAGATGTGGCTGAGCGCGTCGGCGGCGCGCCTGGCCTCGCCGTTGCCAGCCATGTCGCTGAGCGACACGATCCCCACGAGGCGCTTGTCGCGGTTCAGCACCGGCAGCCTGCGCACCTGCAACTCGCCCATGTTGCGCAGGACCTCGTCGACGTCCTGGTCCTCGAAGCAGTATTTCACCTCGGCGTTCATCACATCGCCGACCTTGGCCTGCGGGCCCATTCCGGCCGCCACCGCGCGGATGGCGATGTCGCGGTCGGTGATCATGCCCACCAGCCGGTCATTCTCGCCCACCGGCAAGGCCCCGGCGTCGAGCTTGGCCATGGTCTTCGCCGCGCCGGCGATGGTGTCATTGGGGTCGACGATCTTGACCTCGCGGGTCATGCAATCGCTCACTCTCATCGCAACCTCCTGGGTGTGGTTTCCCGACTCAAGACTTCCGTGTTCGGCCGCCTGGGCGTCCAGGGCCGTACTCGCCAGATCGGCCAGCGCGCGACCGGCGGCCTGGGTCCAATCCAACCGGATCCGGGCCTGTTGCGCCCCGAGGCCCACTAGGTTCGCAGTGGTCTCCGCGGCGGCCTGGCTGATCGCCAGCGCCCCCTCATGTGTCCAGGCGAGGAAGGCCGCATAGCAGCGGAACGGCGCAAGCGCCGCCTCCTCGGGCGTGTCGATATAGCCGCTGTCGCCAGGCATGCGCCGGTCTCCTTTTTTGAACTTTCGGGTCACGGACCGGAGACGCCTGCCCCGATCCGCCTCCTCAACCGGCGACGGGCGCACAAAGTTCGGCTGACAGGCGAATAACGCGATGACGCCGCCTGAGCTTCGGGCCGCCGCCTCGACGCGCCGAGCTTGACTGTGAGGGCCGCATCGTGGAAATCCCTGTCGACTTCCGGGGAATCTTCGATGCGCAAACTGATCGTGCTCGCGGCGGCGATGTCCGCCCTGCTGGTGGCCAGCTGCAACACCGTGGCCGGCGTGGGCAAGGACGTCCAGGCGGCCGGAAAGGCCGTCACCAAGACCGCCGACGACGTCAAGAAGTAGACGCCGGCCGACCGGTCCGAAAACTCACGAACGTCGCGACACATTAGGGACCGCCACATGTGCGGCGGATGCGCCGGCAGGGGTTTCCATCCCGGCGCTGTGAGCCCATATCACCGCCATGTCCGAAATCGTTCATCCGCTGCGGCGCTCGGTCTTCCGGGGCCTTGCCGGCCACTGCCCGGCCTGCGGCCATGGCAAGCTGTTCTGGAAATACCTGAAGGTGAACGGCCGCTGCGCGGACTGCGACACCGACCTCGCCCGTTATCCGGCCGACGACGGCCCGGCCTATCTGACCATCCTGCTGGTCGGTCACCTGATCGTGGCGCCGATGCTGTTTTTCCCGGTCGTCTGGCGCAATCCGGCCTATTCCCTGCCGATCATCCTGATTCCCCTGGCGATCCTCACACTGCTGGTGCTGCCCCGGGTCAAGGGCGGCTGGGTCGGGATGATGTACGCCTTGGGCGTCAAGGACACCGACGCCCACCTGCACACCGCCGACGCGGCGGACTAGCCGCCCCCCTCCACCATGCTGCGCATGGTCCCCCTCCCCCAAGAGGGGAGGATCGGAACCTTCACCTTAGCGGCGTGTTTTCTCTCGGGACATCATCCGGAGGAACGACGCCGTGGGCCTGATCCTGATCATCATACTGGTGCTGCTGCTGGTCGGCGCCTTTCCGACCTGGGGTCACTCGCGCAACTGGGGCTATTATCCGAGCGGCGGCCTCGGCCTGATCCTGGTGATCATCATCGTGCTCGTCCTGCTCGGACGGATTTAGCGCAAGCCCCCTGACGCGGCCTGACGCGGACCTGAAAATCGCCTAGCGTCGCTCTCGAGCGTTCGGGGGATTCATGGCGCAGGCTGGGACGGCAACGGCGGACGCGCCCCAAGAGGCGACGATGTCGGCTCTGGCGCGGATCAAGGCGATCCTCGGCGGCTCGGCGGGCAATCTGGTCGAATGGTACGACTGGTTCGCCTATTCCTCCACCAGCCTCTATTTCGCGGCGCTGTTCTTCCCCAAGGGCGACGCCGTCGCCCAGCAGCTGCAGACCGCCGCCATCTTCGCCGCGGGCTTCATCGCCCGACCGCTCGGCGCCTGGCTGATGGGCGTCTACGCCGACCGGGCCGGCCGTCGCGCCGCCCTGACGCTCTCGGTGGCGCTGATGAGCCTGGGCTCCTTCGCCATCGCCGTCCTGCCGACCTATGCGACGATCGGGGTTCTGGCGCAGCTTGGCCTGCTCGCCGCGCGCCTCGTCCAGGGTCTGTCGCTGGGCGGCGAATATGGCGCCAGCGCCACCTACATGTCGGAGATGGCTGGCAAGGCCCGCCGCGGCTTCTGGTCGTCCTTCCAGTACACCAGCCTGATCGCCGGCCAGGTGGCGGCCCTGGTCGTGCTGGTGGTGCTGCAGCATGTGCTTTCGAAGGCCGACCTGGCGGCCTGGGGCTGGCGCATTCCCTTCGCCATCGGCGGCCTCCTGGCCATCGTGGTCTTCTGGATCCGCACGGGACTCGACGAGACCCGCTCCTATCTCAAAGAGACCTCGGCGACCTCGGAGCGCGGGCGGACCATGACCCTGGTCCGCGAGCATCCCCGGGAGTTCGCCATCGTCCTGGTGCTGACCGCCGCCGGGTCCTTGGCCTTCTACGCCTACACGACCTACATGCAGAAATTCCTGGTCAACACCGCGGGCTTTTCCAAAGACACCGGCACCGCGATCATGGCGGGGGTGCTGGTGCTCTATATGCTGATCCAGCCGGGCGTCGGCTGGCTCTCGGACCGGGTGGGCCGCAAGACCACCATGGCGGTGGGGCTGGGCCTGGGCGCGCTCGCCACCTACCCGGTGATGACCGCCATCTCGCACTCGACCTCGGCGCTGGCCGCCTTCGGCCTGATCATGATCCTGGTGCTCTGCCACTCCGGCTATTCGGCGGTGAACGCGGTGGTCAAGGCCGAGCTGTTCCCGGCTCACGTCCGGGCGCTGGGCGTTTCCCTGCCCTATGCGCTGGCCAACGCCCTCTTCGGCGGCACGGCGGAATATGTCGCCGGCTGGCTGAAGCAGGCCAAGGTCGAGAGCGGCTTCTATGTCTATGTGACCATCGTCATGTTCGCGGGCGCCGTCGCCGCGGCGCGGCTTCGCAACACCAACCTCACCAGCCTGATCGACGATGATTGAGCTCGGACCCCTAAGCCTCAGCCCGCTGAATATCGCCGCGCTCAGCTTCTTCGCGGTCTGCTGGCTGTTCTACCAGCCGCTCCTGATCCTGCTCGGCCGGCGCGGAGGGGCGGTGATCAACACCGACCTGATGGTCGTGCGCGGCGCCTGGATGCACAAAATGGTGCGGCGTGAGAACCGGTTCCTGGACGCCCAGCTGCTCGCCCAGACCCTCAGTTCGTCGTCGTTCTTCGCCTCGTCGAACCTGATCCTGATCGCCGCGGCGGGTGGGGTTCTGTTCGGCGGCCAGCAGACCTTCCGCAACGTCTCCAGCCTGGAGGTGATCAAGACCTCCTCGCGGCTGCTCTTCGAGGGCCAGCTGGCCCTGGTGGTGCTGACCCTGGCCCGAGGCCTGCTCGACTTCATCTGGGGAATCCGCCAGCTGAACTATGTCCTGGCCGCGATCGGGGCGACGCCGGAAGACGCCGACGAGGCCACTCTGCAGGCCTTCGGCGATGTCGCCGGCCGCCTGCTCAATCCGGCGCTCCACTCGGTCAACTCCGGCGTGCGGGGCTACTATTTCGCCCTGGCCGCAGCGGCCTGGCTGTTCGGCCCGGCAGCCTTCATCGCCGCCACCCTGGTCGCCGTCGGCCTGCTGGTCTGGCGTCAGCGCCGCTCCACCGCCGCCCGGGCGGTCGCCGACCTGCGCAGGCTCCTGGAAAACCTGCCGCCGCCGCCCGGGCGTCGGATTCGCAAGGCGCCTGTCGAATCCGGCCGAGGTCGCGCGTCTCTCCCGTGACGCGGCGCTTCGCGTCGGTCAAGCTGGCTCAATGGGAGAGGACCCCCATGCAGTATCTGCTGATCATCTATTCGGACGAAACCATCAGCGACCCGTCGGCGATGCAGGAAATCGCCGCGGCGCACATGCGGCTGGGCGCGGAGCTGCTGGAGGCCGGCGCCCGGCGCGGCTGGACGACAAGGGGGCCATGATCCCGCTGTGCGAACAGGACGGGCGCCTATTGGACTGCGCGCCGATCGGCGAGGCCGTGGCGGTGGGCGAGGCGCAGACGCCGGAGACGGGCCTTGCCGCGCTCAGGGCCGCGCTGGCCCTCGGTCCCGCGCCGGCGGAACGCATGTTCCTGGCCCATCGTCTGGGCCGCCTCACCTACTGAGCCTTCCCATCGCCGCCTGGGCTTGGAATAAGGCTCCCCAGATGGACGGTGACCGCGCAACCCAGAAAGCCCGCTTCCGCGACCCGCGCTATGCGCCGCGTCGCCTCGATGTCGACCATCGCGCCGGCGGCGAGATGGTGCTGACCAATCCCACGCCCTATTCGACCCGGTTCACGACCATGACCGCGGCGCTCGCGCACTGGGCGATGCAGGCGCCGGGCCGTGTGTGGCTGGCCGAAAGGTCCGGCGAGGGCTGGCGCACCGTGACATACGCCGAGGCCCACGAGCAGACGCAGGCGATCGCGGGCTCACTTCTCGCCATGGGCGTCGTGGGCCAGAGCCCGTTGCTGATCCTGGCCAACAACGGCCTCGACAACGCCCTCATCAGCTACGCGGCCATGAGCCTGGGCATGCCGATCGCCCCGGTCTCGCCGCAGTACGGCCTGAAGGGCGCCAACCCGCAGCGCCTGGCGCGCGCTTGCGCAGTGCTGAAGCCCGCCTGCGTCTACACCGACGACGCCGCCCTCTTCGCCGAGGGCCTGTCCGCGCCTGGCCTGGCCGGGCTGCCGGTGATCGCCTCGAAGACCCCGCGCCCGCACGACACGCCCTTCGGACGGATGCTCAAGGGTCGGGCCGCGGCGCCGAGGGCCCGGCCCTTCGACCCGGCCAAGTACCTTCTGACCTCGGGCTCCACCGGCCACCCGAAGGCGGTGATCTGCAGCCACGACAACGTCTGCCTGAACTCTGCCCAGATCACTGCCTGTTTCGACGATCCCGACCCGCCAGTGATGGTCAATTCCGCGCCGTGGAGCCACAGCCTGGGCGCCAACTCGATCCTGCACAACACCGTCCATCGGGGCGGCACGCTCTATATCGACCACGGCCAGCCGACGGCCGCGCGGTTCGGCGAGACGGTCAGGAACCTGCGCGAGGTTTCGCCCACCTATCAGAACATGGTCCCGGCCGGCTGGATGCTGTTCGTCGATGAACTGGAGAAGGATCAGGGTCTGGCCCGGCGGTTCTTCGAGCAGGTGCGGTTGCTGCAGTATGGCGGCGCCGCGCTCGGCCAGGCGACAGCCGACCGGATCCAGGCCGTGGCGGTGCGCACGGTCGGCGAGAAGATCAGCTTCGGCTCGGGCTACGGCGCCACCGAGACCGGCCCCACCGCCTGCAACGTCCACTGGCCCAACGAGACGATGGGCCTGATCGGCCTGCCGATACCGGGAACCTCCGTGCGGTTGGTTCCGCAGGCCGGCAAGCTCGATTTCCGCGTGAAGGGCCCGCAGATCACCGCCGGCTATCTGGGCCAGCCGGAACTCTCCGCCAGGGCCTTCGACGACGAGGGTTTCTATGTGATTGGCGACGCGGCGCGGTTCGTGGATCCCGACGATCCGAGCCAGGGCATGGTCTTCGACGGCCGGCTCTCCGAGAACTTCAAGCTGGCGACGGGCTCCTTCGTGGCCGTCGGCGACCTGCGGATCGGAGCAGTGGGCGCCATCGGCGGCGCGGTCACCGACGCGGTGGTCTGCGGAGAGGGGCAGGAGGCGGTGGGGCTGCTGCTCTATCCCAATCCGCACATGTCGCCCCCGGGCATCGTCGTCGCCGTGCGCGCGGGCCTGGAGGCCTTCAACGCCAGGGCCCGGGGCGCCGGCGGCCGGGTGGCGCGGGCCATCGTCCTGCCCGACGCCCCGGACGCGGCGTCCGGAGAGATCACCGACAAGGGCTACATCGCCCAGGTCCTCGCGCGGCAACGCCGCGCCGAGGCCATCGGCAAGCTGTTCGCAGACCCCCCTTCCTCCGATG